>CAVDSU010000072.1:0-11723 GCA_963611685.1 bacterium
TGGCCCCACTTTCTGCAGGACCGCCGTAGCCTTTGCGAAAGCCTTAGCGAATGTGGTCTCCCCCCCTTTCTGCAGGGCCGCCGTAGCGCTGGCGGAGGCGGGGGCTTCTTCCGCCTTAGGCTCCTTCCGCCTTTTTCTCCCCTAGGGTCATTTGAGGGTGAAAAAGGGCGGGCGCGGTTTATAGTACCCCACCCGCCCGTCCCGGGAGGGTGTTCGCGGTCGAAGTTCCCCAGAAAATGGGTCTTGGCCTGTGGACGAGTGTCCGGCGCGTCCTGTACTTTTTTGTGTTGAGTCGCGGGGCGTTGTTTTGAGCCGGTCGTTGTTTTTATCGAATCCGCCCAGTTGGAGTTGCGTTGGAGAGTGCCCGGACTGGGGGATTTGTTTTTGTATTGAGGCGTTTCTGTCATGCCCGTCAAAAAGTCCCGTTCCCAGTCGTCCGTCAAGAAGAAGCAGCAGACTGACGCCCCCGAGAATCGCATTCTCGAGGAGGTCCTGAAGGCCATAGGCCGTCCCGTCTCGTCCCAGGAACTATTGAATGTCCTGTTGTTATTGGGGCATGGCGAGTTCGAGGTCTTCCGTCGCATGACGGAGGGTGACATTGCGGACTGCCTGTCCCGTCTTGTGGAGGGGGGCCGTGTCGTGTGTCCCTCGGAGGGGCTCTTTGGCGCGGAGGCGAAGGATTCTCGTGAGCTCCGGGAGATCTTCGGCAAGCCCGAATATGCGCCCTTGCCCGACGCCATCTTCCATGCGCTGCCCAGCGTGGACATCCATGGCCAGACCTCCCGGGAGAATCTCCAGCGGGATATCAAGAATGCCTTCTATAGCCAGAACATCGCCCTGCTGAACCAGGTGCTCGTCGTCATGCGCGACTCCTTCCCCCGGGACTACGCGCGCACGGACCTCTTCGATTTCCTCTTCGACGAAGACGAAGAGTGGCTGCTCTCTCTCCCCGAGGCCTTCCTGCTGGTCTGCGCATGGCGACTGCTGCCCTCCGCCGCCCTCAGCATGCGCCCCGTCCGGAAGCTGGCGGAGCGCGTCTACGCCCTGGCGGAGAATGCCCAGCCCATGGCGGTCACCGCCATGCTGGACTACGCGCTGCTCTGCGGCGACTGGCGGGTGTTGCCGAATCTCCTGCGGCGACTGCAGTCCGGAGCGCCGCTGTTGCTGCGCCGCGGCTGGAGCCGCTTCCTGGCGGGTCGTGACGAGGAGGCCATTGTCGCCTTCCGGGACGCCCTGGACCGCATTCGTCAATCGGCCCACACGCACAATGGCTATTTCCAGACCGTGGGTGGCGTCTTTGCGGTGCTGGCGCTCCTGCGCGAGGGTTCCCCGGCGTCGTTGCATTTGGCGCGTTTCTACGCTAAAAGCGGCGCGGCCAACGACACTCCCCATGGCGTCGTGTACACCCTCCTGGAGAGTGTAGTGCAGGCAAAGGCCAATCCAGATCTGCCGCCCGTCAATCCCGTCTGGCACTCCGATTGCCGTCTGAATACCTTCTTTGCCTGCCTGGCCCATTTTTGGCTCACCGGCACCCTGGATGGCTCCCAGCGCATGCTGCTGGAGGATGTCTCCGCGGCGGCGCTCCATGGCGGCTACCAGTGGATTGCCGAGGAGTGCCAGGAGCTCCTGCGGCGCCTGGAGAGCCAGGGCGCGGCCTTCAGCCGTTGGCACGACCCCGCACACAGCCGGCTGCCCTTCGCCATTGACTGCGTGCTCACCCGCAACAGCTGGGTGGAGCGCTTTGCAAAATTGGGCCAGGTGCTGGAGGAACTCCCCCAGAACAGCGACACCCGCCTCGCCTGGAGCGTCAATACCGACCAGGCCGATCGCGGCATCCTGACCGTCAAGCCCATCGAGCAGCACTCCACGCGCCGGGGAAAGACCCTGGGCGTCCGCGACCGCTGGACCAAGGGCCGCCGCTTTACCGCGTATCGCGACTGGACCTTCGGGAGCCTGGACCGCACCCGTCAGGCGCCCGTGGGAGAACTCCTCTTCCTGGGACTGACCCCACAGGATTGCTATGCCTGCGACCTCCTTCGCGAGACCGAGGCGCTCTTGAAAAACTCCCCGCAGGAGGCCCCCTACGCCTGGGCGAAGGTCATCCAGGCCCTGGTGGGACACCCCCGCGTGATGCTGGAGGGCGGTGACGGACAGACCCTCCGCTGCGTGAACTGCGAGCCCGTCATCCAGGTGACGCAGGTCGGTGACGACCTCCAGTACCACCTGCTGCCCGATGCCCCCGCAGACGCCGATTGCGTCGTGCGCCTGGAGCAGGGCGACCAGCTGGCGGTCTACTCCTTCCCCACGCCCTACCGGCATCTCCGCGACGCCCTGGCAGGAGACTTCCAGGTGCCCGGAGTCCTTTCCTCCGAAAACCAGCAGGTCCTCTCCAAGATGGTGCGGAATTTCCGCGTCATCTCCCAGGATCCCCTCCCGGGACTGGACCTGGAGCCCAATCTCACCGACACCATCCCCTGCGTCCAGCTGACTCCCCGGGACAAGGGCCTGCGGGTGGAATTCCTGGTGCGACCCTTCGGCGCCGCGGCACCCTACTACACCCCCGGCGAGGGACCGCTGGAGATGATCCTCCCCAGCAGCGAGAAGCCCTTCCGCATGGTCCGCGACGTCCAGCGGGAGCTCGCCTTGGCCGAGGAGTTGGTCACGGCGTGCCCGATGCTCTCCGAAAATGGCCGCGAGAAGGACTGGATTTGGAATGTTGAGGGCATGAGCTGCTACGAGCTTACCATCGCCCTCAAGGAGCAGATGCAATGCGGAAAGTGCCACGTCCAGTGGCCCTCCGACAACCGCTTCATCTGCCGCCGGACCCTCACCATGAGCAATGTCTCTCTCCACACCCAGAGCTACCTCTCCTGGTTCTCGGTGGAGGGCGAGGTGAAGCTGGAGGACTCCGACGCCACTGCCACCCTGGCGGATCTGGTCCACGCCGTGGCCGAAAAGAAGCGCTTCGTCACCCTGGACGACGGCCAGGTGGTGGCGCTCTCCGAAAAGCTCCGGGAGCAGCTGAGCGCCCTGAGCCGTCTGGGCGACCTCAATGGCGGCGGCATGCGGATCTGCCAATTCCTCATGCCCTTCCTGAGCCGCGAACTGGAGAATTTCCCGGGCGCCGAGCTGCCCCCCGAATCCAATGCGTGGATCCAGCAGTACAACCACGCCATGGAGGAGAAGCCCGCCGTGCCCGCCGGACTCCAGGCCACCCTTCGCCCCTATCAGGAAGAGGGATTCCTGTGGCTCTCGCGCCTGGATCGCGCCGGCGCCGGCGCCTGCTTGGCAGACGACATGGGTCTGGGAAAGACCGTCCAGGCCATCACGCTGGTTCTGGCGAAGGCCGAGGAGGGCCCCACGCTGGTCGTGGCGCCGACCTCCGTCTGCGCAAATTGGCAGCACGAATTCCGCCATTTCGCGCCCTCTCTGGAGTGCCAGGTCTTCGGTCCCGGCGACCGCGAGGAGGCCTTCCGGCGCCTGGGACCCCGCCATGTCATGATCGCCAGCTATGGTCTGCTCCAGAGCGAACAGCAGTCGTTCCGCAAGATCCAGTGGCGTGTGGCCATCCTGGACGAGGCCCAGGCCATCAAGAACTCCCACGCCAAGCGCTCCCAGGCCGCCCTGGAGATCCACGCGGACTTCCGCGTGGTCACCACCGGCACACCCGTCGAAAATAACCTCAACGAGCTCTGGAGCATCTTCAATTTCATCATCCCCGGACTCCTGGGCACCCGCGAGGGCTTCCAGCATCGCTTCGCGACCGCCATCGAGCACGACAACAACAAGGACGCGACCCAGAATCTCCGCGGCATTGTCAGCCCCTTCCTGCTGCGGCGACGCAAGGACCAGGTCCTCAACGACCTGCCCCCCAAGGAGGAGATCGACTACCCCGTGGAGCTCGGCGACAAGGAGCGCGAATTCTACGACAATCTGCGCCGGCAGATCCTCCGGGATCTGGAGTCCCGCGACGAGAGCGAGGGCCAGAAGCACATCCGCGTCCTCTCCGGCATCACCAAGCTCCGCCTGGCCGTGGACCATCCGCGGCTGGTGCCTGGCGGCGAGGGACTCTCCGGCGCCAAGCTGGAGGCATTCCTGGAATTGCTGCGGCGCATCCTTCGCAGTGATCACAAGGTGCTGGTATTCAGTCAGTTCGTGAAATTCCTGGAGATTGTCCGCGAGACTCTGGACGAAGAGGGCATCGCCTACGAATATCTGGATGGCGCCCGCACTCCCAAGGAGCGCGCCGCCGCCGTGGAGAATTTCCAGACTGGCGATGTGCCTGTCTTCCTCATCAGCCTGAAGGCCGGCGGACTCGGCTTGAACCTGACGCAGGCCGACTACGTGATCCACCTGGATTCCTGGTGGAATCCCGCCGTGGAGAACCAGGCCTCCGACCGCGCTCACCGCCTGGGACAGCACAAGAAGGTCACCATCTACCACCTCCAGACGGTCAATACCATCGAGGACAAGATCAAGGCGCTCCACAAGCGGAAGCGGGATCTTGCCGACAACCTGCTGACCGGCGCGGATACCATCGAGACCGTCCCGCTGGAAGAACTGCTGAAGCTCCTGCGCGAAGGCTGATTTCGCGCTTGGCAGGGGAGTCGTTGGCGGCGAGTTGGCAAGGTGCCGCAGGCGCTCTTCCGCCTACCGGCGGTGCATTTTTCCCCATTTGGCTCTTTTACGCGCTATGAACACGTTGCTTGCATTGGATTTCGACGGCGTCATCTGTGATTCTGCGCCGGAAAACGCCGCCACTGCCTGGCGTTGCTGCTGTGCCCTCTGGCCAGAGCGCTTCCGCGGAGACGTGCCGCAGCAGCAGATCCAGCGCTTCTGCCAGGAGTTGCGCCCCTACATGGAGACCGGCTACCAGTCCATTCTCCAGACCTGGCTCCTCTGGTCCGGAGCGCCGCTCTCCCGCGCGACCACCGAATTCGCCGCGGAATTGGATGGCGTCTTGGCGGAGGCGAAGCAGGACAAGGCGTCGTTGAAGGCGCTCTTTGGCGGCGAGCGCGACCGCTGGCTTTCCGAGGACGAGAATGGCTGGCTCTCCTACAATCGCTTCTATCCCGGCGCCGCCGACGCCCTGCGGGAGCTCCTTTCCCGGGCGGAGGTCCGGATTCTGACCACCAAGGAGGAGCGCTTTGTCTCCCGACTCATGGCGCGGGAGGGCGTCGCCTTCCCCGAGGAGAAGATCTTCGGCTTGGGGCGGATTCGCAACAAGCAGGAGACTCTTCTGGAGTGGAGCCGCGAGGGCGCGCTGGTCTTCGTGGAGGACCGCCTGGCCACCCTGGAGCGCATGGAGGGCATCGCGGGCCTGGAAAAGACCGCGCTCGTCTTCGCCGACTGGGGATACAGCACCCCGGAGCAGCGCGCCGCCGCCGCCGCGGATCCCCGCATCCGCGTGATCGAAAAGCCCTGCCAGCTACAGGAGCTCGTCTGATTATGGCCCTCTACCGCACTCTCTCGGTTCTGGCGGGACTGCTGGCGTTCGCCTGCGCGGTCTTCGCCGCCTGCGCCCTCCCCCGCCATCCCCGCTGGGCAACCGCAATCCCCCGCTGGAAGATCCCCGGAATGGCCCTGGGGACACTGGTCTTGATGGACTGCGCATTCGAGGCGGGGCGACTCCTCCCCGGCACACAGTGGCCCGCCGTCTTTTGGCTGCTGGTCCCCGTGACCCTCGTGCTTGCCTGGAAGACCCTGGATTTCCTCTTCGCACGGGCATTTGCCGGCGCATGGGTGCTTCTGGTGAATTATCTCATCCAGAATGCCTTCGCATACTATTGCGGCATCCGACCACTCTATGCCGTGGCCGCCCTGGTCTGGGGCGTCTGCGCCACCATCGCCCTCTTCGCGCCCTGGCAATTCCGGAATCTCCTGGAGAGCTGCGCAAAAGACGCGAAGGGCCTCCCCAATCGCATCCTCCTCGGCGTCGGTGCCATCACCGGACTCCTGATGGCGCTCCTCCCCTTCGTGGGACGCACCTAGAATACCGCCGCCACGGCTATATTTTCAAGGCGTCCTCAAATAAATCCCCGGTACTCTCGCGTACGCGGGGATTTTCTGTTCCCATACCCCTCCTCCCACGCCTAGAAACCGAACATGATCGCTCTCCTCCCCACTCCGAAAAAAGCCTCCTTCTCCCAGCAGGACTCCTTCCGCTGGGCTGCGCTGGAGAACCTCCTGCTGCCTCGCGACTACACTCCCGCGCTGCTCCAGGCAGTCCTTACTTTCGCAGAGGAATACGAGGCCATCATCGGCACTCGTCCCCGCTTGGGCGTGGCGGGACAGGCCTTCGAACGCCCCGGCATCACGCTGGAATTCGCCGAGGGCTTCGACACTGACGCATACGCAATCTTGGCATCTGCGCAGGGCGTGGTGGTGAGAGCCTCCACCGAAGCGGGGCTTTTCTACGGCATACAGACGCTGCGACAGCTGCTCTCCCAGACCAAAGAGGTCTGCCCCGCCTGCGAAATCCAGGACGCCCCCGACTTCGCGGTCCGCGGCTTCTACCACGATGTCACCCGCAGCGCCGTCCCCACCCTGGAGACGCTGTGCAAGCTGGTGGACAAGATGAGCTTCTACAAGCTGAACCAGCTGCAGCTCTACGTGGAGCATACCTTCGCCTTTGCCCGCCACTGCGACATCTGGCAGGGCGCCGATCCCCTTACCGCCGAGGAGGTCCTCCGACTCCAGGACTACTGCGAGGCGCGACATGTGGAGCTGGTGCCCTCCATCTCCACCTTCGGACACCTCTATACCGCCCTGCGCAGCAAGCGACTGGAGGACCTGAACGAGCTGGACGTGAAGGGCTCCGAGCTGCCGTTCTCCCTCTACGACCGCATGGCGCACTACACCCTCAACCCCTCCGATCCGCGCTCCATCCAGCTGGTGACCGAGATCCTTGAGGAATACCTCCCGCTCTTCCACTCCCGCTACGCCAATATCTGCTGCGACGAAACCTTCGATCTGGGCAAGGGAAAGAATGCGCATCTGGTGAAGGACGAGGCGGACGTGAAGGCGCTCTACGTGGGCTTCCTCAAGAAGATCATGGACGTCGTGGTGAAGCTGGGCAAGGTCCCCATGTTCTGGGGCGACATCATCGGCTCCAACCACGAGCTGATCAAGGAGCTCCCCGAGGGCGCCATCCCCCTGGAGTGGGACTACGGCCCCGAGTGCAAGCAGTGGGATACCGCCGGACTTGCCAAGGCCGCAAAAACCTTCTATGTCTGCCCCGGAACCACCGTCTGGAACCGCTGGCTCGGCGACGTCTACACTTCTCAGAAGAACATCCTGGGATATGCGAAGAAGGGACACGCCAACGGCGCCGCCGGTTTCCTCAATACCAACTGGGGGGACTTCGGAAACATCAATCTGCTCTCCAATTCCCTCTACGGTATGGCGTATGGCGCGGCGTGCTGCTGGAATGTGGACGCCGCCGAGGACCTGGACGCCTTCGAAAACGCCCTGGATGCCATCGAATTCGGTGGCGCAAAGAACCTCGCCTCCAAGTGGCGCGAATGCGCCGCCCTCTGCAAGTGCACCTGGCGCGAGCCCTCCCTCTGGGTGGACCCCACTACGGCACTCCGCGTGGAAAAGGACTGGGACGCCTGGTGCAACGCAAAGGACATCCCCGGGACTCTTCCCGTCCTGGAGAAGGCCAGCCTGGAGCTGGAGGAGGCCATTGCCTCCGCACATCCCCTGGATGACCTCACCGCCAAGGAGCTGCGCTTCGCCGTGGAGATGAACCTCCTCAATCACCGCATCATCGGACACGTGGTGGGGACGCTCCCCGGAGACGCCTGGGCACTCGCCGATGAGCTCCGCCGACGCGAGGCACAACTCTGCGAGCTCTGGCATAAGCGCAATAAGCCCTCCGAATACCATGAGGTCCGCACTGCACTCCTCACCCTCGCTAACCGACTGGATGCGATGAAGAAATAGCAGTAGGACAACAGAGGGGGAAACGCGAGTGGCTAGCCGTTTGGCTAGCCATTTGTGTATATAAAGGGCGCCGTTTTTCAGGCGCCGTTTTCGCCTACCGGCGGTATGTAGCGCGCCTATGTGGGCGCGCCTGGCGCACGCGCCGAACCGGCGCGGGGTTTCGCCACGCGAAACCCTGGCCTAATTTCCTCCGTCCTCCTTCCTCCTTTTTTCGGAAACGGATGCCGAAAACGGCATCAGTTTCCAAAGACTTGTGCGGCTTTTTTCATGGTCTCGCGGATGGGGACCTCGAAGGGGCAGCGTTTTTCGCAGGCGCCGCACTGGATGCATTCGGAGGCGTGGTGTGCGAGGAGCCTATAGTGGTCGCGGACGGTTTCGGGGACCTCGCCTTGCGCCTCCGCCAGGTTCAGATATTTATTCACGTCGGCAATGCTGATTTGCTTGGGGCAGGGGGCGCAGTGTCCGCAATACATGCAGTGTCCGGACCAGGAGCACTTGTCGAGTCCGGCCAGGACGGTGGAGTAGTCCTTCTCCTGGTCGGTGGCGTCGCACCACTTCAGGGCGTCGCGGATTTCGTCAATGCTGTGGGTGCCCACCATGACGGCGGCCACGGCGGGGCGCGTCAGGGCGTAATGCAGCGCCTGGACGGGCGTCATGGCGCGTCCGAACATGGAGAGATCCGCCTTGAGGAGATTTCCGCCGGCATAGACCTTCATGACGTCGATGGCGACGCCGCGGCTGGCGCAGAGCTGGTAGAGCGCCTCGCGCTCCGGATTGAAGTTGTGGTAGCGGTTGGTGTAGGTCTCGTCGGCCCAGAGCTTCTCCACATCCTCGTTGGGGGGCTGCATGTCATAGCAGGGATTCACGGAGAACATGAGCACATCCACGAGGCCCGTCTCCACGATCTTTCGGGCAATGACCGGGTTGTGGCTGGAGACCCCCAGGTAGCGGAACTTCTCCGCCTTTTTCAACCCCAGCACGAAATCCAAAAAGTCGGTCTCGAAGACCCGGTGGAAGTCGTCCTGCTCGTCGCAGTAGTGGATCATGCCCACATCCACGTGGTCGGTCTCCAGGCGCTGCAGGAGGTCCTCGAAGGACGCCTGGCAGAGCGGGATGTCGCGGGAGCGCTCGTATTGCCCATTCTTCCAGACCGAGCCCACGTGCCCCTGCAGGACAAAGCCGTCGCGGCGCCCGCGCAGGGCATTGCCCACCAGCGAACGGACGGTCGGATTCGGGGTGTAGAGGTCGAGGAAGTTGATGCCGTTTTCCAGGGCGAAGTCCATCATGGCCTTCGCCTCGCGGGGGCTTTTGCCAACGAAGCCCTCGCAGCCGAGGGCGATGGTGCTTACCTGGATGCCAGTGCGGCCGAGCGTGCGGTAGATCATGGCGGACTTCTCGTGGGGCGTGGGTGCGGGGTGGGCGGCTATTTCCCGGAGACTGCGGCGTGGTATTCCTCGTCGGTGACGGGCTCCAGCCAGGTATTTTTGTTGATGGCGGGATTGCACTCCACGGAGAGGTGTGCGAACCAGCTGTCGGGGGATGCGCCGTGCCAGTGCTCCACCTCGGGGGCGATCTCGATGACGTCGCCGGGGAGCATCTTCACCGCCGCCTTGCCACGCTCCTGGTAGAAGCCCACGCCACCCACGGCGATGAGCATCTGCCCGCCGGTGTGGCGATGCCAATTGTTGCGGCAGCCGGGCTCGAAGGTCACGTTGTACACGGGAACATGGAGCTGCGATTCCTTCTCGGTCAAGTGCGACAGGTAGCACTTCCCGGAGAAATACTGCGCGAAGGCGGTGTTTTCTCCGCCACGGGGGAAGGGGCTCACGGCATTGCTCTGGACGGTCTCCAGGATGGCGGCGACCTGTGCGTCGGTGACGCCGTTGTTCTTGCCGATGCCAATGTGCGCCTTTAGCTGCGGCTCCGCGCCCGGGAGCGCCGCCAGCGCGGCGATGGTGGCCAGCTCGCGAGTCCGCCAGTCCAGGTTGTCCCGGGCGAAGATGTCGCCGAAGAGGTGCGCCTTCAGGTATTCGTCAATGGCGGGAGCAAAGTCGAAGAGCGCGCCTTTCACCGGTGCGCCGCAGAGCTTCGTCTGGTTGGCGGTGCCGTAGTCCAGGGCGCTGCCCGCGGGACGGGGCCCCGGCAAGGCCCCCGCGGCGTCCCGCATGCCCGCCGACTGGCGCTCCTGCATCACCGACATGAAATTCCCCAGCGCATTCAGGCTGCGCGGGAAGCCGCAGTAGGCATACAGCTGGACCAGGATCTCCTTGATCTCGTTCACCGAGACCCCGGCGTCCAGACCCGCATTCAGCGCGGCCTTCAGGTTTGCCATGTCGCCTCGCGAGGTATGCATGGCAATGGCGACAATCTTTTCTTCCTTCGGATTCAGGGCATTCGTGTTCATGGTCTCTTTTGCCTCCAAGTGGGGAAGAGCGCAGCAGAATAGCAGAAGCATTCCGGCAAGTGCGGCGTTTCTCATGGGCGGGGGCCTCCGGTTCAGGGTGTTGCAAAGAAAAGGGGGAGTGTGGTGCTATTTCTGGACGGTCACGAATTCCTTCAGCCAATTCTCCACCAGGTCAGAGTTGCGGACGCGGTTGCCGGGAAAGCCGCCGATGGCGGGAAGGACGGAGTCCTGGCAGACTTTCCGGGCCTGCTTGGCGCAACCGTCGGAACCGCCGCCGCCGTGGGTGAAGAAGGGAATCACCGTCTTGCCCTTCAGGACGGGATTGGCGAAGAAGGTCAGCGCTGGCGGCGCAATGACGCCATACCAGGTGGGACTCCCCACGAAAATGACATCGTACTGCTCCAGATTCTCTGGAAGCGCGACCAACTCCGCCTGCACGCCGTCGGCACACTCGGCCTTCGCACGCTCTAGGCAGGACGCATAGTCGGTGGGATACGCTTTCGACGGCTGGAGCTCGAAGAGGACGCCCTCGGTGTATTTCTGGATTTGCTCGGCGGCCGCCTTCGTGTTGCCACTCCAGGAGTAGTAGACAATCAATGCCTTGCCGGGAGCGATCGAGAGCTTCGACGATGGCGTGCCGCCCTCCTGACCGCTACAGCCCAGCACTCCGAAAAACACCAGCGCGAATGACAGCGCCAGAGAACCGCTTTTCAACATGATCTGAAACCTCCCGTATGTGTAAGAAATGGCTTTCCTGTGCCCCAGGTGTCGGGACACGCGTATAAGATATTCCTACTCGCTTGCGGTTCCCACTGTCAGTGCCGCAGTGAGGCAGGAAGATGCCCGCAGGATGGCTGGGGCTGCCGCCCATGCCTGTCGAAAGAAAGCCAGCGTGGGTACGGGGGTGCGCTAAATGCCGCCAGTGGGCAGAAAAGTGCCGCAGGCACCTTATAGACTAGCCACTGGCGCCTAGTCACGAATTCGGGGGTACGGGGCGGCAGCCCATGCGTGCCGAAAGAAAGCCAGCGTGGGTACGGGCCCTCCGCCAACCAAGGGAAAAAGGCGGCAAGGGCCTATAGAAAGTTCGCAGGGGTACGGGCCCTCCGCCAGCCAAGGGAAAAAGACGGCAAGAGCCTATAGAAAGTTCGCAGGGGTACGGGGGGCGGCAGCCCCCGTCCTTTGGGTATTCGGCCTATCCACTCTCGCCGTGTCCATAGGGCCATATCCTGCCTCCACGGTGCGTGCTTTCCATTGGCACGTTTTTCCCAAGGGGGGGCGCAGGAAGATCTCCAAAGGACGGAGTGGCTGCCCCCCCCCGTAGCCCCGCCTAGCTTCTTCCGCCTGCCGGCGGTACGGTGTCGCGCGCCATACC
>CAVDSU010000073.1:0-11485 GCA_963611685.1 bacterium
GCGCAGCGGCCTTGCAAACCTACTCCCTACTCCTTTTCGACCTACTCCCTAAAAAGGCAAAAGGGCCCCCGTGCCTGGTGGCGCGGGGGCCCTTTTTTGCGTTTAGGGGTTTATTCCATGATCTTATCGCCGCCCCAGGACTTATTGCAGCCGGGGAACCAGTAGTAATCCTTTCCAAGGGAGCTGTTGTAGCCATCGGAGGCCTTCTGGATGCCGAGGGCCTCCACGTGTCCGTCGCTGAAAGACAGGTTCATGTTGTTAGAGTGGCGGAAGTAGGAGAAGCGTGCGGTTTCGGGGAAGATGTAATCAGGGATGGCGTAGAACATGGTCTCCCATGCACTCTTCACGGTACCATCGAGGATATTGACATAGATGGAGGGGTACTTGATGCTGCTGAGGCGGTGCCAAGTGCAGGCCATGTTCCAGTCGCCATTCTGGAGAGAGCCGCCCCACCTGAGGTAGTTCTTGATGAAGCCCATGGCGACATTGCACTGATAGCCGATGTTACCCAGCAGACGCTCGCTGGTGGGGCAAGAGGGGCAGTGCATGATCTTGTGCCAGGAGGACTTGTCCTCCAGCCCATTCTGCACGCCAAGCCAACCCGCCATGGGATCCTTGGCATTCCATACACTGAAATCCATGGGGGCCTCAGGAATCATGGAGTTGTAGCAGAACCAGGGACGGCTGGCGCCCAGGTCTGCACCGAAATCACGATTGTCGTCCAAATATGCCACGGGGGGCAGGTAGTCATCGTAGTCGTTGCCGTAGAGAATGTTTCCCAGCTGGATTTCCTTCAGGTTGTTGGTGCAGCTGATGGCACGGGCCTTCTCACGCGCCTTGGAGAGCGCGGGCAACAGCATGGACGCCAAAATGGCGATGATCGCGATCACGACCAACAACTCGATGAGAGTAAAGGATTTACGCATTATGAATTCTCCTGTAAAAAAAATGATGTCGCATCCCAACCACGGGACCGAGGGAATTTTAACCAAAACTTTCCCGGAAGACAAGAGCAAATAACAGGAAAATTTCAGAAATTTTCGCCCCCCTTTACGACAACTCATGCAATTTCACACCGTGCCTATACAGCTTTGTCGCGAATTGTCATATGCAAAAAAGAGCGCCTGCGGCGCCTTATAAACTATTCACTACCAACTAATTGCTAGGCACTTGCGGCGCATTGTGCGCCGCCTGGGGCGGTACGGTTCCGCGGCGTGTGTCGCCGCGGAAGAGCCGCGCAGCGGCCTTATAAACCTACTACCTACTCCCTTCGCCCTACTACCTACTCCCTAGCCGCGGGGCGGGGTGCATTCGCGGTCGAGTTCCTGGAAGAATGCGTGCATGAATGCGGCGCGTTTCAGGGCGATTGTGTATCCGGTGGGGGTAAGCATTGCCCCGGGGAGGTATTGGAGCTTCACCAGATATTCCCGGTATGCGGAGTCCTCGCGTCCGTAGGAGGCGCCGGAGAGTGCCTCTTCCTTGGTATTATGGACTCGCGCGCCGGTTTTTCCTGCGAAATGGAATGCTCGTGCCAACCCGATGGCCCCCAGGGAATCCAGCTTGTCGGCGTCATAGAGTATTCGTGCCTCGATGGAGGCGGGTGGTTCGCCGTTTCGGGAGCGATAGCGGTGGCTGCGGATGCATTGGCAGACGTGTTCTTGCCAGGGTGCATCCCCGACGCCCAGTTGCCGGAGGATTTCGGCGGCCATCTGGCTGCCGAGGAGAGCGTGGTCGGTCTTTCCCTGGTCGGCCATCTCCTCGGGTCGTGCAATATCGTGGAGGAGTGTCGCCGCGGTGATCACGCCGGGGTCCCCGCCCTCCGTCTGGGCGAGCTGGAGAGCGGTCGCCAGGACGCGGCGCGTGTGGTCCCAGTCGTGGCAGGAGCAGTCCCGCTCCAGATGCGCGCGTGCGGCGGTTTCCAGAGCGTGGAGCTGTTCCTCGTTGAGGGGACCGGTCATTTTACTTTCGGAGGAACTGGGGTCCCTTGGGCGTATCCTTCACCGTCCAGCCAGCGGCCTCGATGGCGGCGCGCATTTCGTCTGCGCGTGCCCAGTCCTTTGCCTTTCGGGCGGCCTGGCGCTGTTCCGCCAGATCCAGGACCTCCTGGGGCACCTGCACCTCCTGCGCATCGGGCTCCACAATGGCGAGAATGCGGTCCATGGACGCCAGGACCTCCAGCGCCTTCGCTGCCCAGGCGCGGCCCGTCTTGGCGCCGTCCATCTCGCGGTTGCCCTCGCGGAGGAAATCGAAGAGTGCGGCCAATCCGGCGGAGACATTCAGGTCATCCTGGAGAGCGGCGAGGAAGGCCTGTGCGGACTTTTCGAGGGCCTCGGACTGTTCGGGAGCCAGCGGGCTTTCGGGGCCATTGGCGGCCAGGTCCTTGAGTCGTGTGGTGAAGGCATCGATGCGCTGGAGATTTCCGCGCGCCTCCTCCAGTGCCTGGAGGGAGAAATTGAGGCTCTGGCGGTAGTAGGTGCTGATGAGCACGTAGCGGATTTCGCGGCCGGTGTAGCCCTTCTGGAGCAGGTCCTTCAGCGTATAGAAGTTCCCCAGGCTCTTGGACATCTTCTGGTTCTCCACCATCAGGTGTGCGCAGTGCATCCAGAGATTCACGAACTTGCAGCCGTTGGCGGCCTCGGACTGCGCGATTTCGTCCTCGTGGTGGGGGAACATATTGTCCACTCCGCCGCAGTGCAGATCGAAGGTCTTTCCGAGATACTTGGAGGACATGGCGGAGCACTCGATATGCCAGCCGGGGCGGCCCTTTCCCCAGGGAGAGTCCCACCACACGTCGCCGTCGGCCTCGTCCCACGCCTTCCAGAGCGCGAAGTCCGCGGTGGCGTCCTTGGCGTATTCGTCCATCTTCACGCGGACGCCGACGCGCATGGCATCGCGATCGATCTTGACCAGCTGGCCGTATTTGGGCCACTTTTCGATGGAGAAATAGACCGACTTGTCCTCGGCCTGGTAGGCGATGCCCTTGTCGAAGAGCGTCTGGATGAGCTGGATCATCTCGGGGATGGTATCGGTAGCGGCGGGATAGACATCGGCGGGGAGCATCCGGAGGGTCTTGATATCCTGGAAGAAGGCGTCCTTGTAGGTCTGCGTGAACTGTCGCAGGGGCACCTTCGCCGCCTGGGAACCGCGGATGGTCTTGTCGTCCACGTCGGTGAGATTCATGACATGGCGCACCTTCAGCCCGGAAGCCAGGAGAGTCCGCTTGAGGATATCCTCGAAGGCGTAGCAGCGGAAGTTTCCGATGTGCGCGAAATTGTAGACAGTGGGCCCGCAGGTATACATGCCGATCTTGCCGGGATGGATGGGTTCGAGGGGCTCCACGCGGTGGCTCAGAGAATTATAGAACTGCAGAGACATGGTCTTTTCCTGTTTGCGGGATTGGTGTCGTGAAAGAGAGCTCCGCCCGTCGAACGCGCAAGCGCAGCGCGTTTTGCGCAAGCGCGGCGCGTTTTTTTCGGGAGGAGAAATCGGGAATGTCCCGGAATATAAGCCGTTGGCGAGGGGCGGCCTAGGGGCGGGGAGTGAAGGCGGATTCGGGCACCTTCGCTTCCGCTTCCAGGAGGCGTCCCCAGGTCCATTGCCAGAGCGCCTTCCAGACTTGGCAGGAGAGCGGCAGGGGTTCTGCGGCGCCGGAGGCCATTTCCAGGAGCATCTGGCATTGCGCGGCCTCGCGGGGCGTCAGGTCCACGGGGGAGAGCACGCCATTTTCGTTGAGGAAGGCGAGTGCGGCGGCGGTGAGGACGCCCTCCGGCGGGAGTCCCTCCACCGGCTTTGCCAGTCGTTCCAGCGCCACCAGGAGTGCCTGCGTGTAGGCGGGCATAGGCAGCTGGAGGAGATTCTCCAGCGTGAAGCGCGCGAGGAAGCACGCGGCCTCGAAGGAATCGCGGTGGAGAGCGACGGTGGAGAAATCGCGGAGGACTGTGTATTGCCGTGCGGAGCCGATATCGCCCTTGGTGGAGTATTCCACCTGGAGGAGTTGGAAGAGATCGAAGGCGCCGGCGGTGGTGCGTGCGCGGGGCATGGGTGCGCCCATGCGGAGCGTCATGCGTCCCTTCTGTGGGGAGACTCCCGCGACGATGAAGGAGCTTTCGCCGAAGGGCGTCTTCCGGAGGACCAGGAACTCCGTGATCTTGGATGGCGGGGGCGCGGCGCGCATGGAAGAAGAGTGTGGATCCTCCCTCAATCCCGTTGGGGGGACGGGAGGGCGAGTGCCTGGTTCAGCGAGAGGCAGAAGAGCAGGAGCGCCAGGAGCGATGCCGCCCATCCGGCATTCCGGAGGACGCGCGGGCCACTCTCGGCGACCTCGCCGGCGCGCTGGGCATAGAGCTGCAGGAGGAGGATCGTGGAGTCCACGGCGTCCAGGAATTTCCGGTGGTCCTCCTGGGAGTAGTCGCTGAAGACCTGTGCGGTCTGGTCCATGGTGTGGGAGAGTCGTCCCAGGAGGGCCTCCAGATCCCGGGAGACGCGTTTCAGGTCTTCGGCGGGCTTCAGGGAGAGATTTCCCAGGAATCCGGGCACGGGGACTGCCAGGGTCTCGCGGAGGGCTCCCACCAGCTCGCCGGTCTCCAGGGAGAGCGCGCCCAATTCCCGAAAATTCACCGCGTAGCTAGCCACCACGCGGGTGCCCAGGCGGTCCCAGTTGTCCCGTTGGGCGTCCAGTGCGGTGGCGTATTGCCCTAGGAGAGTCTGGAGCATTCGGCAGTCCGCGACGGGGAAGTGCCGTGGCGCCAGGAGCGTAAAGAGGAGCGTGCCGGCCAGAAAGCCTCCGGATAGCAGGAGTTCCAGGCTGACCAGGCAAATGGCGATTGTGCGTTTCATGAGAAATTCCTATCGTTCGACGGGCGTGAGCCAGCGTCGGCTGGTTTCGGACCAGGATTCGTAGTGCTGGAGGATCTCGGACCAATCGGAGAGCGTGCGCGCGCCCTGCGAGCGCTCTTCGGAGCGTTCCAGGAGCTCCTCGGCGGCATGCTGGCGCTCCAGGCTTTCGGAGAGATTCCGCCGCGCCACCTTGAGGCGTTCCCGGAAGAGCCGGTAGTCGTGATGCTGGAAGGCGGAGACTGCGGAGCGGTAGTCTCCCACGGCATCCCGGAGGAGGAGTGGCGCGGTAGTCTGGAGTCGGAGGAGCCGGTCGTAGATCCGTGTGATGGCGGCCTCGTCCACCTTGTAGTCACTCAAGCGCTGTGGGAGCTGTTCCAGATGGATGCGGAGGATTCCGTCGCGGGAATCCGCGGAGAGCACGGAGACCGTGAGGATCGCCTCCAGCTGTTCCTGGATGCCGGTGGCGGTGTTTTGTCCATGGCGTTCCCGGGAGAGTTCCAGGGCGCGGCGTTCATACCATCCCTGGAGGGTCTCGCCAGAACGCAGGGTCCCCGGCGGCAGGCACTTCGCCAGCGCCGCGGCGGGGGAGAGCCCCTCCTGGGACTCCGCAAGCGTCCACTCGCGCAGAAAGTAGGTGAAATCGGGAGTGGCGTCCACCAGGATATCCAGGAGGAGATTCGCGTGCGACAAATAGACCATCAGCACCGCGGGGCGGTCGGAGGGCACGGGCATGGTCAGGAGCTCCTCCAGCTCCGGAAAAAGCCGATCCCGGAATTGCCAGCGGGGGATCCGGAAGTCCGGCCAGTAGTATCCCCGTATGCCAATGCCACCGTAGGCGACACGGTTCGCCATGCCGGAAGCGAGAGTCTGCAGGAAGCGCGGCGGTGCATTGCGCGCCTTCGTGGCGTCCTTCGGGAGCTCCTCCCGGAGACGCCGCCAGAGGAATGCCTGGAAGACGCGGCAGAGCTGTCGGGGGACGGCTTCCGCCACGGGAACGGGGATATCGCCGCCCTTGAATTCCCGCTCGGAGAATTCGCGCTTGAGTCCCAGGAATTGGAGTCGTCGCTGGGGGGCATTCTCCCGTTTCAGGAGCTGGTCGGTCTCGCGGGAGCAGAGCCGCGCCATGGTGATCAGGCGCCAGAGACTCTCCTGGTCCAGCGCATAGCACTCCGCCTTCTCCCCCACCAGTCGCTGCATGAATCCCTCCGGCGCATCGCTCTCCTGCCCAAATGCCTCCCCTACCCCAAAGGCCCCGAGGGCCCACGCAAGCAGGAGGATGGCGGACAACAGCGCTCTCATGCAAAAATCGAAATATCTTCCGTCAGAGGGATCGGGTTATTCCTTAAAAAACGGGACTCCCGCGCAAGGAAGAGAGAGAGGGACTCGGGGGCGCCTACTGTCCTCCCCTTCCCGCGCGGGGTATTTGCAGGGACTCTACAGGGACTGCTGGAGTTCCCGGTCGGCGGCCAGCACCTTCTCTTTGCGGGCGGCGCGCTCGGCAGCCAGCCGCTGGCGCAATGCGGGATCCGCAACAGCAAGGATTTCGGCAGCCAGCAGTCCGGCGTTGGTGGCGCCGCCGGAGCCCACGCCCACGGTGGCGACGGGGATTCCGCCGGGCATCTGGACGGTGGAGAGGAGTGCGTCCATGCCATGGAAGGCGCCGCCTTCCACGGGGATTCCGATGACAGGCAGGAGGGTATGGGCGGCCACGGCGCCCGCCAGATGGGCGGCGCCACCCGCGGCGGCCACGATGACGCCAATGCCGGCGCCCTCGGCGCCCTCGGTGAACTCGGCCACGATCTCGGGAGTCCGGTGGGCGCTCATGACACGCACCACGGTTTCCACCTCGAGCTTCTTCAACACATCCAGGCATCCCTGGATCTTCGGCAGATCAGAATTGCTGCCCATCAAAACGGCGACCTTCAATGACATGTTCGTTACTCCAGAGATTTGGGAATCTAAAAAAAGAGGAAGAAGGGGGTTTCACAGGCAAAATCCGCGCCGGAATTGCCTGCGCGTGCGCCAAGCGGCGCCCAGATTGGCGCAAAAGCAAAAACATCCCGCCGGGGGGGGCGAAAGAAATTCGGCAGGGGAGCCACAGTTTACGCCGCCGAAGCTTCGGCGGAATTCCCGCGGAGCGTCCGCTCTAAATTGCGAATTGCTCGCTGCTCACTGCTCACTTTTAGCAATGCGTTCCTTTGCGAGGGCGTTGCCCAGGAAGGCCTCTCCCGGGTGCTTGAAATCGGGAACGAAGTTCTTGTCTCCGCAATCGGGTTGGAGGAAGACTCGTTGGAAGCCGAGTTCCTGGACGTGTTCCATGACCCGGGCATATTCCTCGTCGTTGACCACGCGGGTGAATTTTCCGCGGGCGAAGCACTCGGGCATGGGGCGGAACTGCCGCATGACGGAGATGGGGAGCATGGGTCCGAAGTGTTCCGCCAGCAGATCCAGGATGTGCAGGGAGTTCTCCACCTCGCCGGGAAGCACCAGATGTCGGACCAGCACGCCGCGGGTGGCAGCCATCTCGCCCGTCTCGTCGAAGGGCCGCAGGAAGCCCGCGCGGTCCACCAGCAGGGAGATGCCCTCCAGCGCCACCTGCGGATAGTCGTCGCGTCCCATGCAGAGCCGCGACAGCTCAGGGGTGGCGTATTTGAAATCGGGCAGGAAGATCTCCACGCCGTGGTCCAGGGCATCCAGGAGCGTCTGTCGGGTGCTGTATCCGCCGGAGTTCCAGACCACGGGGAGTGTGGATCCGGCAGCGCGGAGTGCGGCGATGGCGGCGCGCAGATGGGGCCAGTAGTGATCGGGAGTCACCAGATTCACGTTCCGGACGCCCTGGGCTTCCAGCGCCAGGAGTCGTTCCACCAGCTGCGAAACCGTGAGGTATTCTCCCACGTGCTCCTGGGAGAGCTGGTAGTTCTGGCAGAAGAAGCATCCGCAGGTACATCCGGTCAAAAAGACTGTCCCGCTGCCATCGTGTCCCACCAGGGGCGGCTCCTCGCCAAAATGCGCTTCCACGGCAGCGACATGGAGCACGGCGCCCTCGCCGCAGAAGCCGCGCCGGTCGGAGGTGCGGTCGGCGCCGCACTGTCGTGGGCAGAGGGTGCAGTGGGTGTATTCTGGGAAGAAATCGTCAGACATATTGCTTCAGCACATCGTAGGGGAGGTCTCCCCCAAAGAGATCCAATGCGCTCCCCACGGTAAAATCCAGCTTCCCGCCGCCGAGAGTCCGAATGGCCTCCACGTCCTCCAGGGAGCGGATGCCGCCGGCGTAGGTGACGGGGAAGGGGCACCACTCCGCCAGTCGTTCCACCAGCTCGCGGTCGATGCCCTGCCGCATGCCCTCCACATCCACGGCGTGAATCAGGAATTCGCCACAGGCGTCTCCTAGGCGCAGGAAGGTTTCGCGGTTCAGGGTCAATGCCGTGAGCTTCTGCCAACGCCGGCACGCCACGCGATACTCGCCGCCAACCTTTCGGCAGGAGAGATCCACCACCAGGCGCTCACGGGGAACCACCGCAGCGAGCTGCGACAGCCGCTCCACGGAATACTCCTCGTCCGCAAAAAGCCAGGAGGTGACAATCACCGCGGCGGCGCCGGCATCCAGCCACTCCCGGGCATTGGAGGGATTCACGCCGCCTCCCAACTGCAAAAATCCGGGACAGGCGGACAGCGCCTCGCGCGCCGCAGACTCATTGCCCGTGCCCAGCTGAATCACATGGCCGCCGGCGAGGCCGTCGTCGTGGTATTTCCGTGCATACCAGGCGGGGGATTCCGTGGAAACGAAATTCTCGCGGGCAGAACCGGCGCGGTCGTCCTGTCCATCCCGGAGGCTCCCGCCCACAATCTGCTTCACACGCCCCTGGTGGAGATCAATGCACGGTCGGAATCGCATGGCGGGAAGGAAGGGAAGGAGGAGTGTCTTTTCGCGGGTGCCCCCGGAAAGAACCGGACGCCGCCCCGCGGCCCGTGGGAATGGGGGCTACGGCTGGCGGCGTCTGGCGCGTTTTCGAGGGAGGGAGGACGGATCGCGGGGATGGCGTGGGGGCCTTTTGCTTTTTTTTACCGTCCGGGGTGGATATAGGGCTTGCTGGCCAGGGTCTCGGCCACCGTGCGGTGGACGGGCCCCACGTAGAGCTGCCGGGGACGCACGATGCGCCCCTCGCCGTCCCGCTGCTCCAGCCACTGTGCAATCCATCCGGGGAGTCGTCCCAGTGCGAACATGACGGTGAACATATTGAGGGGGATTCCCATGGCGCGGTAGGCCAGTCCCGTGAAGAAGTCCACATTGGGGTAGAGGTGCCGGTCCTGGAAGTAGGAATCCTCCAGCGCCACGGCCTCCAGCTCCTGCGCGTAGTCCAGGAGGGGATCCTTGTGGGAGAGGTGGTCGATGACCTGCGTGCAGATCTTCTTGGCCACGCGTGCGCGGGGATCGTAGGTCTTGTAGACGCGGTGACCGAAGCCGAAGAGCCGGAAGTGGTTGTTGCGGTTCTTCGCCTTCTCCACCAGGACCTTCGGACTCACGCCAGAATGGTAGGCATCCTCCAGCATCTCCAACACGCGCTGGTTGGCGCCGCCATGGAGGGGCCCCCAGAGGGCGCAGATGCCGGCGGAGATGCAGGCATAGAGATTCGCCTGGCTGGAGCCCACGGAGCGCACCACGGAGGTGGAGCAGTTCTGCTCGTGGTCGGCATGCAGAATCAGCAGCTGATTCAGGGCGCGAGTCACCACGGGGTCCGGCTCGTAGCTGTTCACCGGAGTATAGAACATCATGTTCAGGAAATTCTCGCAGTAGCGCAGATCCGGCCGCGGATAGACGATGGGCTCGCCCTTGTATTTCTTGTAGGAGAAGGCAGCGATGGTGCGCAGTTTGGAGAGCAGCCGCGCCACCGTGACGTCGATGGCCTCGGTGGAATTCTCCTCCAGCTCGGGATAGAAGGTGGAGAGGGAGACCACCATGGAGGACAAAATCGCCATGGGGTGCGCATGATCCGGATACAGCGCAAAGAAGTTGCGCATGTTCTCGTGGAGCATGGAGTGCTGGTTCATCAGATGGCTGAAGGCGTTATACTCGCTGGGGGTGGGCAGGAAGCCGTGCACCAGAAGGTACGCCACCTCCAGGAAAGAGCAGTGCTCCGCCAAGTCCTCGATGTCATAGCCACGGTAGCGGAGGATGCCCTTGTCACCATCCACAAAAGTGATGTTGCTTTCACAGACGCTGGTATTCGCCATGCCGGGATCGTAGGTCACTAGACCAGTAGCCTGACGAAGCGTGCGAATATCCAGTCCACGCTCGCCCATGTCTCCCTCCAATACGGGAAACTCAAGCTCCTTCCCGTCATATTCCATACGGGCGGTCGTCACTTTTCTCGTGAAACTCATAACTCACTCTCCATACGAGATCAAAAATCTGCCCCGGCCCTACAACAAGATCGGCCGGAACGAAAACTGCATAATATAACGCCGCCGGAAGAGGCCCACAGGGGGCCGCCTCCGGCGGCAAGAGTCAGCCGCCCCTGCGGCTGACTCTAAAAAAGGAGGAAGGAGCCCGCCTTCGCCAAGGCTACGGCGGGTCTGCGAGAAGTTAGGCCAGGATTTCGCAGTGCGAACCCCCGCGCCGGAATTCCCCGGCGCGTACGCCATGCGCGCCCATAATTGGCGCGCAAGAAATCCCAAATACCACCGGCCCGTTGACCGCTCACGCGGCACGTGCCTAATTTCTTCCGCCTCCCGGCGATGCCCTTCTGATGCGCGCTACCGCGTCTTCAGAAGGGCACCACGATGCCGCCCGCGGGGGTCTGTTTCACATTTGTGGGTGCAGTGGGCGTTGTGCCATAGGAATTATCGAGGACATATCCGGGATCGCGGCGGAGTCGGGTGCCGATGGTGATCTTCGCGGGATCGCCCTCCAGGATTCTGCCGTAGCTGAGCTTCTCGGTGACGCGTTCCACCAGGACCATTCCCAGGGGCTCCTCGAGGGTATCGATGACCTCGCCAGTGCGGGTATCGCGGACCTCCTCGCCCAGCGCGTAGGCATTGAGGACCTCGCCTTGCTGCAAGGAGCGGCCGCCCTCGCCAATGATCACTCGTCCATCGGGGTATGCCTTGACGATTTCGAAGGGGAGGATTGCGGCGGTGATGGAATCCGCCACGCGGGTGGCGGCCAATTCCGCGCTCTGCGCGAAGAAATCCGCCAGGGAAGTGAAGGCGATTTCGTTGGCGGCGATCTTGATGTCGTCGGCCCACTTGATCTGTCCGGTGGGGGCGAGGATCACGCGGTAGGCGACGTCCAGGAAGGGTGAGGAGGCGGTGGGCAGTGTCTGTCCGGTGTAGGGATTCATGGGGAGTGGCGCCACATCGCAGAACATGATGGTCCCCAGGACCAGGTAGTCGGTGCCCAGCTGCTGGCAAAGGCGTGTGGCGTCGGCGGGGGAGGCATTCTCGCCGGAGAGCCTCCGGAGCTCGTCGCGGACGGCAGCCGTGAACTTCCGGTCCAGCATAGTGAACTTCCGGCTCTGCGTCAGCTGGATATTCAACGAATTGGAGAACATCTCCGCCCAGGGCGCAGTCTCTACCTTGCTGCCAAAGAGCGAAACGGACTCCGCCTTCATGATAAAGCCCCCCACCGCCATGCGACGACGAAGGTCGG
>CAVDSU010000074.1:0-11005 GCA_963611685.1 bacterium
CATGTTCAACGGCTGTTCCAAGCTCTCCTCCGTGAAGGTCTCCTTTACGGCGTGGGTGGACGGCGCGACTACGGATTGGCTTTCCGGCGTTTCCTCCACGGGAACCTTCACCTGCCCGAGCGCATTGGGCACCGCCGACACCATCGAGCGCGGCGCGAGCAACTGCCCGACTGGCTGGGACGTGGCGAACCCGGACGCCCCCGCGTCCTCCGCCGCCTTCACTGTCTCCGGTCTGACCGCAGACTGCTCCCCCATGGGGGACCTTTCCGGACTGAACGGCGACTACGAGGAGGACGGCACGGTGACCTACCTCAACACTGCCTACACCCGCTACAAGCAAGTGGGCGGCACCTACTACTTCGTCCACTGCTCCGCCTTCGATTTCTGGGGATTCTCCACTTCCTCCACGCCGAGCAACCCGGGAGACTGCACCGTCTACTCCGACATCCCCATCTCCGCCGCCTCCCCCACCGTGGCACAGCTACAGGCGGTTTCGTGGAAGGACGCAAGCGGCGCAAACCTCCCCATCGCTTTCTCCTGACCAACCCATCAAAGGAGGCATAGACGCACAATGACTCATACCCTCTCCCTCATTCTAGGGCTCTTCCTCCTGCTCCTGTGCTCCTGCATGACGGAGCGCGAATACCAACTGCGGAAGACCGACCTTGACGCAAAGAAGGCGCACGCCCCCACCTACACGCCGCTGGTCCTCAAGGGACCCGTGAGCATAGAGAAGGACGCCTCCCTCGTCGTCACCGTCCCTTCCCAACCCTTCGCCCCCGCCGACATCCCCTCCGACGCGGATTCCATCCGGCAGACCATCCAAGGGGTCACCACCACCGCCGCCATCGTGGGCGGAGCGGCATACGGCATCCACAAGGCGAACGGATCCACGAACACCACCACGAACAACTACAACGCCCCCACCACGGAGACCGCACCATGACAGCCCCAAAGTTTACTACACTAGCTTTCTTCGTGTTGCTGGCGGCTCTCATGCCGTCGTGCATAGCAACCGCTCCAGTCTCCATTGCGTGGCGGAGCAATGCGAATCTACAGCACGCCACCACGGAGGGAAAGACCGACCTCGACGAAGCCTCACCCACCGTGAACGCCGAGCGCACATCAGCCACTGACCTCAAAGTCGCAAAGGAGATTACCGACAATGCCCAAGACGCACCGCAAGCCACCGGAAGCACCACTGCCTCCGAAGCCAAGGAGGAGTAAAACCCCTATGGACCAGGTGAGTATCACGGAGAACATCATCAAGCTACGGGAGGACGTGGCAAGCATCAAGCAAAAGCTGGACACCGACTACGCCTCCATCAACAGCTTTGCGGAAAGCATCAAGGACCACGAGCGGCGCATCAGCCACTTGGAGACCGACGCGCTCTCCACGCGCAGGAACTGGGCCCTGATCGGAACCCTCCTCTTCAACCTCCTGACGCTTGCCGTGGCGGTCCTCTCCATCATCCACAAGGCACGCTAACCCCCCCCCCCCTCCCCATACCCGCCAATGGACCCACTCACCATCCCCTGCATCGTCTATGAGCAGGACGGCTCCACGCTCCTGGAGACGACCGACGCGGTGGACCTCACCCCATACGGAGTGGATACCACCATCCCCGCCCGATTCGTCTCCGACGGCATGAGCGTCCCACGGTTTTTCTGGCGATTCATCGGTCCACCCGTCAACGGAGAGACCATGGCGCCTTCCATCGCCCACGACTGGCTCTACTCCTGCCAAGCCATCCCGCGAGCCGACGCAGATCGCTGGTATAGGCTTATGCTAATCGCAGGAGGATACCCAAAGCGCAAGGCGTGGCTAGCATGGATAGCCATCAGGATATTCGGCGGAGCCCATTGGACGGAACTACCACAAGAAGAAGAGGACTGACCGCGTGACCGTATACTCAAAGCAACCCGCCTTCGAGGACTACTCCCCCGAGTATGCCGCATTCCTAGACAAGTTCAAGCCCAAGAAGACCACCGACGACTGCTATACGCCAAAGGAGGTATACCAGTGCGTCCTCGACTGGGCGGTGGAACGCTACGGATTCAAGCCCGAACAGGTGGTGAGACCTTTCTATCCCGGAGGAGACTACGAACGATTTGACTACCCCGAGGACTGCGTCGTCTTGGACAACCCCCCGTTTTCAATCTTAAGTAGAATCCTGGCTTTCTACAAGGCGCACGAAATCCGGTTTTTCCTTTTTTTCCCGGCAAATGTGCTCCGCGCCGCCGGGTGCTGCACGATTGCCACGAACGCCACCATCTGCTACGAGAACGGCGCAGTCATCCCCACCAATTTCGTAACGAACATGGAGCCGGGCGTGGCGCTCATGACGGCATCCACGCTTTACGAGAAGCTGGACGAGCTGTGCAAGCGGCTAAAGAAGAAGGACACGAAGAAGCTGGCGAAGCTTGCCTTCCCCGACGAGGTGATCACCGCCGCGAAGTGCGCCTGGTTTAGCGCCCACCACACAGACTACGCCGTCCGGTGGGACGAATGCACCCCCGTTAAGGACATCGGCTCCGTAAGCATCTATGGGGGCGGGCTACTCCTCTCCTCAAGGGCGGCAGCCGAAAGGGCGGCAGCCGAAAGGGCGGCAGCCGAAAGGGCGGCAGCCGTCAAGCTGGAGCTCTCCCCCTCCCTAAAGGCACTGCAAGCGCAGCTGGACGCGCGGCAAGCCAACGCATAAACACCCTAGACATCCCGGCAACGGGAACTCCCCCTCCACGCCTCCAACCTGTTCAGGTTGCGCGCACCCTGGAGGGGCGTTTTTTATCCTATTTACGCATGACGTTATTTAACGGAATGTGTGTGTTTTTGCCAACGATTCCTTCCCATTTTTGCTCTTCCAGAATATCATAAGTCGTTGGCGGAGAGAGTGGGATTCGAACCCACGGGAGGTTTCCCCCCGGCGGTTTTCAAGACCCGTGGAAATCGTTGATTACGTAGGAGTTATGACTATTTAACAGCTCCCAAGCGGGGATCATTTTACAAAATGTGTGTATTATTGCCAAGCGTGGCGGAGCCCTAGATTTCCTCCATTTCCCCGAGCTGCACGCCGCGCCGTCCGTGGTAGTAGAATTCCTCCGTGGTCTTTGCCGACTTGTGCCCGACGGCGGCGGCGACGTCGTCCGGGGATGCCCCGCGGTCCATCTGCGCCGTCACGAAGTGGTGCCGCAACCCGTATAGCGTAAGCGCGCCCTTCTCCAGTCCTGCCTTCCGGCAGACCGCCGAAAACGCCTTCGGCAGCGTGGACGGGCTTTCCCGCATAATTTCCGCGACATGGGGGAAGAGATCCGCCCCCGCTACCGGGATCCCGTCGAGGACTTTCTGAAGCGCAGGCGTGACGCACACCGAGATCCTGCGCCCCGTGCGCGAGGTCTTTTCCGGGAGTAGCTCCACGCGCCCTGCGCGTATCTCGTCCCGCGTGAGGAGCGCGCCGTCGATTGGGCGCAGGCCGGTATGGTAGAGGACGCGCACGAACGCCGCGAACTCCTCCAGCGGGATTCCCCCAGTAGCCTCCCCCGCGTGGGAGTCCATCCAGGAGACGACGGCGCGCAGCTCCTTGACCCCCGCCTCCTGCCTTTCCTTGTGGACGGCGACGACGCGAAGAGCCCCCCAAGGCGAAGCAAGCCCGGAAGCCTTCCAGACCACCGAGAGGTCCCCGATCATGTTGTTGCGCGTCTGGCCCGAGAGCCCTTCCGCGTCGAGGAACCGCCGCGCGTCCTCCTCCCTCATCGCCACGACGTCCGCGTTCCCCGCCCACCTGGTGAAGCGCGCGAAGTGCTGGCGGCGCGCGGCAAGCGTGCGTTCCTTCGCCCCCGACGCGGAAGCCGTCCTTTCGTAGCGCTCCCACAGATCCGCGGCAGTGGTCGTCCTTGCCGGGAATATTTCCGCCATCAGGTCCAATGCCTGTTTTAGTTGCTCCCTTTCGAGCGCGGCAAGAGGACCCGCCACGGTTGCCGCGTCGAGTTCCCCGCGCGTGAGGCGCATGGCGTATTCGCACAGGCGGCGGGAGATTGCGCGCGCCCTCTTCTCCCTGTCGAACAAGTCCACAATGCGCGAGGCCGCCTCCTGCGCCTTGCGCATGGAAGCCTGCCCGGTGGATATTAGCGCGTCTCACCCCTGCCTGCGGATTCGGACATGGTATATCCCGCTGACCTTCACCAGATGGCGTTGCCTCATCGCATGGAGTCCGCCTCCTCACGGATGGCAGAGAGCACCTGCTTGAGGGTCTCCCGGTCCATGTCTATCTCCACCAGGCGCTCCACGACGCGCAGTAGGAAGCGGTCCACTGGGAAGCCTCCGCCGACGGAGGAAGGCGCAGGGGGTCTGCGAAGCGGCTCCTGCCTGCTGGGGGAAAGTGGCTGGACGGGGGAGGCAATCTGGCGCAAGGCCGGCACGGCGTCGCACAGGCGCAGCCAGGTGTCCTCCTGGAGCACGTCGCGCGCCCCACCGAGGATGGCAGACATCCTCGACGGAGAAAGCCCGCTTTCGCGGCATAGGCGCGCCGCCGCCCCCCGTTCGCTTGTCGCCTCCTTCAGGAGGCGCAGGATCTCGTCCGTGATCTTGAAACGCATTGCCTTTCCTCCTTTTGCTGGTTGAACATCCCGCCACCCGGCGGGAGCCCTAATCTAGCATTTATAAAAATTCTTGAAAAAAATTTTATAAACTCTCTTGCAAAAGTTGCCGCGGGGGTATATCTTGTGTTCAGTTCCTAAAAAAAAGGAGGCAAAGATGAAGAAACGCAAGTCCTGGGGCGCCATCGGCGTCCCGCAGGAGACGAAGGAGAAGATCAAGCGACTTGCCAAGCGCCACTCCCTGACGCAGTGGCAAGTGCTGGAAGAGCTCCTCCAGACGCAGGCGCCCTCCCCCGCCTCCGTCTGCAAATCTCCGAAAGTTGACCAGAGATAACTAACCTAGAAAACAATGAAACTTTTCACCGACACAGCCAGGCGCGGGGTCACCCTTGCCTCCGTATGTGGGCAGAGATGGCCGCGGCTTTTGCCGACCGAGCTTGCCGCCGCCTATCTTGGTATGAGCCGCCACCTCTTCCAGGAGGACGGCGAGTGCATGCAGAAGGCTCTGGAGCGCAATGGGCGGTTGTTCTGGGACCGCGAGGACCTGGACGCGCTGGTGGACAGATGGAAGGAGGAGAAGACATGCTAGAAGGCGACCAGGTCTGGACTTTCGCGGCGCTTTTCTTCGTGCTGGGAACCCTTGTTGGTTTCGTGGTGCGCGGATGGGTGCCGGAAGGCAAGGAGAAGAGGGCGGCGCGGGTGCGCCGCGTGAGAGGTTGCGGAGCTTGGCCCCGCAAGTAGCAAGGACAAAAAGACAACAAGAGGAAACGAAGATGAACGAGAACGAAAGCATGGCGGAAGCCACCCAACAGCAGGCAGTGCCCCAAGTCCCCGCCGAGGTGCGGCGCGAGGAGGAGGTGTGCAAGAGCGTGCTAAGCCAACACCAGTTCGACCCCGCGGTGATCGAGAATCTGGAGGCGTGCGCAGAGGCAGGCCGCGCCCTGGTGGCGGTTGGCGCAAAGCGTCTGGGCTCTCAGATTGCCTGCGCCTTGGCAATGCAGGACATGCAAAGCCTACTACTTAACGGCGGTCAGCGGATGGCGGCGCTACTTGACAGCATGCAGAACAATCCGATGTATTTCAAGGCCGACCAGAAGTATCCCTCCACCGTCGTTGCCGAGTGCGTGACGCAGGCGTGCATGCTTGGGCTTGATGTGATCGGAAACCAGTTCAACATCATCCAGGGAAGATTCTACCTGACCAAGGAGGGATTGGACAAGCTCCTGTGCGACATGGGCATCCCCCACGCCGTCGTGTGCCACCCCTACCGCCAGGGCGAGAGCATCAAGGGCGGAGTCGACCGCAACGGGCGCCAGATGGCGGATATCAACATGGTGATCATCCCCGTAACCTTGAGCTGGATGGAGAACGGCAAGGACTTTACGCAGGAGCTGGAGTTCCAGGTGCGCATGAACGCCAACACCACCCCCGACAACGTGAACGGCAAGGCGACCCGCAAGGCCTATAAGTGGCTCTACGACAAGATCTCCAGCCAGAGCGGGCGCGGCGCAATGTTCCGCGTGGACGACGGCGACGCGTCCGACGCGAAGGCCCCTTCCCCCAAGGCGGTTGCCGTGGACGCCAACGCAATGCGGCGCAAGGCCGACCCCTCCGAGATCGAGCGCATGGTGGGCGAGGCTATTGCCTCCGTGGGCGCGACGGTCAACCCCCGTTCCCTCCTCGAGTGGCTTCGCCTCCGTGGGCGCCCCGTGCGTAGCATGAACGACTGCAACGCGCTTTGCGGCAGGATCGAGGCCGTTTGCGAGGCCTTCAACAACGCCGAGAACTACGCCGCCGTTTAAGTCTTTTTGGGCGGCGCAAAGCGTCGCGGCTGGGTTGTCCGTTGCCCACCGCGGCGTGTTCCTCTCCTTTCAGTGCGGGAGAGGCGTCCTTGGGGAGGGTTCCACGACACGCAAACCCCCCACGCCGGGCTAGGCCGTTCTCCTAGCAAGTATTGCGGCACGAGGCCCGGCACTTTTACAAGTCATCTAGAACACTTTCCCTCCGCAGGCGAGGAAGGCAAGACGGGGAGCTGGGCCGTTTTTCCCTATGGTTTGTTACCCGGCGACCCGTTGCTGATCATCCAGGGCAACGCCCCTCGTGCGAGCCGCGCTCCTTCATGCCGGATTGTCTGCCGGTAGACTTGCGGAGGGGATCCACTTCCAACTTCACGCAGAGACATGTACCAGCTTGAGTTCACATTCCTGGACGAGATCCCCGAGCCAGTCCAGCCTTTCGCGGAGCCGGAGAGCGAGCCCTGGCGCGCGCCAGTCTTCGCCGACCAGTACGACCGGCACACCGGCATGCGCACGGGAAAGGCGGCAGAGATAGAGCGCCTCTTCAACGCGAGGAAGAACTCCCTTACCGTGCAGGGGTACATACAGCAGCGCCCCGTCATCGCCCCCGTGAGATACGCCGCGCCCGGCAAGCGGGAGGGCCTGCCCCTTGCCCTGGGGAAGTTCATCCCGTCCGTCCACCGGGATGACTGCCGCTGGGTGGTCCTGCGCTTCGACACGCTAAAGGACATGTACAGCTGCTGGGAGCACTACGCGAGCCAGTTTCACATCCACAGGTCCAGCTCCCCCGCGTGCTTCGATATCTGGACGCAGGAGCTTGCGCAACCGGACAACCCGCACAGCGTTTCCCAAGAGAAGTTCTGCCTATACGTCTAGCCATTTGCCCACCCGTGGGGCGCCGCGTTCCGCCTAGCTTCACTTTTCGGTTTTGTTGAGGTGCTTCGCGGGCCACGAAAACCAAGCGCGGCCGTTCCTGCGACCCGTTTTGCCGCAGGACCCGAGCCGGATCGTCTGCCGGACGGCCCCACGGGTGGGCTTTTTGCCACTGCCACAGAGGAGAGAAAAAAGATGAACGACAGGAAGACCGCCGAGCACGTGGAGGCAGCCGGCATTGCCGCCGACCTCATGCAAGCGGGTTACCGCATGGCCTGGCGCGAGCTGAGGAGCAAGGCGCGAAAAGCCTTTTTCACCGACCCCGGCGCCCGCTGGAGCTTCACCTACGACCCCGCCAGGGGCCAGTGGCGCATCTGGGACAAGACCGGCCAGCTCCCCACCAGGGGAATGGAGACCGCCGATTTTTCTTCCGCCGCAAGCGGCTACACCAAGAGACAGGAGACAACCAGCAATGACTAACGAAGAGACCAACACAACCGAGAAGACCCCCGAGACCCCCGAGACCCCCGCGCGCCCCACGGCGCACGCCGAGTTCGCCCCCTCAAGCCTTGCCCGCCTCGAGAAGTGCCCCGGATCCTACGCCATGGCGAAGGGCATCCCCGGCGTCGAGACCGAGTTTTCCGCCAGGGGAACAATGCTCCACGAGGAAATCGCCGTCCTTGCGCGCGCCATGGCGCGAGGCGAGCAAATGCCCGAGGAGCCCCGCCCCGAGATCGCCGCGTGCCTTGCATACCTGCGAAGCGCAATGCGCCCCGACGACCGGAGCCTGGAGACCGAGCGGCGCGTAAGCTACTCCACCTTTTCCGGCGAGCTCTACTTTGGCACCGCCGACGTGGTGATTACGCGCGCCGACGGCGAGGTCCTCCTCATCGACTGGAAATTCGGAAACTCCATCGTCGCCGCCCCCGGGAACCTCCAGCTTGCCGCCTATGCCGTCGCCCTGGCGCAGGAGCGAGGGGCACAGCGCATTTCCGCAGCCATCTTCCAACCAGTTGTTTCCGAGGAACCCGCAGTGTGGGAGGCCATCGACGTCGAGGAGCAGGCCGACCGGATCCTGGCCGTCATCGAGGCGGCAAAGGCGGAGGGCGCCCCCGTGTGCCCCGGCGACCATTGCCGATTCTGCCCCGCGTGGCAGGACGCCTCCTGCGCCGCCATCCGCACTCAGTCCCTGGCGGTTGCAAAGGTTGCCGCGTCCGAAGAGCCCGACTTCCGCCAGGCAATTGCAACTGCCAGCGACGAAAGGATCGCCCGGTGGATGGATCAAATTATCGCCGTTAGGCGCTTTTGCGACGCCGTAGAAGAAGAAACCAAGGCGCGCGCGAGAAAGTCCGGCAATTGCGCGAATTGGCGCGTGGCGACGTCCGCAGGCCGTCTAACGGTGAAAGACACCGTGAACGCCTTGGCGCGTGCGCGGGAGGAGCTCCACATCTCAGAGCCCGACCTCTTGGCGTGTTGCTCCCTTTCGCAAACCAAGCTGGTGGCCGCGGCGAAGGCGGCAGCCGCCACGAAGGAGGCGAGGAAGGAGGCGGAGGCGGCCGCGAAGGCTATCTGCGAGGAATGCGGGGAGCGCGGCGCGGCAGTGGAACGCCTTGTGAGGAAGGAGGGCTAGGCAATGGCGGCACTGAACCAATTTCAGATTTGCGGCACGGCAAAGACCGTGGAGTCACTGACGAGCAACAGCGGCACGCAGTACACGCGCCTGACTATCGAGGTGGAGGCCTTCCGGCAAGGCATGAAGGCCTTGGACGCATACGACTTCGCTTTCTTCCACGAGCAGGGCGAGGTGCTCCAAAGCCAAGTCGCCCCCGGCGACCTCGTCCTGGTGACGGGAAAGCTGGACAAGAACCGCAACGGGTACCTAGACATCCGCGCGCAGGCCTTCGCCGTTATCCGGCAAGCGCAGCGGGTGGCAAGCCAGGGAGCCCAACAGCAGGCGCCGCGGGTGGACCCTTCCGACATCCCCCCTATGCGACGGCAACCGCAATACGCGGCGCAAAGGAACGCCACGGCGCAGATGCCGCCGGCAGACAGCCAGGAGCTTGACGCCGTATTCTGACGCATGCGCCCTAGCTGGGTAAAAATATGGACGAAGATCCTGGACAACAAGGCAGTCCAGGACCTTGGCGCGCCTGCCTTGGCTGTCCTCGTGTGGCTTGTCGTTAAGGCCGCAGAGGCGCAGCCGGCAGGCGCGCCCGTGAGAATATCGGCCGGCGCCTTGGGGGAGGCGCTGCACCTTTCCCGCTTTGCCGTGCGCGAGGTCCTGGAGCGCCTTGAGGCCGACAAGGTGATCGAGGTAGCCAGATCCGGGAAAGGCCGTGGGCACATGGCGGAAGTCAAGCTCCTCAAGTATGAGAGATACCAGAGCCGTCCAAAGGGCGCAGAGGCAGGGCCCCCTGCCAACCCCGCGTACGCGTGCGCGCGCGCGAGCCATTTTACCCGCCATTTTTCGGCGGTTGATAACTCACGCAACGCCAACGACTTGCGAAGCGCCGAAAACGAAACCGCGCCATTTTCTCCGCCATTTTCCGAGGGCGCGCGCGCGCGTACAGAAGAAATACAGAATTTAAAAGAATTCCCGTTCCCGTTCCCGCGCGCGCGTACGCGCACGCGAGGAACTCCCGAGGAAGAGGAACGGGAACGGGAACGGGAATCTTTGAAAAGGAGAAGATACCCCGAGGATCCCGCCGAAGTCGTCACGGAGGCAAGGACACGCGGGTATGAGATTACCACCGCGGAGGCGGAATCTTTCATAGAAATGAACGCCGCCCGCGGGTGGATGTTCGACGGAACACCCGTGAAGATGTGGCCGCGCCTGCTTGTCTCCTTCCTTCGCTCCCTGGGAAGGAGGACGCAGCGGGAGGCGGATGAGGAGAAGAGAAAGGAAAGGGAGAAGAGGCAAGAAGAGCAGCGACGCAGGAAGGCAGCGGAGGCGGAGCGGCTCAAGGGCGAGACCCTGGTAGACACAAAGACCGCCGCCGAGATCCTGAAGCAATGGGACAAGAAATGACCGACAAGGAAAAGACAATGGAGACCCTGGCGAAGCTAGGGGCAAAGGAAAAGACGAAAATTCTAGGCGACAACCTGGTTACCATTTTCACGGTGGGCGCTTGTCAGTTCCAGTATAGCAGCAAGTGCCGTCGCTGGATGGTAAAGACGCCCTCCGAAACCATTACATACCTACAAAGCTCCTCCGTCCTTGCCTTGCTGGACATGGCGGAAAAGAACGCGCAGCAGGGAGGAAATAAAAATGTGTAGCATGGCAACCATGGCAAGCAAGCGCATAGCGATTTCCGACGCTTGGGAAGAGCTGGGAGTAGTCCCAAAGACGCGCGCCAGATACCGCCACTTCCTCCTGGCGCACACCCCTTCCGATGGCCTGATCTGGCGGGTATGGCAGGCACTATGCGCGCAGGGTTGGCAGGGAGTGCCGCAAAACGAGGCGGGAACGGAAAGGATGTGGGCCAGGATCCTGGAAGCGCAATGGGTTAGCGCGCGCCTTGTGCCCGAGATTCTTTTCTCCATGTGCGAAAAGTGCCTCCCCTTCACTGGATGCGAGGCGGGTATAAAGGACCACCCCGCCTATGCCTTCGCCACTGGGCGCGCCTACTCTTACGCGGGGCGAGATTTCGACAAGCTGGCCGCCGAGACTTGCCGCGAGGTCGTCAGGACCATGACCGCCAGGCTCTTCGCCGCCGCCCTAAAGGCGGAGCGCGCAAGGCTGG
>CAVDSU010000075.1:0-10912 GCA_963611685.1 bacterium
AGCCCCCGTCCTTTGGGTGCCTGGCCTATCATGCGCCTTATAACCCTACTAACGAACAAGCGGCGCATTTGCGCCGCATAGCGCCTGCGGCACCTTATGAACTATTCACTAGCCACTAATTGCTAGGTACTTGCAGCGCATTGCGCTGAATAAACCTACTACCTAGATGCCGACGGCGGCAGGCTATGCTTGCCCACGCAAAGCCAGCAGGGGAACGGGGGCGGTAGCCCCCGTCCTTTGGGTGCCTGGCCTATCATGCGCCTTATAACCCTACTAACGAACAAGCGGCGCATTTGCGCCGCATAGCGCCTGCGGCACCTTGTAAACTATTCACTAGCCACTAATTGCTAGGTACTTGCTGCGCATTGGCACAAAAAAGGGGCGGCTGGATGTAACCCAGCCGCCCCTTTTTTTGCGTGTCTATCCTAGTAGCTTTCCCTAAGGTGGAAGGTAGTGAGTTCCTTCTTCACCTTTGCGGCGGTGTATTCCTTTTCGGTGGTGAGGGTGAGAGTGGTCTTGCCGGGGAGGAGTGTAATGGCGTTGTCCTCGAAGATTGCGGCGGGGTCGTTCTTGAGGGCGAGCCAGAGGAAGAATGCGGGCTTGTCGGCATCGAGAGTGATCTGGAAGTGTTGCTTGTCGATCATCTTGATCTCGGAGACCGTTACCTTTGCCTGGGGCAGGGGCATCTTCTTCCAGGGAACGAGATTGACGATCTCCTGGTGGGAGTACTTCTTGCCACTCTGGTCCTTCGCGGTGGTGGTGACCAGGAGGACGCACTCTTCGATGGCGTGTCCCTTCCGTGCCTTGTCGTCGTGGTAGAAGTCGGGGATTTCCAGGGAGATGGAGCCCATGGTATCGGCCTTCACGACGAACTCCTTCTTGACGACGCTCTTTCCGGTGGCGACATCCAGGAGGCTTGCCACGATCTTGGCGTCGACCTTTCCGGGGAGATCGGTGATGAAGAACATCTCCATGGGATTCTCGGGCTTGGTGTGGTAGGCGACCGTCTGGATGGGCGCGTAGAAGCGCTTCGCCATATACTGCAGTGCCTTCCAGCGTCCGGTGTATTCCAGGGATGCCCAGGAGGAGACGGGCCAGTTGTCGTTCAGCTGCCAGAAGATGGTCCCCATGCAGCGGGGGCGGAGGCTATGCCAGAACTCCACGCCGGTGCGGATGGCCAGTCCCTGCTGGATTTGGGAGAGGTAGAGCATTCCCTGGAAGGAGTTTGGCAGCAGGAAGTAGTTTCCGAACATTCCCACGATATTGGCATTGCCGCCCTGTCCGGCCTTCTGGTGGCGGTCAAAGACGGGGGAGAAGACATTGAAGTCCTCCTTTTCGGCGAAGGTCTCCACGGTCTCCAGAGAGGGGAAGGACTGGAAGCCGAATTCGCTGCAGAAGCGGGGACGCACCTCGTAGTATTTTTCGAAGACGGCGCCGCCGTGCCAGACTTGCCAGTAGTGCATGTCGCCGTCGGCGTCGGCCAGCCAGTTGTCGGCGTAGTTGTTGGGGCCGGCGCAGGGGGAGGAGGGCCAGAAGATATGGGTGTCGTCGGCCTCGCGGATGGCGCGTCCCACAGTCTGGCTCAGCCGGTCATAGAAGACCAGGTATTCGTCGCGGAGCTTGGGATTGGGGGCGTTGTTCACATTTCCGATGAGCTCGTTGTCGCCGCACCAGAGTCCGATGCATGCGTGGTGGCGGAGCCGCTTCACCTGGTAGACGATCTCGTCGTGGATGTTCTGGAGGAAGTGTGGCTGGTCGGGGTAGAGGGCGCAGGAGAACATGTTGTCGTGCCAGAGCAGGATACCCAGACGGTCGCACTCCTCGTAGAAGGCGTCCTCCTCGAATTTTCCGCCGCCCCAGACGCGCAGCATATTCATGTTTGCCTTGGCGACGCTCTCCAGGAGATTCCGGTAGCGTTCGGGGGTATGCCGTTGGGGCATGGCGTCGCAGGGAATCCAGTCGGCGCCTTTGGCGAAGATGCGCACGCCATTGACCTGGAAGATCATGCAGAAGCCGATGTCGTCCTTCTCGTTGACCACCTTCAGCTCCTTGAGGGCAAGCTTCTGGGTGATGACCTGTCCGTTGCAGGTGACCTGGAGAGGATAGAGGGGCTGTTCGCCGTAGCCGTTGGGCCACCAGAGCTGCGGATTCTTGATGGTGAAGGTGACGGAGGTCAGGACCTTTCCCTGGCGGGCCACCACGCCGGTGCCCTTCTTCTTCTGTCCATCCAGGAGGAATTCCACCGTGACCTTGGTGCCGATGGGCGTGTCTTCCAGGGGAGTGAGCTCCGCGAAGAGCGTGACCTCGCAGCTGTTCTTCTTGTGGACCTGCACGTCGTAGACGTGGTCCAGGACCGCCTGGTCGACGCCCTCCAGGTAGAGCTTTCCGGTCATGCCGGTGGAGGGCAGGGAGATGCCCCAGTCCCAACCGCCGCTGCACTGGGTCTTGCGAATGTAGTTCAGGTTGGGGACGGTGGACCAGGGGCCCATTCCGGGCAGATGGCCGAACTGGGTCTTCTCCAGCTCGTCGCCGGCGTGGCGCACGGCCATGAAATCCAGTCGGATGGCGTTCTTGCCGGCTTTCAGGAAGGGCTTCACGTCCTTGCGGAAGCGGAGGAACTGGTCATCGAGCTTGGCGACCTCCTTGTCGTTGATGTAGAGAGTCGCCACGGCGTCCACGGAGTCCAGGTTGAGGATCACTGCCTGCGCCTGGAGGAGTTCCTGGGGGACGGTGAAGGAGCGCTCGTAGGTCCAGTCCTTGTCGGCGACCCACTGCACATCCTTTTCGTTTTCGCGGTAGTACGGATCAGGGATGAGCTCGTTCTCCAGGAGTGCGGAGTAGTTGTCGCCGGGGATTTGCGCGGGGATGGCGTTGGCGGCCTTGTCTGTGGTCTGGCGCAGTTGCCAGGTGCCGCAGAGATCGATGATGGGGTAATTGGTTCCCATGGTGAATCGGGGAGTTGTGGGGGGCTTTATGGGGGGATGATTTAAGGAAATGAAAGGGGGGCGTGGTCTTTTCAGGGGACCAGGGTCCAGCCCTCGGGGAGGATGATGGGGAGGGCGGGGGCGCCCTTCTCCCACTTCACGGAGACCTCTCCGTCCTGCGCCTCCAGGTCCAGGAGACCGTGTGTGGTGTGCAGGCCGCGGATGGCGAAGTGCCGGTGTGGCTCCTCCAGTTCGAAGGGGGCGAAGCCGGCCAGCAGCAGGATCTTCTGGTCGGTCTCCAGGTAGATGCGCGCCAGCTCCAGGTCCAGCAGCCGCCCGTTATTGGAGGCATTGGGTTGCCAGGAGGTGTGTTCCGGGTCGTCCATGTCGAAGCGCTCCTGGGTCAGGAAGAGATCGTGTGTGCAGCCGAAGCGTTCGAAGGTCTGGATGGCGCTCCAGGCGCGCTTGGTCTCGCCATTGGCCATGTGGATCAGCGCGGCGCTTTGTTCGGCGGTCCCGATATACATCAGGTGTTCGTGCATTGCGCCGAAGAAGAAGTCCTGGCAGGAGTTGTTTTCGCACCAGCGGATGAATTTCCGGATGGCGGGATCGTGGAGGGAGAGCAGCCCGGAGTATGCGAAGAATGCGAAGGAGTCGCAGTTGGTGAAGCCGGGGCAATACTGTCCGGAGTCGTCGATTTGCCGGTGGACATATCCGTCGGGGGTCGTCAGGTCCTCGAGGCACGCCATGAGGTCGGCGCGATAGCGTGCGGCCTCCCGGGTGTAGAGTTCGGCGTCGGGGTGGTGGTATTCCTGGAGGAGTTCGGCGGTGAGGAGCATTCCCAGGCAGGCCCAGTTGTCGGTGAAGATCACCAGCCGGCCGTTGTCGGCGTCGGTGGCGCAGCACTTCGGCATGAGTCCGGGGTAGGGGTATTCCGGGGGATGGGGCGCGCGGATCTGCGCCAGGATCCATCCGCAGGCCTTCGCCATGGCATCCAGGTATTTCTTGGCGAAGTCCTGGTCTCCGGAGAGCCGGATGTATTGTGCGGCCCAGGTGAGGGCGCTGCCGGTGACGCAGGCCCACTTGGGACCCGTGGTGCCGATGGCGCCGCGCGCCGGGACGAATTCGCCGATGGGGGGATATCCGCCGTCCTGGAGGGAGAAGATGAATTCCAGAAGCTTGCGGTTTTCCTCGAAGAACCCCAGGGACATCATGGGATGGAAGGCGCACATTGCCTCCCAGACCCACATGAAGAAGCGCTCGCTGGTGCCGCCCTGGCAGGGGAAGAGGATCTTTCCGTAATCCGGCCAGTCCATGGTCAGCATCAGCTGCCGGGTGACGCGCTGGACGGTCTGGAAACGGCGGTTCAACTCGTCGTCGCCGAAGTCCACCGCCGCGATCTTGCGCGCTTCCTCTTCGCCGCGCCAGGCCTCGCGGTTGAAGCGCCGGGCTTCCTCGAAAGCGGGATTCTCTTCGGGGAGCGCGTCGTCCAGGTCAGTGGCGAAGGTGATTTCGAAGGAGGCCTCTTCGCCGGGATCCAGCTCCTTGGAGAAGTGCAGGAGATTCTTGGCGCTGTGGAGGCGGAATTCCGGGTGGACGAAGAAGGGGCTGTCCCACAGGAAGGGCCGGTTGGTATACTGGGAGTCCTTGAAGCGGACCTCGGGATGCCACTCCACCTGGAAGTCTCCGGGGGCATAGCGCAGAATCGCCTTGCCGTCGTGCCACAACGCGCCGTCGCGGAAGTCGCAGCTGTCGTCGAATTTCGGGAAGTTGTTTTCGGTGAAGTGGAAAGTGATGTAGTGGTAGTCGTAGAAAGCGCGTTCCAGGGGGTGCGCGGCTTTCAGCCAGAGGTGCTTGCGCTCCCGCGCCTGTCCCTCGTTGCGGATGGTGGCACGCAGGGAGAGCCGGTCCTTGTCGCCCATGGCGTAGAGGAAGGTGTATTGCGTAAAGCGGGCGTAGAAGCTCCCCTGGATTTGGGGCAGATCGCCCTCAAGGCGCTCCATCTTTGCATGATGGAAGTCCATGATGGCGGGCACCTCTTCCGGCAGGAAAGTGAGGGTGCGGATCCGGAGATCCTGCTTGAGCTCCCAGTCCTCGACCTTGTTGGAGTCCATTCCCGGCGGAATGGGCAACACCGACGCATTTAATGCGCCGTCCACAATGACGATATTTTTTGCGCCCGAGAAATTCAGCGGGCAGTGGACGGAGAAGGGCGGGCGGGGCAGGGCGGGGCGGTTCAGTTCCAGGACCTTTGTCCAAGAGCATTTGTCTAGACTGGAATATAGACTCGGCATGCCAGGGTGGGGGGAGTTCTGGGGGCGTGTGGAGGAGCTCCTTCTATTCTAGGGAATAAAGAGCGTCATAAGATAATGATTTCTGCGTGCATTGCCACTGTCAAGAGGGGGTGTTCGGGTTGTCCGAAATGAGGATTTTGGATATGGAATGCGGGGGTTCATGGAGGGTCATTGTGTGATCTTGTGAAAGATTCAGACATGCCAATTTTCGGGGGCATGGGGAGGGCGTTTCAGGCGGCTCTGAAAATGGCTACATTATGCGCCATTCACTTTGAAAATGGGCGTTCACGGCCTTTTTGTTTCCCCTTCCCAATTCCTGCGTTAAAGAGACATGAACAGCACTGCCTTCCCCACTGCCGACGACTATCGCGAGGCCGCCTGCGGCTACTGGTCCTGGATTCCCGGATTGCGGAGCTACGAGCCCGGTTTTCGGCTGCTTCGACGCCGTTTCCATGCGGATTCCGCGCGTCGGCTGGTCTTCTATACCTGTGGGGATTGCCGGTATCGCTTCTATCTGGATGGCGTTTTGTTGGCGGATGGTCCAGTGAAGAGTCCGGTGTGGTACAAGCAGCTCTCCCGCAGTGAGGCGCAGATTGCGGCGGGGGATCATGTTTTGTCGGCGGAGGTGATGGTCTGGGGGGACGGGTGGTTCCGTTCGTGGACGCCCTTTTCGGAGATGCACCTGGGCGGCGGATTCTATCTCTCTTGCCCGGACGAGGAACTGAAGCTCTCTACTCCCTGGGGCTGGAAGGGCGCCGTGGATCCCAGTCGCCGCTGCCTGGAATTCACCGAGGCCGTCAGCGACCGCGATTTCCTCTTCGCCACCGCGCGACAGCAGATCGATTTCGCGAAGTCCCTGGGCGATTGGCAGGCGGTGGACTTCGATGACAGCGCCTGGCAGGAGCTCTACGACTTGGATCGCGGTCCCAATATCCATGGCTGGCGGCTGCGAGGCGACACCGGCACCACTTGGGCCATGGAGATGCCACAGGTCAAGCCCCTGAAGCGGGAGCCCATGGGTCTCTCGCTCCTGGATTCCTCGACGGATGATCTGAATTTCCGCCGGGACGCCGACGGCACAGTCCGCCTGCATCTGCCCGCAGGAAAGTCCCAGGTGCACCTGGCGTTCGACAAATACTTCACGGGCTTCCTGCGGCTCTCCGGCACGGGGGCAGACGGCACGCTGCGGATTCGCCAGAGCGAGCGGGCGGAGGAGTCGCGGTGGCAGGAGGACATCCTGTTGCTGGACGGACGCCCCTGGCGCACGGAGACCTTCGAGATCCGCGCGGCGGGATGCCTGCGGCTGTTGGCGGAGCTGGAAAGCGCCCAGGAGATCACCCTGAATGCCGAGTTCGCCTCCTATGACTTCGGGAGCTTCCGGGAATACCACTCTCCTGACGCCTGGAAGGAGAAGCTCTACCAGGTCTGTCTCCATACGGCGCGCTGCTGCGCCCACGATACCTACGAGGACTGCCCCTTCTTCGAACGCTTCCAATACGAGGGCGATACCCGGATTCAGGCGCTGATCTCCTACGAATGCGCCGGCAATGGCGAGTTGGGGCGCAAGGCGCTGCTGGACTTCCAGCGCAGCCAGGCCGCCAATGGATTGCTCCAAAGCAGATTCCCCTCCTGCCTCCCACAATACATCCCCGGATACTCCCTCTTCTGGATCCTCATGGTGGACGACTACCTGAGGTATTTCCCCGAACCCAAGCTCCTCCATCGGCTCTACTGGTGCATGCAGGGAATCCTCCGGTATTACGCCGACCATGTGGACGCCACTACCGGATTGGTCACACATCCCGGATACTGGGCGTTCACGGATTGGGTGAAGGAGTGGCCCTCCGGCGATCCCTCGCGCGACGAAAAGTCGCCCACCGCCCAGGAGAATCTCCTCTTCGCCATCGCACTTAAGACCGCCGCACGCTTGGCCGACCAGGAGGACCGACCCGCTGACGCACAGGAGTGGCGCTCACTGGCGTCCCGCGTGGCCGATGCCGTGAATCGACTGTGTTGGGACGAGAAGGCGGGACTCTATGCGGATGTGCCCGGAAAGCCCTATTACAGCCGACACTCCCAGGCATTGGCGGTTCTGGCAGGCGCCGCTACCGGCGACCGCCAGGAGAAGGCGCATCATGCCCTCCTGGAGGATCGCCCGGAGATGTGCACCTGCAGCCTCTATTTCCAGTTCTATGTCCTGGAGGCGCTGCGCACTCTGGGGGATAAGCCGGGTATGCTCCAGGCGCTTGAACCCTGGCGGAAATGTCTGCAGGAGTTCCCTTGGCTCACTACCTTCCCCGAGACCCCCGGCGCACACCACTTCCGCAGCATGTGCCACGCCTGGAGCGCCAGCCCCGCATACTTCCTGCAGAAGTGCGGTCTGTAGACGAAAAAGAGGGGGGTGTTCCTCGCAGTCGCGGGAATGTTCCGGGGGTAACCATCAACCACAGAATACGCGGAAGCCGCTAAAGCGGACACGGAAGCACACCGAAGGTTGTTTTTTTATCCCTTCTGTGTGCGGCGCCAGCCGTTTCCGTGTCCTTCCGTGGTTCGGGATTCAACCACAGAATACGCGGAAGAATATCCCTTCCGTGTGCGGCGCCAGCCGTTTCCGTGTCCTTCCGTGGTTCGGAATTCAACCACAGAATACGCGGAAGACCCGTTTCCGTGTCCTTCCGTGGTTCGGGATTCGCCCGCGGGAAATCGCAGGAATCCCCGTGGGTGGTTGCAGTCCTTGCTTTTGTGGCTATATTCAGCCCGTTTCCCGAGGAGAAGCCCTGTTTTGGGGTTTTCCGGAGAGCTATTTTCACCACGCCATGAACGTTTTTGCCAACCACAGCCAGTCTTTTGCCAAGGAGGTATTCTCCCTGGTTAAGGGCTTGCTTTGCCTTGGTATCGTGGCGATTATTGGCTTCATTATTATTTAGACCGCCCGCGGTCCCTTCCTCCATTTCGGCAGAGAAAACGGCGGGCGGTCTTGAAAAGGTCGCCCGCCTTTCTGCGTTCTGGTGGGCGCGCATTTTTCCCGACTGGCCGTTTCTCCGCCTTCTCCCTTTTTTCTAGAGTCAGAAGCGTAAAACAGAAACCCAAACGAACCAATCAACCCGAGCCTCCTTTCCCTCCCTCTCTTTTGCTTCCATGGAAAACAAGTTGCAAATCGCCATGCGTGTCCGCGAGTTGCGGGCGCAGAAGAACTTTTCCGTTGAGGAGATGGCGCAGTTGCTGGGCGTCTCCGCGGAGGAGTACCAGAGCTACGAGAGCGGCGCAAAACAGGCGCCCTTCTCCTTCTACTACAATCTGGCCGAGCACTTCGGCCTGGATGTCTCCTCGGTCATCCGCGGCGAATCCCCCAATCTGGCGCTCTACACCGTGACCCGCAGCGGCGAGGGATTCCCCTTCGTGCGCCGCGCGGGCTTCAGCTACCTGCACCAGGCCATCCACATGAAGGACCGCACCGGCGAGCCCTTCATCGTCACCGCACCCTGCGCGGCCGAGGGCGAGCCCCCGAAGTATTCCGAGCACAACGGCCAGGAGTTCTGCCTGATCCTCTCCGGCACCATGAAGATTCTTCTTCATGGCAAGGAGGAGATCCTCCACAAGGGCGACAGCATCTACTTCGATGGCCGTGAGGCGCACGCCATCCAGGCGATCGGCGGCGAGCCCTGCCAGTTCCTCTCCATCGTCATGCACAGCAAGTACGAGGAGACGACGCCCGAGCGCTTCGGCTTCGTGCCCCAGGTGGAGAAGGCGCCCGCCTCCCAGGAGAAGCGGGAGCTGCTCTATCAGAAGTACATGACGGAGGAGTGGAATGAGGACGGCACGTTGAAGAACGTGAAGTTCCATGTGCCCGAAAACTTCAATTTCGCCTTCGATGTCCTCCTGACGCTGGCCGATAAGTGCCCCGACAAGATCGCCATGCGGTGGGTCTCCAAGAACAAGGAGTGCCACGATTTCACCTTCCGGGACATCGCGGACAACGCCATGCGGACGGCAAATCTGCTGCAGTCCCTGGGCGTGAAGAAGGGCGACCGCGTGATGCTGGTGCTCAAGCGACACTACCAGTTCTGGTTCGTCCTCAACGCCTTGCACATGATCGGCGCCATCGCCATCCCCGCGTCCTGCCAGATGACCGCCCATGACTTCGAGTATCGCTTCAAGCGCGCCGATGTCCAATACGTGATCTGCTCTGCCGACGGCAACATCACCAACGAGGTGGATGCCGCCGCCGCGACTTCTGGCGTGAAGCTGAAGCTGTCGGTGAATGGCAAGAAGGAGGGCTGGCTGGACTACGACGCCCTCTATCCCGGATTCCCGGCGGAGTTCGCACGCCCCGAGGGACAGAAGACCACGGATCCCATGCTGGTCTTCTTCAGCTCCGGCACCACCGGCTATCCCAAGATGGTGGAGCACGACTACGCGTATCCGCTGGGGCATGTCATGACCGCGCGCCATTGGCACAAGGTCAATCCCGATGGACTGCACTTCACGGTGGCCGATACCGGCTGGGGAAAGGCGCTGTGGGGGAAGATCTACGGACAGTGGCTCTGCGAGGCCGGCGTCTTCACCTTCGATTTCGACCGCTTCCATGCCGCCGATCTGCTGCCCATGTTCAAGCAGTATGGCATCACTACCTTCTGCGCACCTCCCACCATCTTCCGGTTCCTGGTCAAGGAGGATCTCTCGCAGTATGACTTCTCCACGCTGCAGCATGTGACCACCGCCGGCGAGGCCATGCCTCCCGAGGTCAGCGAGGCCTTCGCGAAGGTCTCCGGACAGCTCCCCTACGAGGGCTTCGGCCAGACCGAGACCACCATGCTCATCGGAACCCTCGCCGACATGAAGCCCCGTCCGGGCTCCATGGGAAAGGCGAATCCGCAGTTCGATGTGGTTCTTCTGGATCCCGATGGCAATCCCGTCCGCCCTGGCGAAACCGGCGAGATCTGCGTGAGAGCCACCCAGGAGAATCATCCCTGCGGACTCTTCGGATGCTATCTGAAGGCCCCCGAGGACACCGCGAAGGTCTGGCACGACGGCTTCTACCACACCGGTGACCAGGCGTGGCAGGACGAAGACGGGTACTTCTGGTATGAGGGACGCGCCGACGACATCATCAAGACCTCCGGATACCGCGTGGGACCCTTCGAGGTCGAGAGTGTCCTCATGGAACTCCCCTATATCCTCGAGTGCGCCATCACCGGCGTGCCCGATCCCGTCCGCGGAAAGGTGGTGAAGGCCACCATCGTCCTCGTGAAGGGCAAGGAGCCCAGCGAGGCCCTCAAGGATGAGATCAAGGACTACGTGAAGACCCACACCGCGCCTTACAAGTATCCCCGAATCATCGATTTCGTGGACGAACTCCCCAAGACGACCAACGGAAAGATCCGACGCGCCGCCATCCGCGAACAGAACGAAAAGAAGGCATAAAACACAAAAAAAGGGCCCTCCCGAAGCAGTTCGAGAGGGCCCTTTTTTTGAGAAAGGCGAAAGGAGAAAGGAGAAAGTTAGGCCAGGGTTTCGCGCCCGAAACCCCGCGCCGGATTCCCCGGCGCGTGCATTATGCGCGCCCAGATTGGCGCGCAAATACCGGCGGTAGGCGGAAGAAGTTAGGCGGGGGTCCGGGGGGCGCAAGCCCCTCCGTCCTTTGGAGGTCTTCTCGCGAAAATCCGCGCTCGGGGGAATGCGCCGTTGGTGGGT
>CAVDSU010000076.1:0-10819 GCA_963611685.1 bacterium
AAGGAGGAAGGAGGAAGGAGGAAGGAGGAAGGAGGAAGGAGGAAGTTAGGCCAGGGTTTCGGCACGCCGAAACCCCGCGCCGGAATGTTACCGGCGCGTGCGCCACGCGGCGCCAAGTGCGCCGCAGGAGCGGCGGAAGGGCGCCACAACCACCAAATCGGCCAGCGGGCCAGCCACGGATTGCGAAGGATTTACGCAACGCCGTCTGGCGTTGTGGCGTCATCGGCGGCGTTTCAGGGCGACGATGCAGGCGGCGGCGGCGAGGATTGCGGGGGTGAGGAGGAGGTTATAGAGTGCGACCTTCCGCTGGACGGCGTCGAGTCGATGTCGGAGGGCGGTGAGGGCGTCGCGCTGCTTGTTTTTAAGGGCTTCCTGCTGTGCGGCGTCTTCGGCCTCCAGGGCATCGAGCGCCTTGGCGATTGCGGGGTCGTCTGGGTCATGTCCCTGGAGGAGTGCGCGCCCGCGTGCGCGGAGATCCGCGTTGTCCTGGTATGCCTGTGCTTCCAGACGCTGGATTTCCTGTTCCGTCTCGCGGGCGAGTGCCTCTAGCTTCGTGAAGCCGCGTTTGCGGGCGCCGCGGGAGCGCAGATGGAGGAGTGTGGCGTCGTCGCAGAGGAATTCCATGGCGTTTGCCAGGAAGGTCGCGTTGTCATTGAGGGGGAGTGCCAGCTCCTTGCCGGTGGCGTCGGTAGTCTGGTTGACGCAGAGGGAGTCGTGGAGCCAGTCCGCATCGCCCATCAGGATGGCGGAGCCGGCATTGGTGTCCTCTGTGGGTTGGATTTGGAGTGCGAGGACATGGGATTTGTTGTCGGGGGAGAAATCGGTGAGGATTGCGGCGCCGTCGCGTTTTGCCTGGTAGGGCAGGAGGGTCTGTGCGTCAGTGGTGGTGGTGGCCAGTGTCGTGACGTGGAAGCCGTGTGTAGGCGTGGTGGTGAATTCTCCGGGGCAGAAGAGTGTGAGGGAGAAGAGGTGTTGTGTGATGGGGGAGTCCTGGGAGAGATTCTCCTGTTTCAGGGTAATGAGGGTGGGGAAGCTCTCCAGGCCCTTCCGGTTGTTGGTCATGGAGGAGGCCAGGTGGCGGTCCGCAACGACGCGGCCATCCTGGAAGGCGACGCCCCAGAGCGCGCCTAGGGACGGCGGGAGCTTCGAGGCCTTCGTGAGGCGCATGCGGCCATTCTGGCTGGCCTCCACATGCGAGAGGGGATCCAGGCAGAGGAGGATTCCGCCGCCCTTCTGGTGGAATTGCAGGACGTCCTTCCAGAAGCCCTCGGGGGCGTCCTTGGGATGGAGCAGCAGGAGTGCATCCAGCTTTTCGGGGAGGGGCTTCGCGGGATCCAGCGTGACCAGCTGGAAGTCCTCCTGGAGTTTCTGGAGGCTCCACCAGGTCGGCAGGAGCTTTTGGTTGTCCTGGTCGAAGGTCTCCAGGACGATGAGGGAGGAGAGCAGCCCGATCTTCCGGGGCTCCTTTCGCTGGCTGGCGGAGAGTGCGCGTGCCAGCTGGTATTCCAGAGTGGCGGGCTCTTCGGGATCCAGCCAGGGGACGGTGACCGCCTTGCCCTGTGAGGGGTCCTGCGGCGCAATGCGGACTCCCAGGAACCATAGGTCGCCCAGGGAGCCCACGTGGGGAGTGATGCCCAATGCCGCAGCGCGGTCCTGCTCTTGATTGCTTTGGGGCAGGAACTCCTTCAGCACGATCTTACCGTTGCTTTTGCGGGCGAATTCGTGGAGGAGCTCCTGCGTGCGTGCGGCGTGCCGACGGACGGTTGCGGAGAGCTCGGGGTGGTGTTGGGAGTATACCAGCGTGACCTCCAGGGGCGTCTGGAGGGCATCCAGGATTTGTCGGCTGCCGGGATCCAGGGTATAGAGGTGGTCCTGTGTGCAGTCCAGCCGCCAGGGGGCCTTTTGGAGGAGTGCGGTTGCGGCGATCAGCAGGAGTGCGGCCGCCAGCGTGGGGAGGAGTCGCCGGCGTTGCCTGGGGCCGTGTCGAAGTCGGAGTGCCAGGCAGGTGAGGAGGAGGAAGAGGAGGCTTCCCGCCAGGAAGAATGCGACATCGCGGAGTGCCAGGCGTCCGCTGGAGAGCGCCTCGAAGTGTCCGGAGATTCCCCATGCGGAGAGGAGATCCATGACTCCGGTGGGCATTCCCCATTTGATCAAGAGGAGATTGATGGGGCGGAAGCCGGCAAGCATCCCCAGGAGTCCCAGGAGGAAGGAGGCCAGGAATCCCACGAATTGGCTGTTGGTCCAGACGCTGGTCCATTGTCCCAGGGACAAGAAGAGCCCGCCCGCCAAGAGGCACCCCAGGTATCCGGTGAGGATGGGCCCCCAGTCGGGCTCGCCCAGGATGGCGCAGGTGATGGGGAAGGGCGCAGTGCAGAAGAGCGCGACGCAGAGCAGCGAGAGCTGCGAGGCGAATTTTGCGGTGACGATGGCGCGTGGGGGGGCGGGGAGTGTGAGGAGGAGTTCGGCGGCGCCGGTGCGGTATTCTTCGGCCCAGGAGCCCATGGAGAGCGCGGAGCACAGGAAGAGGAAGAGCCAGGGCTGCCAGACGAAAAAGCCCTCCAGGGATGCGGAATTGCCGTCAATAAAGCCCCCCAGGGTCAAGGTCAGGATCCCGCTGATCACCAAATAGAAGATCAGCATGGCCGCCGCCAATGGCGTGGTCAGGAAACGCCAGCATTCCCGGCGAAAATAGGTTTTTGTGCAAGCGCGAAGAAGCATGCGGGGAAAATTGCGAATTAAGAGTTTTGCTCTTCAAGGCAAAGGCAGGGGTATTGGTTTTGCCTAGGCGGCGTCATGGCGCGTTAGGCGCCTTTGCCGAAGAAGAGCGCCTCGAGGTCTTCGGGGACGGGTCCGTCGTAGACGAGTCTGCCGTGTTGGAGCATGAGGACCCGGTCGCAGACGAGTGGCACTTCTTCCAGGAGGTGTGTGGAGAGGAGGAGTGCGTGTTTTTTGCCGAGGGCTTTCAGGAGTTTCCGTGCGGAGTCTTTCTGGAGGGGATCCAGTCCATCGGTGGGTTCGTCGAGCATGAGGAGTCCGGGGCGGTGGACCAGTGCCTGTGCCAGACCCAGGCGCCGGCGGTATCCCTTGGAGAGCTGGTCGCAGATGCGGGAGGCGACCTGTGTGAGGGAGCACTCCTCCAGCGCGGAGTCCACGGCGTCCTGTGCCGCCTTTCCGCGGAGGCCCTGTGCCTGTGCGGCGAAATGGAGGACCTCGGAGACCCGGAATCCGGCATGGAAGGGCGCGCTTTCGGGGAGGTATCCCAGGTGGTGTCGGGCGCCTTCGGGATCGCGGGCGAGGTCGGTTCCCGCGATTTGGACGACGCCGTCGTCGGCGGGGAGGAATCCCGCCAGGATGCGCATGAGGGTGGATTTTCCGGCGCCATTTGCTCCCAGGAGTGCGACGGCCTGCGGGTGTTCCAGGGTGAAGGAGATGCCGTCCAGGACGGTTGTGCCGGAGAAGGCCTTCCGGACGCCCTGTGCCCGCAGCAGTGCCGGGGTGGGGGTAGCGGCGGAGGTGGCGGAGTTCTGGATGGCGGGGGTATCGGCGGTCATGCAGGATTAGTTTTTGACCAGTTGGGGGATTCCCAGGAGCCTCTGGATGTCTGCCATGAGGGCATGGCGGTAGAGGGAGGCCTGTTGGGCGCGCTCGCGGGCGGTGCCCTCGCCGCGGAAATCGTTGGCGGGGTGGGGATTTGGGAAGACGTGGTGGTCCTGGTCGTCCGAAGGCTCGGGCATTTGTGGCGTGGGTCGGACGCTTTCGGGGCGTTCCAGGGAGAGTGCTCCGCGGCACTGTTCCTCCCAGAGGAGATCGGGCATATTCTCCTGGGACGGGAATGTGCGGTTTTTCCGTGCGTAGTTCCAGACGACCTCTTCGGTGAGGGGCGTGGCGTCTATGCGGAGGGTGGCGGTGGGATTTTGGATGCGGCAGAGCGTGAGTCGGAGTGCGTCCAGGAGCCGTTGCTTGTCCAGGGAGGGGAAGCACCCTAGTTCTTTGCCGAAGAGGAGGGTATCCAGGAGGCAGAAGACCTCTTCGGGCTGGGTCTGGCGCCCATTCTCCAGGAGCCCCCAGGTGCGGTGGAAGCCCTCCAGGGCATCCGCGCGATAGACGGGGCTATGGAGCATCCATTTCCGGGCGCGCAGCTCGGCGCGTTCCAGGGCGTGCGCGGTCCTTCGCAGGCGGGTCAGGCGTTCTTCAAGATCGAAGTCATTGAGGCGGGTGTCCTGGAGGAGGAGCATCCCGCAGGGAGCGAGTCCGCCGGCGCAGTTGGAAGAGATGGGCGTCAGGCGGAGAGAGGCCTTTTGGGAAGGATTCCCGAGGCCATCCAAGGCGGGGAGGGCATCCCAGATTCCCTTGAGCCCCTGTGTGCGGATGAGGGCGGGCAGATGGAGGGCGAGGGAGAGGGTGATGGCGCTTCCGAACTGGTGGGGCATGGGGTGGTAGAATCCCATCCTCTGGGTCACGAAGAAGGGGATTCTGGTGGCGAGCCGTCCCAGGAGGGCGTTGAGCGTGCGCACGAGCACGGGCGACTCGTCCTCGGTGCCTCGGAGGAGGAGCGAGAATGCGCCGTCGGTGCGGGGGGCGATGGTGTCCTGGGTGCCGATGTACGCCATGACGCGGCCGTTTGCGGAGAAGAGCGCGGCGGTACGGTCTTCGCGGACGCCGCCTTCGAAGAGCGGGTCTTTTGCCAGGAGGGCAGAGAGGGCGCTGCGGACCTCCGTGGCACGCATGTCGGGGGACTCCAGGAAGTCCACTGCCGTGCGATTCGCCTGGATTTGGAAGCCCTGGATGACCTGCGGGGTATTCAGGGCGTCCTGGGCGAGAATTCCGGCCAGGAAGAGGGATTCCGGGGGCAGTGCGGGGTAGGGCGGCAGTTCCCGGAAGGGCAGGAGGGACTTTCGGACGACGGCAGCCGACCCCACGGCGGGCTGCCGGAACATGTCCTCCTTAATGATTTGACGGATGCCCTGGATCTCGTCCTTCAGCATCTGCGCGGCGCTGTCACGGTGACTCGACAACGCCTCCAGATACCGGTCAATGAGCTCCGTAACACGACTTGCCTCTTTTTTGCATTTGGCGTCGCTGAACAGTGGCCACTTTGGGATTTCATTGGGAGAGTCGGAGGGGGTGTTCTCGTGCCTTTCCTTGAAAGAGTCGCTTGCGCGGAAGCTCTGGCAGAATCCGCAGTGTTCCTCGTGGTCTATGTCCAGGGCCTGGCAGATGGGGCAGCGGCCGGGCTCTGGCCTTCCCAGGATGTCGTTGAGGTCCATGCCGTGGCGCTCAAGGTTATGGCGGAGCTCCTGGTCGACGTCGTGGTCCATCGCCATTCTTGCCGCGAGCTTGCTCAAGAATCGATGGATCCATTCGTCGAGGTTGTTGATCTCCCGGGACGGCAATTCCCTTGGGGAGTCATCGGAGTTTTCCTGTTCCTCGGTGGGGGAGGGAGGCGCCTCTTTGTCGTTCCGATGATCCATCTCCGGGGGAAGGATGTCCGGCAGGTCACGATAGAGTTTCATGACCGCCTCGAGATACGCTTTGATGTCATCGGGGAGGTCTTCCCGCTGGAGCTCCTTGATGGCACAGGGCATGCAGTAGTGTAGATCGCGCTGCCCCCCACAGTCATCCACGACGTGGATGTACACTGCGGCGACTTCCTTGTGGCATATGTCGCAAATGGTGAAATCTGGTTTGGAGTCGGAAGCCATGAATAAGAACGTAGGGAGGAGGCTTAAACTGTTGGCAGTTGACGGTTACCAGTTCGCAGTGAGCAATTTAGAGCGGACGCTGAGCGGGTACATGACATGCGCCAGCGGTGAGCAATGAGCAATTTAGAGCGGACGCTGAGCGGGCGCAAAACTGCGCCGCAAGAACTAGCGGCGCTTTACGCACGCGACGGGGAATCCCGGCGCGGGGTTTCGGCGTGCCGAAACCCTGGCCTAATTTCCTCCTTCCTCCTTCCTCCTTTTTTTATTCTAGTGTGTCAGCCTTTTTTGGAGAACTTGCACCCCGGGTATCCCGTGCAGCCGAGGAAGGTCCGTCCCCGATAGGCGATGCGTCGGAGGGGTTTTCCGCAGAGTGGGCAGGTCTCCTGGGTGGTTGTGGGAGCGGGGGCATGGGGCGTGTTGGGGGTATCGGTGGCGAGGGAATCGAGGGCGCCGTCGGGGAGTTGTGCGGCATAGCGGGAGAGGGTCTTGAGCCAGGCGGAGGTCTGGCGTTCGGAGAGAGTGCCGCGGGTCTCCAGCTGTTTCAGGAGGGAATCCACGAACTTCTTGTCGTCGTAGACGCGGTTTCCGCGCTTGGCGGCGGGATTCCAGGTCTTGATTTGCGCGGTGAGCTCGGCGAGCTTCTGGGCCAGCGCGTCATTCTCGGGGGAGGACGCGGCGGCGGTTGCCGGGGCCGGGTTTTCGGAGTCCTCTCCGACCGCATGGGTGTGGGTGTCGTTCCCGGTGGTGGTGGTGGCGTTTCGGTCATCGGCGAGGGACCATCCCATCTTTGCGGCGATTTCGGGGAGCGTGGGCAGTTTTTTGGCGTATTTGAGGGATAGCTTTCGGAGTGCCTCGCGCTGGGGAGCGGAGAGGACTCCGGAGACCGAGACCTGTCGTGCCAGGGAGCGGAAGAACTTCCCGTCGTCGTAGACGCGTCGCCCGCGGGTGACGGGCTCCTCGAATTCCAGGTGCTTCATGGCATCCAGGAGGTCTTTGAGGGCGGGTTCTGCGGGGGTCTTTTCGGGGGCATTCTGTCGGCGTTCGGCGGCGGCTGCGGCTGCGGTGGCGCAGGCCTGGAGCTGTTTTCCGAGGCCGAGTGCCTCCACGTTCTTCTGGAGTTCGGGCATCCGCTGGCAGTATTTTGCCACCAGGGAGAGGAAGGCGGCGCACTGTCGTTCCGAAATCTTCGAGGGATCCTCGGCGAGGCGCTTCTGGAGATTTTCCACGAATGCGGCGTCGTTGTAGATGCGTCGTGCGCCGGCCACGGGTGGATCGTAGGGGAAGTCGTTGGGGAAGAGTGCCAGGAGTCCCTGGAGGGTCTTTTCGGGGAGGGATCCGGTGGCGACGGTTGCGCCGCCCTGTGCCAGCCAGGTCTGGAATTTGTCGTAGAATTCGTGGAGCATGGCCACCCAGTTGAGCTTCCCTTCCTCGACCTGGTCCAGCTCGCCCTCCATGCGGGCGGTGAAGCCCACGTCGAAGAGCTCGGGGAAGCGGTTGACCAGGTAGTCGTTGACGCGGAAGCCCAGGTCGGTGGGCTTCAGGGAGCTCTTCTCCTTCTCCACGTAGGCGCGGTCCAGGATTGTCTTGACGATGGAGGCGAAGGTGGAGGGGCGTCCCACGCCATTGGCCTCCAGCGCCTTCACCAGGGAGGCCTCGGAGTATCGGCTGGGGGGCTGGGTGAAGCACTGCTCCTTCTTGAGCTCCAGCAGATCGCAGAGAGCGCCCTTGGGGAGCTGGGGGAGGGAGCCCTTCAGGTTGTCCATCTCGTCCTCCTGACCCAGGTCGCGCATGGCGTAGACCTTCAGGTATCCGGGGAAGAGGGTCTCGCGTGCGGCGGCGCGGAAGGTGCATTGGATGCCGGCGGCGGCGCCGGCGCAGGCGAGTTGGAGGGACTGGAGGGGGCCGCCCTGGGAGAGGATCTCGATGGCGTGATCCACTTGCTTGGCGTCGGCCATCTGGCTGGCCACGAAGCGGTTCCAGATGAGGGTATAGAGCTTCAGCTGGGGGGCGGTGAGGTAGGGCGCCAGGGAGTCGGGAGTGCGCTCCACGCTGGTGGGTCGAATGGCCTCGTGCGCCTCCTGGGCACTCTTGCCAGAACGGTAGAAATTCGGCTTTGCGGGGACGTAGGAGTCGCCGTAGGCGCCCCGGATGAATTCCCGCGCGGCGTCCTGCGCCTCCTTGGCGATGTGCACGGAGTCGGTTCTCATGTAGGTGATGAGACCGGCGCTGGTGCCGCCCAGGTCCACGCCCTCGTAGAGCTGCTGTGCGATGGACATCGTCTGGCTGGTGCCGAAGCGCAGTGCGCCGCCGGCGGCCTGTTGGAGGGTGCTGGTGGTGAAGGGCGGTGCGGGGTGTTGGCTGCGGGGCGTGGAGGTGATGGTGCAGACCTGGTGGGTGGTGCGGGCGTCCTGGAGGGCGTCGGCGAGCTTCTTTGCGCTCTCGCCATCGGGGATGTTCGCCTTCTTGCCATTCAGCTTGGTCAGGCGCGTCTTCAGCTTCACGTCACCGGCGCTCTGGGGGGCGAAGATCGCCTCCAGATTCCAGAACTCCACGGGCTGGAAGTCCTGGATCTCGCGCTCGCGGTCCACGATGAGCCGCAAGGCCACGGATTGCACACGGCCGGCGCTGGTGTCCTTCTCCACATTGCGCCAGAGGAGCGGACTCACCTGGTAGCCCACCAGACGATCCAGGACCCGCCGTGCCTGCTGGGCGTCCACCAGCGGCAATTCTACCTGTCCGGGATGATGGAAGGCGTTCTCGATGGCGCTGCGGGTGATTTCGTGGTAGGCGATGCGATGGAAGGCGCCCTTGGTGGAGCCCTTCAGCAGCGCCTGAAGATGCCAGGCAATCGCCTCGCCCTCGCGGTCAGGGTCCGTCGCCAGGTAGATCTGGGTGCACTCCTTCGCCGCATCCTTCAGGCCCTTCATCACCTTTCGCCCATTGGCCGTCAATACGTATTCCGGGCGGAAGTCGTTGGCGACATCCACGCCCAAGTCACGGGGAGGGAGATCCCGCACGTGTCCCATGGACGCCAAGACTTTCGTCCCCGCTCCCAGAAGCTTCCCAATGGTGCGGGCCTTCGCCGGGGACTCCACAATCATCAATGTCTTCTCTTTCGTCATCGCTCTAAAAAATGCTATGTGTCTGTTGAGTTCAAGTGTGACAACAAGGCGGAAGGGGAGGGCACTTGACCCTCATTGGAGCCCAATCCCTCACGCATACGCGTAGAATATACCGTTGCGCCAAAAGACCCGACCTGTTGCCGGAGGGCGGGGGGATGCCCGGCAGGCTGGGAGAGTGGTCGTTGCGTGTGCGCGACGTCATTTTGAGGAATGGAGGCATTTTCATAAGTGCTTGCATGGTATCGGAATGCAAGAAATTTGCAGAGGGATCGGGAGCCTTTTCCCGGCAAGTCCGGTCGTTTGGGGGACTTTGGGGAGTCCTCGGGGACTTCTGGCGGGCGCGGTGTGGACGGCGGTATTTTTTCTTCGAGTGACTGTCCTGTTGTGCGCGGATTTTCGTTGTTTTTTTCTTTTCCTCCTTTTCTTTTATTGTATAGATGACACGCCGTGAAGCCTTTTTAGCCTGGAGTCTTTTGCCGGAGATTGGTCCGGCGAAGATGCGGATTTTGTTGCAGAGTTTTCCGGAACCCCAGGAGTCTTTGGGGGCATCGTTGGAGCGTCTGTGCCGTGTGCCGGGGCTGGGTCGTCCCTGTGCAGAGGTGCTTCATCGGTGGGAGGAGCACTGCGATGTCTCGGCGGAGTTGCGTCATTTGCAGCAAGTGGGAGTCTCTTTGGTGACCTGGGAGGACCTCTCATATCCCACGCAGCTGAAGGAGATTGCGGATCCACCGATTTGTCTCTATCTGCGGGGGGATATGCTGACGCTTCAGCAGAGCGCGAATGCCCTGGCGATGGTGGGCACCCGCCTTGCGACTGCCTATGGTCGGCGGATGGCGCATACGCTGGCCACCCAGGCGGCGCGGGCGGGATGGACCGTGGTTTCCGGGCTGGCACGCGGCATAGATACCATTTGCCACCAGGCTACTCTGGCGGCCGGTGGAAAGACGATTGCGGTACTGGGAAGCGGACTGGATCTGATCTACCCTGCGGAAAATCTGCAGCTGGCGCGGGATATCGCCGAGAGGGGCGGTGCACTCATTTCAGAATTCCCTCTGGGCACACGACCCGAGAAACACCACTTCCCTATGCGGAACCGGATTATCGCCGGGCTTTCACGGGGCACCCTCGTGGTGGAGGCATCCCTTAAATCTGGGAGCCTCATTACCGCCATGCAAGCAAGTGAACAGGGACGCGTGGTATTTGCGGTGCCCGGACAGGCGGATTCGATTTCCGCCAGGGGCTGCCATGCGCTTTTGAAGGATGGCGCGCGTCTCGTGGAGTCCATGACGGACATTCAGGAGGAGTTTTCGCTGTTGCCCGGCATGCGGGATTGCGTGTTGCAACGAGAGAGTCGGGAGAAGGAGGAGGTCTTGGCGGCACGGGAGGTGACACTGCCACCGCTGGAATACCGGATCTGGGTCGCCATTGGCGAGGAACAGATTTCACTGGATGCCTTGGTGGAACAGTGCTGCGCCCCAGTTCCCGCGGTTCTGGCAGCCCTGCTGAACCTGGAGGTAAAGCAATTGGTGCGGCAACTCCCGGGAAAGATGGTGCGGAGGATTCCGGGACCACGGGCAAAGGCGGAATAGGCGGGGGAGCAGGGGCATGCGCCCCCCCGAATTAGTGGCTAGCAGCTAGTGGCTAGTGGCTAGTCTATATGGTGCCTGCGGCGCTATTCCGCCGAAGCTTCGGCGGTACCATGCATTGCCCATTGCCCATTGCACATTGCCCATTGCGCCGAAGGGCGATTCGCCCACCGGCAGCACGGGTGGCGTTCCTTGGGCCGTATCTGCGACGTTATGGATCAGCGCATGGGGAAATGGAGGCCGAGTAGGCAGAATGGCTGGGTTCGTCGCTTCTCTAGCGATTCGGGGGGTGCGGGTTCGCCGCCTCTCTAGCGATTCGGGTGATGCGGGTTCGCCGCCTCTTTGGCTATTCGGGGGGTGCGGGGGGCGCAAGCCCCTCCGTCCTTTGGATATTCCCCCCATTCTACCG
>CAVDSU010000077.1:0-6599 GCA_963611685.1 bacterium
GCGAAGCCCTCGTGCCAGTACTGATGGAATAAAACAGGAGAAAAGAGGGGGGAGATAAGGGAGATTCTTTATCCCGTTTTTGAGGGGAGAATTGTCTCCGATTGAGACGCCTTTTACGGCACTAACAAGCCCCCTCAATCCTGAGTCATTGAGCCAAGTCTCGATCAGAACATATCCATAAGCTTCTCCCCGTACTTGATATCACAAGCGATACGGAAACCGAGGAAGCTATATTTTTCCGATGTCCTAACGGGTAAGCGAGAAGAGCAACGACACCCAAACGCCTTGGCATTCCAGCCACCTCCCCGTGCAACACGTTGCCAAGGCAAAGGCAAATGTGGTCCAGATGGGTTGATGTGTTGTTCACTCCAAGAGTAGTGATAGTCTATATCGTTAGACACCCAATCCTGGCATTGCTCATAGACATTTCCATGCATGTCATAGAGACCTATCTCGCTAGGCTTATAGCACCCCACTTTTGTGTGTTCTGCATACCCACCCACGCCATCGGATTGTTCTCCAGGGACCCATTCAGAGTTCTCCACAAAACGCCCCAGTTCCATCATAGGAGAGGCATCCTCTGACACGAGATTCCTGCCGGAATTCAAATCGGTATTCCAAGTGGTACCATCGGCTCTCAATCGACAGGCATATTCCCACTGCGCCTCCGTAGGCAAAAAGAACAAAAAGTCGTTCATACGACGCGAATCCGAGAAACGACTGCCCGGAAAGAGTCTCCCATCATACGAAACCTCGCCGCAGAGTTCCTTGAAAGAAAGATTTTCCACCGGCCGGGTATCCCCCTAAATTCGGAGGGATTGCCTCCCATAATCAGTTCGTACTGCTTTTGCGTACACGGGAAGATTCCCAAGTAGAAGTCCTCCGTCAGAGTCACTTCATGCGCAGTTTCCTCGGCATCAAGCAGATGCCACTCCTTCTTTCTACTTTCGGCAAGGGCAGTCGAATCCCCCATGATAAAGGTGCCGGCGGGAATCCGTCGCAGCCAGAGTTCCGTCGTCCGGCAGGTATCGTCCTTGATATTGGGCGGGTCGTCCGTAAAACGGTAGAAATAATCGGACGCCTTTGATTCCTCAGACAAATCGATCACAAGGTAAGTCCTGCCATTGTCTACTGATGCATTCTCTAAAGACATAAAAAACCTCTCTGGCTCTAGCTGACTCTCAAAAGTTACAGCGATGCAAAATAGAGCATTGGAACAGCTGTTCCTCCGCGACCACAGGGGAGATGACCTCAATACAACGTGCCGACGATATCCAGTTGTGTCTGGAGGGCCTTGCTGACCCGTTCGTAGGGGATGAGCTCCATGCAATGATTCGTACGACAGACAGCGCAACGTTCCACCCCAGAACAAGGCGCATAAAGGACCACATGGCGGTCTTCTTTGTATGGCTCCCAGGTAAAATGAGTATCATTAGCCGTAAGAGTCACGGTGCGACAGTCCAGCATCTTCAGCAGATGCATGACTCCCGTGTCATTGCCGATAGCCAGCGTGCGTTTTGCAATCCACTGAATGCCGAGAGCGGCGATCTGGATCAACGTGCCACAGAACAGGAAGGGATACCCCGACTGTTTTAAAATTGGGAGATAATCCTGTTCTTCTGGCCCCAGAATGAAGTATGGCGTGAATCCGCTAGGCACCACCACTTCCTGGGCAAGCCGAAGATAGCTCTCAAGAGGATAGCATTTGCTCCGGTAACTCCCGCCCAGCACGAAGAGCACGCTCTTACGGGGCTGGCGGGGCTCCGGCATATCCGCAAAATCCAAACAGAGGACATTCTCCCCCAGCACGGGATGCTGACAATGGAAATCTGGATCCACGAGACGCATCAAGCATGCCGCTTGCTCGGAAACGCTGGTGTATCTGCGCAGTTGCACGTCATCCCACATCGCCAACGGCAAATAACCGCCGCTGTACAGTTTTTGACAGACCTCCTCCGGGATATCCACATTTTCGTATCCGTAGCCCTTGTCGTAGTCCAGACGCTCCATGACCTGCGCACTCTCGCGATCATAGCGTTCATTGAAAACGGCCTCGAAGTGCATCGATGGAATCTCGGTGTCTTCACCCTGCAGGAGAATCACATGGTCAGCAAAGGCGTACGCTTGAAAGAAGGGCATCATGCCTGCTGTGGTAAAAACCGTGATTTCACATGGAGCGCAGATCTTCGCTGCGCCCTCAATATTTCCCAGTTCCGCCAAGCAATCGCCGATACGGCTCTGCACAAAAAAAGCGACCTGTCTCATGGTAGGCATCGCCAATCCCAGACGCCGGCAAGCAACCTCCAGGACCTGTCGCACTGAAATCCGACCTATGCAGGTCTTTCTGCAAGCATAGCAGGCCTCTCGCCCCGCGCAGCTAGGCATAACCAACGAATGGAGCGGCTCGCGGTAAGGATACCAATTAAATGCCGATGACGAACCGAAGATATGCACCGTCGGTCGCTGGAACGCCGCCGCAAAGTGCATGGGTCCGGAGTCGTTTCCAAGAATCAGCTCCGCATGGAGGATGGCGTCCGCCACCTGTGGTAGTGGAAGAGTATCCAAGACAGGAAAGCCGCAAGCCGATAACTCGGGTTCCAGACACCGATCCTGGGGACCGATGACAAATACCGGATTCTGTCCCAGCTGTTTCAAAACCCTCGCCACGGCCAAATACTTCCCAATAGGCCAATATTTTGCCAGGCCACTCGTGCCGGGCATAAAAAGGACCATCCGCTCCGGCAAGGATACAGAACAGGGTTCCACGTGATAGGTCTCCCGACTCAAGACCGGGAAGGCGCAGTCATAGGAGGGATCTACAAGCCGGAGCGTCTCCCCTAGCTGTCCGCAGACATTTTCATAGCGCTTCAGCGTCACACTCTGCCAGTATTCATTCGATACCCACTGGTCAAAATGCGTCGCACAAAGTTCCGGGGTGAGGTAGTAGCTCTCGGAGCCATAACGTGCCTTTGCCTTCAGCATATCCTGCAGTCGAAGGCCGTCCAGGTAGTAGCTCATATTGAAAAGGACATCGAACTCCTCTTCTGGAGGCACGAAGTCCGTTAGGTCAATATCCCCATGGACATTGCCTTTCAACACGACAACCTCGTCCACACAGCGATAATTTCGCAATAGTTCCGCAATGAGCGGAATCGCGAAGACCGTAAGATGGCAGGGCGCATAGAGCGCCTTGATGCGCTCCAGCTGATTCATGCAGCAAATGACGTCCCCAAGGGGACACAGCGGGATATAGGCAACACGCATCATGGCGCGAGAAACTCCTTGAGATTGTGAAAAAGAATGGCGGGGGAATGCACCTGGGCGAGTTGCTTCCGGAGATACTCCGTCAAGCGCACCCCCTCACGAAAGCGCTGCTGCACTGGCAGATCGCTTCCGAAGAGAATCTTTTTCTCCGGCACTCCCGCATGCAGAAGCTGTTCGATAGTGCCTCTGGCGGCGAAAGCGATATCGAACCATAGATTCTCGGCGGCCTTCGATGCCTGTGCCACCTCGGAAACAGACTTGCAGTGCGCCAAATCGAAGTGCACCCGCGGGTGTTCTTGGCAGAAGGGCAGATATCGCAGGACGCTCTGTTCCCAGTTATCCGTATGGATCTGCACGCGCAACCCCCGCTCTTCCGCAATCGATAACACCCGCCGCAGCGTCTCCGGATGCTCAAGCCACGGAAATTCCCCGCCATGGAGCTTTAGGCCCTCGTACCACGGCGGCAGAAACTCCAGATCCGGATTCGTCTCTAGGGCGTGTTGAGAGACCCAGAAGAAGGGATGTGCACCCGCTCCGAAGAGCCGAATTACCTCGCGTGCCTCGCAAAAGATGTCCTGGAGCGAGACGCCAGCGAAGCAGTCCGTAGAGCTGAAGATGAATTCCGCAACGCCGCAGCGCTTTAGAATGCCGACAACGCGTCGTGGAGAGTAGTAGAAGGGCTCTTTGAACCCGGCACGCAGAAAGTATCCCACATGCACATGGGCATCACTTGCCAGCCAGGGCGAGCATTTCCCGTTGCTTTTCATCCACCACCTCGTGATTCACCGCCGCCACCTGGCAGAAATGCTCTGCCACAGTGAACATGTCTCCCGTCTCATTGAAGTTTCGGCACATGCAGATGGAGCAGTAGTCCCGATCCTTGCACTCCGCGCACTTGGGGAAGCTGGCGCCGCGGACGGCGCGGAGCTTCTGGATCGCGGGGGAATTCAACCAGACCTCCCGGAGACTCTTCTCGTAGCAGTTCCCCAGGGGCATTCCGGCAAATCCCGGGCAGGGATAATAGTCGCCACTGGCATTGAGACACATGGAGTCAATGCCAGCGCCGCAGATCTTATTGGCCTTCCACTGCTCCGCCGTCATCATGTGTTCCTTTTTCTCCAGGGAGAAGTATTCGCTCTGCACAGGAATGGTCTTGAGGACGACGTCCTGAAGCAATTCCCGCGTCTGGGGAATAGTCAGGCGATTGCAGAGATTGGAGGTATCACCATCCGCTTTGGCAATGATAATGAAGTCGGTCTGCGCACTGATCTTCAGGCTTTCGGCAAAGCGAATGACCGCGGGATAGTCGTGGTAGTTGATCTGCATGCAAGGACAGGAAATCCGCAGGGGGATATCTGCCGCACGGAGCCGAATGATGGCCTCCATGGTCCGCTTCCAAGAGCCCTTCAGACGAGTGACTTCGTCATGAATCTCGGGATTCATGCTGTAGAGCGACACCTGCGCAGTAGCATCCGCTTCCCGCAACAACGCCACCTTGGCATCATCGCAGAGGGTCAGGTTGGAGAGCACCGCCACCGTACAATCCCGGCTTCGGATGTATCGGACTATCCGGTCGAAATCCGGATGCATCATGCACTCCCCGCCAGAAAGGGTGATGTGTATGCCCTGCATCTCGCGGAATTCGTCCACAATCTCGCAGATCTTCTCGTATGGCAGAAAAACGGGGTCGTATTCCGGGACATAACAATGACGGCAGCGCTCCGTGCACGCCTGGGTGATGTCCATCTGCAAGGAAAAGAGCGTGGGGTTCTCCTGGAAGTAATTCCCTAGGACATTCTGGGGGAGATAGTCGAACTGCTCCTTGGAGATCACCTTTTTGCTCTTGACCGTCTTGGGATCATCGCAATTGTAGGTGAAAGCGATCTCCTGGGCATCCAATTCCTCGGAGGTCTCTCCCGCTAGAATGATCCGAGAGGCCAGCAAGGGTGCCAAGAAGGCCTCGAAATCCTGCGCGATCTCCTCATTGTCTGCACCGACATATGCCGCGAAGATCTCCTGGAGGATCTCGTCCTTGGGACGGGGCGTTCGGGTGATTCCCTGCAAAAAGACCTTCGCATGCAAAAAGACCTCGTCGAAGGCGCTGACCTTTCCGAAGACGTAGGTGAAATCGCCAAATTGTCGGGTGTATGCCTGGCGGGCAAGACGTAGTAGCATGGTTCTATTCTCCACTGAGCTTGTGACGGATGGCGGCGGCAATGCAGCGCTCCTTCGTATGACGGAACATGTCGCCAGTTTCATTGAAATTCCGAGTAGGACACACCTTGCACCACCGACGGTGCACACAGGACGCACACTCGCCAAAGTCACGGTTACAAAGTGCCCGCAGGCCATTGAGCTTCTCTCCGTACCACGCATCCGAGAAGGTCATCTCGCGGGCATTTCCCAAGACAATGCCGTGGCATCCATCACAGGGATAGTAGTTGCCCTCCGAATTGACATCGATGCGAGACCTGCCAATATCGCAGACCTTGTGGTCCGGACGACAGGACTCCTCGTCTATCCCCACACGAGAGTACAGCCAAGGATAACGACACAGTGCGGATTCGTATTCCTCAGGTGACAACGCACAGCACTGATTGGAACAATCGTGATCCGTCTGACCGAAGATGTCGCAATCGGGAATCAAGTGGACATGATGCTCATCCGCGAATTTTTTTAGTTCCGCAAGTCCAGACTGGTTATTCTTCATCACCGGCGATGCCAGACGGATATGCACGCCGACTGCCTGAAGCGCCAGAATGGCATCCATGGTACGCTTCCAGGAGCCCGGCAATCTTGTAATGCCATCATGGGTAGCGGCATCCATGCTGTAGAGAGAGACATTGACAAATTGGGGATCGATCTCCTTCAACAGCGACACCTTTTCCTCGTCACAGAGGGTCAGGTTGGAGAGGATCAGCATATTCAAATGCAGTCCCTTGGCAAAGCGAAGAATCTCCGCAAAGTCCGGATGCATCATGCACTCTCCACCAGAGAAATGAACCGTCAGCCCACCTGCATCACGAAATTCCGTCAGGATCTTCTTGACCAACTCCAGGGGCAAGAAATGAGGCGTGTAGTCCGGGATATAACAATGGATACAGCGCTCCGTACACCCATTGGTAAGATCGATGTGCAGTTCAGTAGGCAATCCACGCTCCTCAAAGAAACTCCCCAATGGCGTCCAACTATCCCCACGACGCGCACCCGTCTTGTCAAAAGAACCACCGTCCGAGACAGACGAGGAACCCCCGCCCATTCTAGTGCCCCAAGAGCCAGCATCCTCTTCTTCACAGAAGCTCTCTCGAACCAGCATGGCACAAAAATCGCGAACA
>CAVDSU010000077.1:6609-10628 GCA_963611685.1 bacterium
TCCCTGTACCTCCACCGGAGAAGCCTGAAAAGCCCCCGCCACACAAGAAACAATCTCCTCCAGAGAACGCTCTTGATAATCCACGGCATCCAGAAAAGGCTTCGCACTCTCCAAAATCATGCAAGCAGAAGTCCGACGGTTCCACAGCAAAGAAGAGGAACCACTGTGACGCACAAAAGTATCCTGTGTATAACGCATCTCTATCACCAATCCATTTTCAAAAAGCACCCCACAAGGGAAGCCGCCCCAAAACAAAAAGCTAATCCAAGGGACCAACCATGCAATTCATGTTCGCAAAATTGCATCGATGAGAATGAAGATATTCCAACGGACAGCCAACAACGTAAGACTGCTTCGCTTCACTTTTTGCAACAATCAGCGGCTTATGGTATGACATTCCTAACTCCCTAAAGAACAGCAAAAAATTCCTTTCGTATGCTTGCAAAATGAACTGGACAACAAAAAGCGGAACTAGAAAACAAATCGATTATTCCTTAAGTTTTCTCACGGCACTCGCCACCCGCTTTGTCTTATTGAACTCCGTCGTATAGAATCTCTCGTCTATGCCATATAAAACATCCCTCAAATCCGTTTGAGAACCAATTTTTATGGTATTTCCCGCAGTCACAAGCTCTGGGCTGTAAAATCGAAAGTATTGCAACAGCTCTCCCTTACAGTGGACATTACGAAAAGATGACAATTGTCCTAACGCAGTACGAATCTTTCGCTGGTTTGTCAACGATATCTTATCTTTCTGGAATTCCTTGCCTATAGAAAACAAAGAATCGCCCAGAAATTCCTTCACTTGCGCTTCACTCGCCTCTTCGCAGATCTTGCGAGCGCCTTTGAAAATTCCCGCAACTACATCCAATTTCCTAAAATATAAAATATCCATTTTTGGGTCATAAATCGCATCCGGAATCGGATTGATAACCAATACTTTCACATCCCTGAGGAACTGAAAGTCACTCCGCAACGCAAAAAAACCAGTCTTCTCAATCATAGAAGACTTCTGAAAACGCTGAAAATAAAGCTTTCCACACACCGTACAACATGACCACTCAACACGTGAGAACTCTTCCTTCGTTAATGTGTCGATATTCACGTCACTATTACGCAATTTCAAGAAATTCTCAAATTTCTTGTCCCCGAATTTCAATCTAAAGTCCGGTTGCGCATACCACTCCTTCTCCCCCAAATGCTCGTCAGGAGAATACTCTTGACTAGAAGATTCGCATAGCTCTGAGAATTTCGAATAAAATTTTTTCGACTTCTGGAGAGAGTACTTCCGAAACAGAATTTGCTCCTCGTCATCCCTACGCGGACTCAATTGAAACAAAAAAGGCTCCATAGCACCCCTATTTTCTTAGATAAGTCGATGCATTGACTTCTAATGCCTGTTCAGTATACATATTCTGCGCATTGCGGATCACCTTTCCACGGAAAATCACAAATATCTCCGTCTTCTCTTCAGTCATAACATGATAGAAATGATATCCAAGCAACAGATAGAAGGGATTAAAATACATTGTCTGCGAAAGCCAAGTAAATACAAATACGACACAATATAAGAAACACATTGTTATATCCTCATTCACAGACAATGCCGTAAAGAAGTACCCCAAGTAAACCGAAATAAACTCACCGTCTGCCAAACGACATTCTGCACAACTTCTTATGCTGGATTTTCCCAATAGCCCAGACAACCAAAGAGATATCACAGACAAAACAAACGGCAACGCGATAAAAATCGCCATGGCGCCAATCTTGCCACAGTCACCAACTAGCCAATCTTTTCGCACCCCATATACGGATACCATCCAAAAAGTGGCACTGGCAGTTAGTAAAAATCGATATATATACTGAATCAATTTACGCATCTGCTACTTTATTTCAAATGAGGTGAACGGGTGACTTCCAATTCATTACCATAGAAGATTGCTGTCCCCCGTTCACGTTTTTTTTCATATTCACTTGTTTTCAATCATATCTTTATACGTATCCAAAATTTCACGGAACAAACTGCCGTCTGATTCAATACCACGGATTTCTATAGCACGATTCAAATATGGTCTAAATCCCATTTCTATATATTCTTTTTTATCAGAAAACAATTGACGCACCTTTTTTTTATATAAGACAATAATAGCATGCAAAATCTTCTGTAGACATTGAAGATCTAAAGGGCTAATATTTGACATTCTTTGTTTTTTTCCTAATTCACTTAAGTGCTATTGCAATTTTTTGTACCAAAAAATTGCAATAGCACATTTTTTTATTTAATCCAAGCTTCCATTCATGCAAGAAGAATTGGAATAATGGCACCCAGAGTAAACATAAGTGTTAACCGGGCAACCGGCGGTGTAAGACTGTTTTGCATCGCTCTTAGCGAGAATCTGGGGTTTCTGGTAAGACATGTTTATCTCCTATTTTTTAGGGGCAAAAAGTTGCCCATTTGTTTGAAACACACCGCCACGACACACATCATGGAAGACAGTGCGATCAAAATCCCTTGTTTTTTTCCTGTTTCACAAAGGAGGCTCTCAAAAGCAATGTTTTTTTTGAAAGCCTCCTCTGCTACTTTAGTCAATGGGACCATACATGCACTTCGAATTACTCGCGCAGCACCAGCTATTGGACAAGGTTTCCGCCGGGCAACCGGCGACGTAGGACTGTTTGGCATCGCTCTTAGCGACGACCTGGGGTTTCTGGTAGGACATTTTCATGTCTCCTATTTTTTGTGCAGCGAACTGCACGTTTCTTTTGGATACACCAACATGTACACACATGAAGTAGAAATGCATCCAAATAATACTATCCTCTGTTCTGTGTATTATGCCTTATGCACACAGAAGGAATGAACTACTCCGAAAGTAGAGGATTGAAAATCTGTTTGTTTAACTCATGTAACATCTGATCTCGAAAATCTGTCAACGCTTCATTCATCTTCATCCCAATGCCACGACACTATTTCTTCTATTGTAATTATCATCTACCTCATGTCCCATTTCATTCATAAGATTTGTCATATCGTTACGCAGCTCCTATTTGGAAATTAAAGAAGCAGGCACAATAGAAGCACTACTATCCGAATCAAAATTCTTGAAACTCTCTCCAATCCAGGCTTTAATCTTTTTTCTATTTTCTTCAATTGTCATATTGAAACTTCTATACTATTAAAAAATTTACCTAAAACAAAATGTTGATGTTCAAACAAAAGGTTCTACGGTCCCCAAAACCTATTTACCCCATCTAGGCGACCTCCCCCCCGGGAACATTCCATGCACAAAAAAACTCCGTGCTCCCGGGGTATGCCGGGGGTACGGAGTAGAGGGTGTCTAGGATGGGGGAGGAAGCGGCTACGCTTAAGCGGAGCGCAGCGGAGCGCAGCGGAGCGCAGCGGAGCGCAGCGGAGCGCAGCGGAGCGCAGCGGAGCGCAGCGGAGCGCAGCGTATCTTGCGCGCGCTCACTGTCGTTCGCGCGCGCAAGATATGCGTGTTCCGGGCACGCAATCAGGGTCGTCGAGGCGGGGGCCTCGATGGCGTTGTGATGTTGTGTCTGGAAGTGCTTCATTGCGTGTTATGGAAAAGGGGCTCGTCCTGTGTTTTCTTTCGAGCCGTGGTGTTAGTTTACTCCGCTTTTTATTTTTCGCCAGCGTTTCCCGTTTTTTTGGGGGAAAAAATGGAAAATGCGTATTTCCCGCCTGGAAAAGAATTGCTGCCGACTCCCGGCAAGATAGTAAGGAATTGCCTTGTACTTTTCATTATACCAAGAAATGCGAAAATTTACACCAACAACGCGAAAAAATCGCAGGGAGCAGGTCGTAGGGAGCAGGGAGGAGGTTAAAGCGGTGCCTCAGGCGCTCTTTCGCCTACCGGCGGCATGGTGCCAGCCGTTTCGGGGGCTTCTGTAGTTGGTTTAACCACGGAAGGCACGGAAGCCGCTTGCGCGGACACGGAATCCACCGAAGGGTGTTCTGTGCCTTTCCGTGCCGGCGAAGCCGTTTCTGTGTATTCAGT
>CAVDSU010000078.1:0-10486 GCA_963611685.1 bacterium
GCTCTTAGGCTAGCATCGTTAGCGGAGGCGGTGTTGTGCCGCCGGTAGGCGGAAGGGCGCCGCAGGCACCTTGCAAGCTAGCCACTAGCGCCTATCCTACCAATAGCGGGGGTACGGGGGCGGCAGCCCCCGTCCTTTGGGTATTCTGCAATGGCGAAAATTGCCCCTACGCAAGAGAACATCGAACCGCGGCCCAGCCGCGGAAGAGCCGCGCAGCGACCACACTTCCTCCTTCCGCCGCAGGCGGCCCGCTGTAGCCTTGGCGAAGGTGGGCGCCTTCCTCCTTTTGGGGAGTCCGTGCCCTAATGTTCCAAAAATATCATGCCATGGGGGTAGGAAAGTGTGTGAGGCGTTACATTATGTCCATTGACGACGGGGGAGGGGGACTTGCGCGAGCGTGTCCTGCTTTCCGGTTTGTCGAATTTGTGTGCCGCGGCGTTTTGTTTTGTCGCGGCTTTCCTCCCTGTGTGTGCGGTTCAAGCTGTGCGCATGGGGGCATCAAGAGATTCCCTCGTGCTTTTTTTTGTGGGGTGCGGGGGGATGGTCAAAATCCGGCGTCTGTGGACAGGCGTTGGTGATAGGAGACGAAAGAGATGGCCAGCCGCATTATTCTCAACGAGACTTCCTACTTTGGCAAGGGTGCGATCCAGGAGATCGCCACTGAGGTCAAGGCCCGTGGATGCAAGAAAGTGATGCTCTGCACGGATCCCGACCTGGTGAAATTTGGTGTCGCCACCAAGGTGACCGAGGTTTTGGACAAGGCAGGCATTGCCTACAAGGTGTACACTGGCATCAAGGCGAACCCCACCATCGAGAATGTCCAGGAGGGCGTTGCCTTTGCGAAGGCCGAGGGCGCTGATGTCCTGGTGGCGGTTGGTGGCGGCAGCGCCATCGACACCTCCAAGGCCATTGGCATCATCATGACCAACCCCGAGTTCGCCGACGTGCGCAGCCTGGAGGGCGTGGCCCCCACCAAGAAGCCCTGCCTGCCCATCATCGCCGTCTCCACCACCAGCGGAACCGCCGCCGAGGTCACCATCAACTACGTCATCACCGACGTTGAGCGCCACCGCAAGTTCGTCTGCGTGGATCCCCACGACATCCCCGTGGTGGCCGTCGTGGATCCCGACATGGTCATGTCCATGCCCAAGGGACTGTGCGCCGCCACCGGTATGGACGCGCTGACCCACGCCATCGAGGGCTACATCACCAAGGCCGCTTGGGATCTGACCGACATGCTGCACATCACCGCCATCAAGATGATCGCGCAGTATCTCCGCGACTCCGTGAACAAGTGCCCCGTCGCCCGCGAGAAGATGGCCGTGGCCCAGTACATCGCTGGCATGGGCTTCTCCAACGTGGGCCTGGGCATCGTGCACTCCATGGCACACCCCCTCTCCGCTCTCTATGACACCCCCCACGGCGTGGCCTGCGCCGCCATCCTGCCCACCGTCCTGGAATACAACGCCCCCGCTACCGGCGAGCGCTACAAGGACATCGCCATCGCCATGGGCGTCCAGGGCGTCGAGAAGATGACCCAGGAAGAGTACCGCAAGGCCTGCGTGGACGCCGTCCGCCAGCTCGGCAAGGACGTGGGGATCCCCCAGCACCTCTCCGAGGTCGGCGTGAAGGAGGCCGACATCGACTTCCTGGCCGACTCCGCCATGGCCGACGCCTGCACCCCCGGCAACCCCAAGGATCCCACCAAGGCTGACATCGTGGCCCTCTACAAGTCCATGCTCTAGTCTGAGGGACGCGTTGCTGTAGGCGCCTTTCTCTCCCAACCGGGGCGCGCAAGCAAGAAATACGGGCATTTTTTTAGGAATTTTCCCGTGAGTGACTTGCAAACCCCGGAAAGGCGCTTACAGTAAGCCCGCTTTCAAGCCAGAGTGGCGGAATTGGCAGACGCGCTGCGTTCAGGTCGCAGTGGGCTTACGCTCGTGAAGGTTCAAGTCCTTTCTCTGGTACCATTTAGAAGAACCCCGGCTCCAAACAAGTCGGGGTTCTTTTTTGCCCGGTTGAAAAACGGCAAAACGCCCTGGCTTCCTGGGCGAGAGTGGCGAAATTGGCAGACGCCCGAGATTTAGGTTCTCGTGCCTTAAACGGCGTGCGGGTTCGAGTCCCGCCTCTCGCACCATCTCTCATGGCAAAGACGCCACCACCCCAAGAAGCCACACACGCCTCCCGGGATATAAAATCCGAATTCCGCCCCAGCCGCACCCCAATAACCGGGCGCGGTTTTTGCGTTTTTGGGGTTAGCGCGGCTAGCGGTTGGCTGGCCAGGCGCCGCAGGCGCTCTTCCGCCTACCGGCGATACCCGTGCCGGGCCCTTGGCCGCTCCGCGGCGCGTGTCTACCAACGGCGCATGCTTCTCTAGCGCAAATTTCGTAGGAAGATCTCCAAAGGACGGAGGGCTGCCGCCCCCGCACCCCCAAATTAGTAGCTAGCCATAAGTGGCTAGTGGCTAGTCTGTATGGTGCCTGCGGCGCTCTTCCGCCTACCGGCGGTGCCATGCATTGCCCCTTGCACATTGCCCCTTGCACATTGCCCATTGACCATTGCCCATTGCCCCTTGCCCATTGCCCATTGCCCATTGCCCATTGCGCCGTTAGGCGCATAGCCCCCGTCTAATTTCTTCCGCCTACCGGCGGTGTTTTTGTTATGGTTTTGCTAAAGAAGATCGCTGTTTGGATCAGCCGTCACATGGCGTTGTTTGTGGTGTTGGCGGGGGCATTGGCGTTGATGGTGCCGGGCAGTTTTGCCTTTGTGAAGCCGAAGTCCATCAACGTCTTGCTGGGGGTCGTGATGTTCGGCATGGGGTTGACCCTGAAGCCCCAGGATTTCCGGGTGGTCTTTCGTCATCCTCGGGATGTGCTGGTGGGCTTTGTGGCGCAGTTTTCCATCATGCCGCTGGCGGCCTTCTTGTTGGTGAAGCTCTTCCGGCTGTCGCCGGAGCTGGCCATTGGCGTGATTTTGGTGGGGACGTGTCCCGGCGGCACTGCCTCCAATGTGATTACGTATTTGGCACGGGGCGATGTGGCGCTCTCTGTGGGAATGACGACCGTCTCCACGCTCTTTGCGCCCATCATGACGCCGCTGCTGACCTATCTCTATGCGGGGCAGAGCGTGGATGTGAATCCCGTCGCCATGTTCCTCTCCATCGTGCAGGTGGTGCTTTTGCCCGTGGTCCTGGGGCTGGTCATCAACCGGTGCCTGCCGCGCTTCGCCGACGCCGTAGCGGAATTCCTGCCGCTGCTCTCCACCGTGACCATCGTGGTCATTGTGGGCGCCATCGTGAATCTCAATGCCGAGAGGATCCTCTCTTCCGGACTGCTGGTACTCGCGGTGGTGATCCTCCATAACCTCCTGGGACTGGCATTGGGGTATGGCATGGCGAAGGCATGGAAGCTGGATGCCTCGAAGTGCCGCGCCATCTGCATCGAGGTGGGCATGCAGAATTCCGGGCTGGCCGTCTCGCTGGCGGCGACGCACTTCGCTCTCTATCCCCTGGCGACCATCCCCGGAGCGGTCTTCAGCGTGTGGCACAATGTCTCCGGCGCAATCCTGGCGAATCTCTTCCTGAGGCGACCCCTGCCGTCCCCGGCTGCGCCCGGAGAGGAGGCCGCGGTTTCGGGAGAGAAGGGGTAATATCCCTGTGGGTGCCCACCCCTGGAAAGGGGCGGCCTCGGCGTTATTTGCGTGCCATGAGTTCTGCCCGGAGGGGGGCTGTGTAGTGTTCTAGGGCGTATCGGAGGGTAGTGCGGGGGAGTCGGAGCTTGTATTTCCGGAGGAAGGCGGTGAGGGCGTCCTGGTCTTGTTTCCCGATTTCCCGGAGCATCCACCCGCAGGCCTTGTGCATGAGGTCGTGCGGGTGCGTGAGATATTTCTCCACGAGCTGGAAGGTGGGGGCGAACTCGTGGTGCTTGATGAGGGGCCAGGTGCCCACGACGGCGATGCGGTTCTCCCACATGTCGGGGCTTTCGGCGTAGTGGCGGAGGACCTCCGGTCCGCGCTCCAGCGCGCGGAGCCCCACTACGCCCGGCGCGGAGTTGTCAATCAAGTCCCAGTTGTTGAGGCGGCCATCGTCCGCCGCATGCTGGTAGAGCGCGGCCACCTCTTCCCGATGCTCCGGAGTGCCTCTGCGATAGCCCTCCACCAGCAGCAGGACGCCGCAGAGACGCGCTTCGTGCCAGGGATTCCCCAGGAGCTTCCCAATTTGACTCAACGGCATCTCCCGGAATTCCCGGACGATCTCCCGGCAACGGGGATTCCGGACGCCCAGAAAATGGTCGCCCTCGCCATAGCCGCCTTTCTCTGCCTGCAGATAACGGTGCAGCCACGCCGCATAGGCACAGTCGCTAGAAGCCCGGAGTGTGGAGAGCAAGGAGTTTGCGGAGAAAGACATATAATGAAAAAAGGAGGAAGGAGGAAGGAGGAAGGAGGAAGTTAGGCCAGGGTTTCGCGTCCGCGAAACCCCGCGCCGGAATTACCCGGCGCGTGCGCTAAGCGCGCCCAAATTGGCGCGCAGATTGCAGGTGGTAGGGAGTAAGTTTGTTTGGTCGCCGCGTGGTTTTTTCGCCGCATTATCGAGGCGGAATTTCCGCGGAACAGCTAGAAAAACGCCATCGTGCCGCCGCAGGCGGAATTCCCGCGGAGCGTCCACGCCAAATTGCTAACTGCTACCTGCTCATTGCTAATTGCGGGCGAGGTGCCGAAGGCACCTTATACACCTACTCCCTACTCCTTTCTGTCTACTACCCGCCGGGCGCAGTCGCCCGCGGGCGCATTGCCTGCATGGGTACCGTATTTCTTCAATTGCGGCGCACGCTGGCAGCGCGTGGGGCGGCGTGCGTGGGGAGCGCTCCTCGCTACGCAGTCTTGGCATTATGTTATGCGATATTTTCCCCTTCTTCCCCCGCATTTGGGGGAAAGACCATCCTTTTTTTTACCCTCTGCGAAACTCCCCCTAACTATTTCCAGCCATGTCCATGACGGAACGCATCCAGGTGGCCATGAAGGAGATTCCCGCCTCCCTCATCCTTCGCAACGTGCGGATTTTGCACCTCACCACGGGGGAGGTGGAAGAGAACGATATTGTTTTAGACGGCGAGGGGATGATTGCGGCGGTGGGTCGCGGCTACGAGGGGCGGCGTGTCATAGACGGCCGGGGGGCGTATGCGGTTCCCGGCTTCATCGATGCGCACTTTCATTTGGAGTCCACGCTGACGACTCCCCGGCTCTATCAGCAGAATGTGACTGCCCATGGCGTGACCACGGCGGTCTGCGATCCCCACGAATTGGCGAATGTGGTGGGCGAATCCGCCTTCGATTTCTATCTGAAGTCCGCGGAGGCCATGCGGATGTCGCTGATTGTGCGCCTCTCCTCCTGCGTGCCGGCCACCGGACTGGAGACCAGCGGCGCCGCCATCGACGCCGCGGCGCTGGCGCGCTGGCGCGCTGCGCATCCCGAGCTGGGATTGGGCGAATTCATGAATGTTCCCGGCGTCGTCTGGAGGGATCCCGCGGTCATCCAAAAACTCCTCCCCGGCGGATTCGTGGACGGGCATTGCCCCGGCGCCAGCGGCGAGACCCTCAATGCCTACTGCTCCACCGGCATCCGCAACGACCACGAGTGCTCCACCGTGGCGGAGGCCCAGGAGAAGCTCCGCCGCGGAATGCAGATCTTCATCCGCGAGGGCAGCGCCGCCCGCAATCTGGATGCCCTCATGCCGCTGCTCACCCTGGAAAACTCCCTGCAGCTGGCCTTCTGCACCGACGACCAGTCGCCTCTGGATCGACAGGAGCGCGGACACCTCGATTCCATGATCCGCCGCGCCATCGCCGCCGGAGTCTCTCCCCTGGTGGCATATCGCGTCGCCAGCTACTCCGCTGCCCGCGGACTGGAACTCTGGGATCGCGGACTCATCGCCCCCGGTCGCCGCGGCGACATCGTCCTGCTCTCCAATCTGGAGGAGTGCCGCATTCAGCAGGTCTTCGTGAAGGGCCTCCCCCAGGAGGAACTCTGGGACTCCGAGGACGCCGCACGCTATCCCTCTCCCGAGCCCTTCCGAAATACCGTCAAGTGCCGCGCCGTCACCGCAGCGGACTTCCCCATGCCCCCGCAAGACGACGCGAAGCGCCTCGTCATGGGCGCCAGGGACGGCGATTTGGTCACTGACCGCCTGGAGCTCTCCACCCGCGAGGCCGATGTGCTGCCTCTGGCGGTGGTGGAGCGCCATGGCCACAATGGCAATATCGCCCACGGTCTGGTCCGCGGCTTCCAGCTGAAGGGCGGCGCCATCGCCTCCACGGTGGGACACGACAGCCACAACATCTGCGTGGTGGGCACTACCTCCCAGGCCATGGCGGACGCCGTCAATGCCCTCCGCGAAAGCCAGGGCGGATTTGTGGTGGTGTCCCCCGATGGCACGAAGACCCTCCTGCCTCTCCCGCTGGGAGGACTCTTCACCGACGCCCCCACCGACGCCCTCGTCGAGAATCTCCGCGCCCTCCATAAGGCCGCACTGGACCTGGGATGCCCCCTCCGGGATCCCTTCCTCCAACTGGCATTCCTGCCACTCCCCGTCATCCCGCACCTGAAGCTCACGGACCGCGGACTGGTGGATGTGGACGCCTTCCGGCTCCTCCCGCCCGCCTACTGACGCACGCCGCACACTCCGCGACGCCTGACGCCTGAAGTCCTCGCGTGCGGTGCGGGAACCCCCTTTTGCCTTCCGATCCAAGCCTCCCGTTTTTTTCTTTTTTCTTTTTTTACAACCAACACACAATCAAGGAGAGTCCATGTCCGACTTCTTCAAACTGCAAGAGAACAAGACCACCGCGGGTCGCGAAATGCTGGCCGGCGTCACCACCTTCCTCGCCATGGCGTACATCCTGGCGGTGAACCCGAACATCCTGGGCGCCACCGGCATGCCCACGGGCGGCGTCTTTGTGGCAACCGCCATCGCCTCCTTCATCGGCACCTGCTTCATGGCATTCTTCGCCAACTACCCCTTCGCGTTGGCTCCGGGAATGGGCCTGAATGCCTACTTCGCCTACACCGTGGTGCTGGGCATGGGATACTCCTGGCAGATCGCGCTGCTGGCGGTCTTTGTCGAGGGCATCATCTTCCTGATCCTCTCTCTGACCAAGGTCCGCGAGGCCATCTTCAACAGCATTCCCCTGAGCCTGAAGGCCGCCATCAGCGTGGGCATCGGACTCTTCATCGCCTTCATCGCTCTGCAGGGCGCACACATCATCGTGGACAACCCCGCCACGCTGCTCTCTCTGCAGAACTTCAATAGCAGCAACATGAACAACCACGGCATCTGCGCCGTGCTGGCCATCCTGGGCACCATCATCACCGGCTGGATGATCGCCAAGGGCGTCCGCGGCTCCATCCTGCTGGGCATCCTGCTCACCTGGATCCTGGGCATCATCTGCCAGCTCGTTGGACTCTATGTGGTGAACCCCGAGCTGGGCTGCTACAGCCTCATCCCCTCTCTCTCCTTCAGCACCTTCACCCAGTCCTTCAAGGACTTCGCCGCCATCTTCGGAAGCTGCTTCGACTCCGCACAGTGGACTCTCCGCGGCTCCGAGACCACCGGCTTCGGACTGCTCAAGTCCCTGGACTTCGTGGTCGTGATCTTCGCCTTCATGTTCGTTGATATCTTCGATACCCTGGGCACCCTCATCGGCGTCTCCACCAAGGCCGGAATGCTCGACAAGGAAGGCAAGCTGCCCCGCATCAAGGGCGCGCTGCTCTCCGACGCCCTGGCGACCTCCATGGGCGCCATCCTGGGCACCTCCACCGTCACCACCTTCGTGGAATCCGCCTCTGGCGTCTCCGAGGGCGGACGCACCGGTCTCACCGCGCTGACCACCGCGTTCCTCTTCCTCATCGCCATCATCTTCGCACCCATCTTCCTGGCAATCCCCGGCTTCGCCACCGCCCCCGCACTCATCATCGTGGGCTTCTACATGTTCTCCGGCGTGGCGCAGATCGCCTTCGACGACTACCTGAACTCCATCCCCTGCTACCTGGCGATCCTGGTCATGCCCATGGCATACAGCATCTCCGAGGGCATCTGCGCTGGCGTGATCAGCTGGACCATCCTGAACTTCTTCTCCAGCCGCCGCAAGGACATCAGCCCCATCATGTATGTGCTGACCATCCTCTTCCTGGCCAAGTACGTGGTGCTCTAGCAGCCTAGTTCCCACAGGTCCGGACGCCGGCGGAGGAGCCTCTTCTCCGGCGCCCGGACTCTCCGATTTTCCAAGCAGTCTATGACGCTCCATCCCTTCCAGCAGTCCCTGGCTACGCCCCGCTTTCTGGGCGTGGAGAATGCGGATGCCCTGAAGACCGAGCTCCGGCAGATTTTGACGGAATCGGACGCCTTTGGATTGGATTGGGATGGCGCGTGGCTGGAGAAGGTCTTTGCGGCCTACCAGCAACCCCATCGATATTTTCACAATTTGAGCCATTTGCGGGAGGTGTGCCGGCTGGTGCTCCGGTTGGGGCTGGCGAAGCGCTCCACCACGGAGCTGCTGCTTTCGGCGCTCTTCCACGACGTCTACTGGTTCCCGCAGTGCAAGCGCAACGAGGCGCATTCCGCGGAGGCCTTCGATCTGCTGCGGCCCTCGCTGGGAGCGGAGCTCCCCGAGTCCTCGGTGAAGACGATCCACCAGGTGATCCTCTCCTCAAAGGGCCAGAAGCCCGTCAGCGAGCGCGCGGTCAAATTCCACGAATGCGACTGCCAGGTGCTGCTCCATGGCAGCCCCGTGGATCTGCTTGCCTACGAATTCCAGATCTTCCGCGAATTCCAGTATCTGAGCATCGAGGACTACCGGAAGGGGCGCGCCAGCTTCTTCGAGCGCTTCAGCCGACGCTTCCCCGAGTGCCGCAAGAATATGCGCTTCCTCATTGAATATCTGGAGCGCCGACGCCCCCGCGTGGGAATCTACGCCGGATCCTTCAATCCCTTCCATATCGGACATCTCTCGATCCTCCAGAAGGCGGAGCTCATGTTCGACAAGGTCATTGTGGCGGTGGGCGTCAATCCCGAAAAGGGCGCCTCGCCCCAGGACCGGAAGGGTCGCCGGGAGGCGGAGAAGCTGCGCGACGACACGCTTCCCTTCCACGAAGTGGTCTTTTTCGACAATCTCATGGTGGATCTCCTGGACCAGGAGTCGAAGTTCTGCGACGTGACGCTTGTGCGCGGGCTGCGCAACGGCTACGATCTGGACTACGAGACCAGCCAGCAGTGCTTCATGCAGGAGATGCGACCCGAGACCCACTCCGTCTATATCCCCTGCGACAAGGCGCTGGAGCATATCTCTTCCTCCGCACTGCGCGGACTGCGGCTCTTCGATTGCCACGGGCGCGAGGAGATCTATTTCCCCCATCTCTACGACTATTACGGCAAGAGCGTCCAGGAGCTCTTCGGCTGATCCCCCCTCCCCATGCTCGCTTGCCGGGATCTGAAAGTCTGGTATCCCATTCGACGGGGAATCCTGAACCGCGTGGCGGGCCATGTGCGCGCCGTGGACGGCGTGAGCCTCTCGCTGAAGCCCGGCGAGACCCTGGGGCTGGTGGGCGAGTCCGGCTGCGGAAAGACTACCCTGGGACGCGCATTGGTGGGACTGGAAAAGCCCACCGACGGCGCCGTGGAGTGGAATGGCGTACCCTTCGATGCCCTCAAGGGCGAGCAACGCCGGCACGCACGACGGAATCTCCAGATGGTCTTCCAGGATCCCTTCTCCTCCCTGGATCCCCGCATGAGCGCCCTGGAGATCGTCACCGAGGGACTGGAGGCCTACCATCTCTATAAGCCCGGCGAAAGCCGCCAGGACGCCGCGTTGCGCCTTTTGAAGGAGGTGGGGTTGGGACAGGAGGCGCTCTACCGCTATCCACACGAATTCTCCGGCGGACAGCGCCAGCGCCTCTCGATTGCGCGCGCGTTGGCGTTAGAGCCGGAGGTGCTGGTCTGCGACGAGCCGGTCTCGGCGCTGGATGTCTCGGTGCAGGCGCAGGTGATCCGGCTGTTGGCGGAACTCCAGGAGAGTCGGGGGCTCTCCTATCTCTTCATTTCCCACGATTTGAGCGTGGTGCGGCTGTTGGCGCAGCGTGTGGCGGTGATGTATCTGGGGCGTGTGGTGGAGGAGGGCGACGCCGGACAGGTGCTGGTGAATCCCCTGCATCCCTACACGCAGGCGCTGGTCTCCGCAATCCCCATTCCCGGAAAGTCCGATCCCACCAAGAGAATATTGCTTCAGGGAGAACTCCCCAGCCCCTCCCATCCCCCAAAGGGATGCCCCTTCCATACCCGCTGCCCATACGCTGCCCCACAATGCCGGGAATGCCGCCCGGAACTCGCCTCCGTCGAAGACGGCTCCCGAAAGGTGGCGTGCAGTCGCTTCGCGTAAAAAAAAGGAGGAGGGAGGAAGGAGCCCGCCTTCGCCAAGGCTACGGCGGGTCTGCGAGAAG
>CAVDSU010000079.1:0-10241 GCA_963611685.1 bacterium
CCTAACGGCGGTACCGTACCGACGTTATGGCAGCAAGGCGGCGCGTGCCTTCCAAGGGCGCGTGCCTTCCAACGGAGCGTGCCTTCCTAGCGCGAGTTTCGCAGGAAGATCTCCAAAGGACGGAGGGGCTTGCGCCCCCCGCTCCCCCTGCCTAGTTTCTTCCTAGCGCGAGTTTCGCAGGAAGATCTCCAAAGGACGGAGGGGCTTGCGCCCCCCCGCTCCCCCTGCCTAGTTTCTTCCGCCTAACGGCGGTACCGTACCGACGTTATGGCAGCAAGGCGGCGCGTGCCTTCCAACGAAGAATGCCTTCCAAGGGGCATTTCCGCCAAAGATCTCCATATGCAAACATCCTGCTCCTATTTCCATACCCAAGCGGGCATTTTGGGAATCTTTGGGAGAGTTGGGGGAATTTCGCGGAGTGGGGGATGCATGGGGGTAGATTGCGGGCATAGCGGAAAGGCGAGGGGCATCCTTGGCCCCGTCCGCTTCTTTCGTTCCGCCCTGCCCTCCCACCCTTCACCCTAGGAGATTCTAGCCATGCCCGAATGCGTATCCATTGCGGAGGACTGCCGCATCACGCCGAAGATCCGTCAAGCCATCAAACAGAAGCGCCGGGAGTTGGGGCTGACCTACCGGACGCTCGGAGACTTCTTCCACGTCAATTGGTCCACCTTCCGGAAATGGGAGGTAGCCTCCCAGGACCAGGAGCTCTCCTGTCGACGGGATTTCCGGAAGCTCCTGAACAACTACCTGGCGGGCAAATACGACCAGGGGCTCCTCACGCTGCAGAGTCCGCTGGAGGAGATGGTCCGCAGCTGGCAGAGCCTCTCCCCACAGGCCTTCCGCGCCATGGAACAATTCGTCGCCGCCTTCGAACTCTGCCAGCCCCACCCCGATCTGCAGAAATCCCTGACGCAGGGCCTCACCGTCCTCCTCCGGAAGGCCCTCAAAAACGAATTGGCCGCCTTCGAGGAGACTCCTCCCCAAAGACGGCCAACTCAGGAATAGCGGCGGTTTCCGGCGCCTTGATCCGTCTATGCGAGCTCCTGCGGATAGAGGGAGCGCATGATGCCGGTTTCCAGTCCACGGATAGTGGCCAGTCCGCGCATTCTTCCCAAGCCGCCGTATCCGGGATTGGGGTTCGCGGGCTTGAGCAGGTCGTCCATGATGTCGGCGCCGTGATCGGGTCGGAAGGGGATTCGCCAATCCGCGCGGCCCTCCTTGCGACGACGGATCTGCTCCTCGCAGATGGCCTTCACCAGCTCGTACATATCCACGCGGCCGCCCAGGTGGTCCGCTTCATAGAAGTTCCCGTTCTCCACCTGCGTGCTGCGCAGATGGATGAATCCCACGCGGGAGGCGCAGGACTTGAACATCTTGACCACGTCGTTGTCGGGTCGTGCGCTGAAGCTTCCGGCGCAGAAGCAGACGCCATTGGCGGGGCTATCGACCATCTTGAGGAGAGTCGCGATGTCGTCGATGGTGCTGAAGATTCTGGGGAGTCCGAGGATGGAGCGAGGCGGGTCATCGGGATGGATCACCATCTGGCAACCGCACTCCTCGGCCACGGGAACCACCTGGCTCAGGAAGTTGTAGAGATTCTCGCTGAGGCGCTCCCGCGTGAATCCCTCGTACTTCGCCAGCATCGCCTGGACATCCTCCAGGGTCACGCCCTTGAAGCCGGGGAAGTTGTCGATGATGGAGCGGCGCAGCACGAAGCGCTCGTGGTCCGTCATGGAGTTGTACTTCTCCTCGGCCTTCTTCAGCAGCTCGGGGGAGTAATCCGCCTCGGCGCCCTTCCGGCGCAGAATGAAGAGCTCGAAGACCGCGAATTCCAGCTGGTCGAAGTAGAGCACGGTGGAGCCATCGGGCAGGCGGTGGTGGAGATCGGTGCGCACCCAGTCCAGAACGGGCATGAAATTGTAGGTGATGATCTTCGGACCCACCTTGCCCAGATTGCGGATGGACTGCTTGTAGAGCTCGATGTAGCGCTGGCAGGAGTGTCCGCCGGTCTTGATGGCCTCGTGGACGGGCAGGCTCTCCACCACGCTCCAGGTCATGCCGGCGGCCTCCACCATCTGCTTGCGTTCCAGGATGGCGTCTTGGGTCCAGAGAACGCCGTAGGGCACATAATGGAGGCTGGTCACGATGCCGGTGGCGCCGGTCTGGGGAATGAACTTCAGGGGCACGGGATCCTCGGGGCCGTACCACCGGAAAGTGGGTTCCATGAACATTGTCGAATTCTCCTATAGGAAATGGGTTGATTTGACGCCGGGGCTATCGGTCCACGCGGACGCTTCCGCCGGCCATGAGCTTCTCCACTTCCGGGAGCGTGGCCATGGAGGTATCTCCGGGAGTGGTCATGGCCAGGGCACCGTGTGCCGCGCCGCAGTTCACGGCCTTCTCCAGATCGCCGTAGGTCATGAGGCCGTAAATGAGTCCGGAAGCGAAGCTGTCGCCGCCGCCCACGCGGTCCAGGATCTCGAGTCCATCGCGCTGGACGGCCTGGGCGAAGACGCCGTCGCTCCAGGCAATGGCGCTCCAGTCATTGACGGTGGCGGTGCGGACCTTCCGGAGGGTGGTGGCCACCACGCAGAAATTGGGATAGCGCTCGACCACCTGGCGAATCATCTTCTTGAAGGACTCCACGGGAAGGGTCTTGAGGGACGCGTCGGTGCCCTCCACCTGGAATCCCAGGGCGGCAGTGAAGTCCTCCTCGTTGCCGATCATGACATCCACATAGGGGGCGATTTCGCGGTTCACCTCGCAGGCGCGGGCCTGTCCGCCGATGCTCTTCCAGAGGGAGGGACGGTAGTTCAGGTCGTAGCTGGTGATGGTGCCGTATTTTTTAGCGGCCTTCAGGGCCTCCACGACCACGCCGGGCGTGGTATCGGAGAGAGCGGCGAAGATTCCGCCGGTATGGAAGTGCCGCACGCCCAGGGTGCCGAAGATGTAGTCCCAGTCGATATCGCCGGCTTTCAGCTGGGAGGCGGCAGTATTTCCGCGGTCGGAACACCCCTTCGCTCCCCGGATGCCAAAGCCGCGCTCGGTGAAATTCAGTCCATTGCGCACAGTGCGCCCGATGCCATCGTAGGGCACCCAGCGAATCAGCGAGGGATCCACGCCGCCCTGGAGAATGAAGTCCTCTACCAGGCGTCCCACGGGGTTGTCGGCAAAGGCGGTGACCACGCCGGCGCGCAGCCCGAAGCATCGGCGCAGTCCGCGGGCCACGTTGTATTCGCCGCCGCCCTCCCAGGCCTGGAAGGTACGGGTGGTATGGATGCGGGATTCGCCGGGATCCAGGCGGAGCATCACTTCGCCTAGGCTCAGAATGTCGTAGCGGCACTCCGCTGCGGATTTGTAGACCGGAAGAGACATGGAAGGAAACTCCTTGTGTACGAGACGGAAAAAGGGATTCGGCTACAGGGTCTTGAGGAGCTCGGCGGCCTGGCGGACATTCTCGCGGATGGCATCCCAGTTGCCCGCCGACATGTCCGCGCTCTTCGCCAGCCAGGTGCCACCCACCGCGGCAACCGTCTTCTCGGAGAGATACTCCGGCGCATTGGACAAAGAGACGCCTCCCGTGGGCATGAAGCGCACGCCCAGGTGCTTGTACGGCGCGGAAATGGCCTTCAAATACTTCAACCCACCTGCGGACTCCGCAGGAAAGAACTTCATCATTGCGCAGCCGAGATCCAAGGCGGCCTCCACCTCCGACGGAGTGCAGATGCCCGGCGCAAAAGAAAAGTCCATCTTCGACGCCTCACTCACGACCTTCGGATTCAAACCAGGCGCCACCGCAAACTGCGCACCGGCATCCACGGCACGATGCAACTGCTCCACAGTCAGCACAGTCCCGGCCCCCAGGCACAGCTGGGGATACGACTTCGCCATGGCACGAATCGCACCCTCCGCGGCCTCGGTACGGAACGTCACCTCCGCAGCACACAAACCGCCAGACACCAAGATCTCACCCAGCCGCAACGCCTCGTCCACACAGGAAAACGCCAACACCGGAATGATCCGGACGCCAGCCAACGTGTCCGCAAGACGCAAACTCAATTCGTGAAAGGACATAACAGCCAAACTCCTTCAAAAAACAAAAACAGACAAATCATGCCAAAATCCGTAACAAAACACAATGTAATTCCATTCTCCCCTATCGATCTCCATCGCTAAACAGTATTAGCATTCCTCCTCCGGGAAATCTTCCGGGAGGGGGATACGCACCGGCAAGCTATAGAGTAGGGAATAGGGAATAGGGAATAGGGGTCTTCGGCGCATGATAGGCCAGGCACCAGGCGGCGCAAATGCGCCGCAAGTACCTAGCAATTAGTGGCTAGTGAATAGTTCATAAGGTGCCGCAGGCGCCAGGCGCCGCAGTTGCGGCGCAAGTACCTAGTAATTAGTGGCTAGTGAATAGTTCATAAGGTCGCTGCGCGGCTCTTCCGCGGCACGCGCCGCGGCACCGTACCGCCGCCGTAGCGGCGGAAAGCGCCTGCGGCACCGCATAAACTAGCAACTAACCACTAATGGCTAAGTACTAAACTTCCTCCTTCCTCCTTTTTTGCTTTTTGCGTGCCCCGCACGCAAAAAAAAGGCCCGCCTCCCAGTTTCGCCTGGGAAGCGGGTCAAGAAAAAGGTTCGCGCCGCGCTGCTTTCGCACGCTCTTGAACGCACTATCATCGCCGCGGGGGGCCTTAACGGCCGTGTTCGGGATGGGAACGGGTGTTTCACCCCCGCCAATGGCACGAACCAAAAGGGTTCGACAACCGGCCAAGGAGGAAAGATGGTTTCTTCGGTTCCTAGGAACCGTGGACTGTTGCGCAGTCGATTGGAGCTTTCTTTGCGTCCGCCCGAGGGATTCCCCTTGTGGGGAACCAGTCGGGCGGACGGCGTCCAGACCTCACGGCCTATCAGAAGCGATACGCTGAACGCCTCGCGGCGCTTGCACGTCCGCCCTGTCAAGCGGGTGTTCTTCCCGCGGCCTTCAGGGACTTGCGTCCGGGACGGCTAATCTTCGGGGGGGCTTGGCGCTTAGATGCCTTCAGCGCTTATCCCTTCGCGACGTGGCTACCCGGCAATGCCGATGGCTCGACAACCGGAACACCAGAGGTCACCCGCCCCCGGTCCTCTCGTACTAGGGGGCGCTCCCGTCAACCGTCCTACGCCCGCGGAGGATAAGGACCAAACTGTCTCACGACGTTTTGAACCCAGCTCGCGTAACACTTTAATCGGCGAACAGCCGAACCCTTGGGACCTGCTTCAGCCCCAGGATGTGATGAGCCGACATCGAGGTGCCAAACCGCGCCGTCGCTGTGGACGCTTGGGCGCGATCAGCCTGTTATCCCCAGAGTACCTTTTGTCCGATGAGCAACGGCGATGCCACTTTCCACCGCTGGATCACTAGGTCCCGCTTTCGCGGCTGCTCGACCCGTCGGTCTTGCAGTGAGGCCGGCTTGTGCCCTTGCGCTCGTACCCGCGCTTGCCAAACGCGGTGAGCCGACCTTCGAACTCCTCCGTTACCTTTTTGGAGGAAACCGCCCCAGTCAAACTGACCGCCTGGCGCGGTCCCGGCGCCGGATTCACGGCGCGCGGTTAGGAGACCGGACGGCCAAGGGTGGTATTTCACTGACGGCTCCGCCCCGGCTGGCGCCGGGGCATCAAAGCCTCCCACCTATGCTACACATGGCCGCCCAGCCGCCAATGCCAGGCAACAGTAAAGGTTCATGGGGTCTTTCCGTCCTTCCGCGGGCATCCGGCATTTTCACCGGAGCTACAACTTCACCGGGATCCACGTTGAGACAGCGCTCAGATCGTTACACGATTCGTGCAGGTCGGAACTTGCCCGACAAGGAATTTCGCTACCTTAGGACCGTTATAGTTACGGCCGACATTCACCGGGGCTTCACATCCGGGCTTCGCCTTGCGGCTGACCCTTCCGATTGACCTTGCGGCATTGGTCACGTGTCACACCCTATACGTCGCCTTGCGGCTTGGCAGAGTGCTGTGTTTTTGCTAAACAGTCGCCTGAGCCTCTTCACTGCGGCTCCCGGGCGCACGGGGAAGCAAGTCCCCCGAACCCCTGGGAGCGCCCCTTCTTCCGAAGTTACGGGGCTGGTTTGCCGAGTTCCTTAACGTGGTTTCTCCCGCGCACCTTGGTCTATTCGACCCGTCCACCTGTGTCGGTTTGCGGTACGGACCCGCATGGAGTCAAAACGCTTAGACGCTTTTCTTGGCGGCATGGTGCAGGCCCCTTCCCCCCGGGCGAACCCGGGGGACCCCGTCACGGCTCGGACTGGTGGGGGCGGCATTTGACTCGCCCCCGTCCTGCCCGCTTGGACCGGCTGATCCGACAGCCGGCGGACCCTTCCTTCCGCGTCACGCCATCGCTGTCCATGCGGGGTCCAGGAATGTTGACCTGGAACCCGTCGGCTACGCCTTTCGGCCTGGCCTTAGGACCCGACTGACCCTGGGAGGACGAACCTGGCCCAGGAAACCTTGGACTTTCGGTGGGGCGGATTCTCGCCGCCCTTTTCGTTACTCATGTCTGCATGATCACTCCCACGGAGTCCACCGACCTTTCCAGGACGGCTTCGGCCCCCGTGGGACGCTCTCCTACCAACCGCTTGCGCGGTTCCGCAGCTTCGGCTGCCCTCTTGAGTCCCGATCATTTTCGGCGCGGCATCACTCGTCCAGTGAGCTGTTACGCACTCTTCAAATGGTGGCTGCCTCTGAGCCAACATCCTGGATGTCAGTGCGACGCCACATCCTTACAATCCACTAAGAGGACGATTAGGGGCCTTGGCTGGCGGTCTGGGCTGTTCCCCTTTCGACGACGGAGCTTATCCCCCGACGTCTGACTCCCGGCTGGCTCCCGCGCGGTATTCGGAGTTCGGCTGGCGTTGGCATCCCGGCAGGGACCCGCTGCCAAACGGTCGCTCTACCCCCGCGGGGACAAAGGCCGAGGCTAGCCCTAAAGCTATTTCGGAGAGAACCAGCTATCACTGGGTTTGATTGGTCTTTCGCTCCCATCCGCAGCTCATCCAAGCGTTTTTCAACACGCACTGGTTCGGCCCTCCGCCCCGTGTCACCGGGGGTTCGGCCTGGCCGTGGATAGATCACCCAGCTTCGGGTCTGTCCCCGCCGACTTGACGCGCTGTTCGCACTCGCTTTCGCTTCGGCTCCGGCATGGCCTTGGCCTTGCCGGCGAGGACAACTCGCAGACTCATTATGCAAAAGGCACGCAGTCACCCCTCGCGGGGCTCCTGCAGCTTGAGGGCGTGCGGTTTCAGGTTCTATTTCACTCCCCTCACGGGGTTCTTTTCACCTTTCCCTCACGGTACTGGTTCGCTATCGGTCGGTGGCTAGTATTTAGCCTTGGAGGGTGGGCCCTCCAGATTCAGACGGGGTTTCACGTGTCCCGCCCTACTTGGGATGACGGCTCGGCCAGGGAGGGCTTCGCGGAGGGGGCTGTCACCCGCTATGGCGCGCCTTTCCAGGCGCTTCCGCTCGCCGTCCCTGCACCTTGGTGCCGGTCCCGCAACCCCCGGGGGCAAGCCCCCGGGTTTGGGCTCTTCCGCTTTCGCTCACCGCTACTGACGGAATCGAGTTTTCTTTCTGTTCCTCCGGCTACTGAGATGTTTCACTTCGCCGGGTATCGCGCCTCTCGTCGAGGCGATATCCTGTGGGATATCGGGTTGCCCCATTCGGACACCCCCGGATCAAAGACCGCATGCGTCTCCCCGGGGCTTTTCGCAGCTTGCCGCGTCCTTCTTCGCCTGCCACCGCCAAGGCATCCGCCGCGCGCCCGTAGAGTCTGGACGCCTAAATCGGCGTCCGACCACGTTCGCCTCGCGCCCCCCGGCAAGAGGAGCGCGGGCATTAGTCCTTGATGGGCGCCCCCACGGAAAAACGGGGGCGCCTTCGGTTCTGTTGTAATTGGAAGTCTATCTTTCCTCGCATGCACCCGAAAAATTGGTGTAGGATGGATGCATGCGGCCGGTTGTCAAAGAGATTCGCCAGGAAGCTGCGTTCCTGACAGGAAAATGCCTGGCGGAAATCGAGAAGCCAGAGAGATTGGTGGGCGCACATGGACTCGGACCATGGACCTCGTCCTTATCAGAGACGCGCTCTAACCAACTGAGCTATGCGCCCGGTTCTCTCTATTCCTCTTTCTTTTTCCGCCTTCCCGATCTCCGGGAAGCGGACAGCGCAATGCGTTGTGCCCTGCCTGGCTCCCTGCCCCAATCTCGCGATTGTGGAGGGGCCTGCTCCTTGAAAAGGAGGTGATCCAGCCGCAGGTTCCCCTACGGCTACCTTGTTACGACTTCATCCCAGTCACCGGCACCTGCTTGGACGCCTTGCGGCGGCTTCGGTAGATGCTGGCTTCCATGATGTGACGGGCGGTGTGTACAAGGCCCGGGAACGTATTCAAGGGACCGTTGCTGATGTCCCTTTACTAGCGATTCCGACTTCGTGCAGTCGAGTTGCAGACTGCAGTCCGAACTGGGGCCGGCTTTGGGGATCCGCTCGGCGTCGCCGCCTCGCATCCCATTGTACCGGCCATTGTAGCACGTTTGCAGCCCCAGGCGTAAGAGCCATACGGACTTGACGTCATCCGCGCCTTCCTCCCGCTTGACACGGGCGGTCCCGCCAGAGTCCCCGGCTTCAACCGATGGTAACTGGCGGCACGGGTTGCGCTCGTTGCCGGACTTAACCGAACACCTCACGGCACGAGCTGACGACAGCCATGCAGCATCTGTGGAAAGGCCCCGAAGGGCTCCCGGCTTTCACCGGAATTCCTCTCCATGTCAAACCTGGGTAAGGTTCTTCGCGTTGCCTCGAATTAAGCAACATGCTCCACCGCTTGTGCGGGCCCCCGTCAATTCCTTTGAGTTTTAGCCTTGCGGCCGTAGTCCCCAGGCGGAGAACTTATCGCGTTAGCCTGGACACGCCCGGGGTAGGCCCGGACATATCTGGTTCTCACAGTTTACGGCGTGGACTACCAGGGTATCTAATCCTGTTTGCTACCCACGCTTTCGTCCCTGAGGGTCAGTGACGCGCCAGCAGACCGCCTTCGCCATCGGTGTTCCACCAGATATCCACGCATTCCACCGCTACACCTGGTGTTCCGTCTGCCCATCGCGCACTCCAGCCCCCCAGTCCCCGCCGCACGCCCGGGGTTGAGCCCCGGGATTTCACGGCGGGCTTGGAGGGCCCCCTGCGGACCCTTTACGCCCAGTGAATCCGAATAACGCTCGCCACCTACGTGTTACCGCGGCTGCTGGCACGTAGTTAGCCGTGGCTTCCTCTCCCGGTACCGTCGTTGTGTTCGTCCCGGGTGACAGAGGTTTACGACCCGAAGGCCTTCGTCCCTCACGCGGCATCGCTCCGTCAGGGTTGCCCCCATTGCGGAAGATTCTCGACTGCAGCCTCCCGTAGGAGTCTGGGCAGTGTCTCAGTCCCAGTGTGGGTGACCATCCTCTCAGACCACCTACCCGTCGTAGCCTTGGTGGGCCGTTACCCCGCCAACTAGCTAATGGGACGCGAAGCCTTCCCCAGGCGTAAACTTTCGGGCGTCCGCCATGCGGCGGGCGCCCCTCATTCCGTGTTAGACGCCGTTTCCAGCGCTTATCCGGGACCCGGGGGCGGGTTCTTCACGTGTTGCGCACCCTTTCGCCACTAGATGCATTGCTGCATCCCGTCCGACTTGCATGCCTAATCCATGCCGCCAGCGTTCATTCTGAGCCAGGATCAAACTCTCCATGGAAAAAATTCTCATTCTTTCGAAAGAGGTTCGACCTGTTGATTCAGGTTCTACATTCAAAGTTGGGAGACGCCCCGGAAAGCCACATAAGGACCGGGACGCCCCGCACATCGCATTGCGCTGTCCAATTTCCAAAGATCGGCGGAGGGCTCGCTGGCTCTCCAGATTCTGCCGTCGTTCGGCGGCGTGGCGGTTACTTTAGCCCGGCCGGAGGGGTTTGCAAGTCGCCCGGAGGAAAAAAGGCGAAAAATTCCGCCTTTTTTCCGAAAAAGGAGGAGGGAGGAAGGAGGAAGGAGGAAGTTTGGCCAGGGTTTCGGGTGCCCCGAAACCCCGCGCCGGAATCTACCGGCGCGTGCGCCATGCGGGCGCCAGAGTGCGCCCTAATTAGTAGCTAGCCATTAGTGGCTAGTGGCTAGCTTATGCGGTGCCGCAGGCGCCCTTCCGCCCCAGACGGGGCGGTACGGTACCGCGG
>CAVDSU010000080.1:0-10123 GCA_963611685.1 bacterium
GGAGCCGAAACCCTGGCCTAACTTCCTCCTTCCTCCTTCCTCCTTCCTCCTTTTTTTATGTCTTCCCCTCGCTGGCAAACCCTCCGAAAGTATTCCCTCCGGGGAATCCTGGGTCTTTTTGCCCTGGCGGTAATCCTCTACCTGGTGCTCTGCACCCTCCCCTCCATCTTCGGACATCCGCGGTGGTTCCGGAGAATGCTAGAGGACTCCCTGGGCTCCTCGGGAATCTCCTGTTCCATCCCCTCCATTCACGGAAACATCCTGTGGGGACTGGAATTGGCCGATGCGCGCCTTCGCATGCCCCTGGCGGAGGGCACCCTGGCTCTGGACGCCCCCACCGGCACCCTCGCCTTCCAGCCCGCCGCCCTCCTCCGCGGAAAATTCGTCATCCGCAAGGTCGCCTTCTCCGGGGCAGCCCTCCGGCTGGAGACCGAGGACACCCCCGCCCCCCACGACATCAATCCCTTCGACGCCGACGCGCCCCTCTCGCTGGACAATCTCTCCTGCGACGCCACGCTCACTCCCCAAAATACCCTCCTAGCGGATCTCCAGGGAGACCTCTGCGGAATCCGCCTGAACATCCAGGCGAACCTCCAGGACCTGGACCAGGCATTCTCATGCCAAGAGGAGGAACCGCCACCGCTCGCCCCCGAAGAGACCGCCAATTCCTCTGTTCTTGCCACCACCGCCTCCCAAGCGGAGGAAGAGGCCCCCGACAGCCCTGCCGTCGATGTCGTCTCCAAAGACGCCACCCCTGACGAAGACGACGCCCCCGCCGTGGTGGAGGTCGTCTCGCCCCTGGCGGAGACCCGCCAGAGCCTCCATGCCGCCCTGGAGCGCGCCCGCAAGGAGCTGCGTCTGCTGACCAGCAAGGCAGGCGAGGTCACTCTCCGCCTGACGCTCGCCGGCTCCCTGAAATCCCCCGATGCCCTCTCTCTCCAGGGCGACCTGGGCATCGCCGACGCCCTGATTCGCGACCGCGAGGTCTCCCGCGCCTACGGAAAATTCCACCTCCAGAAGCGCATCCTGACCGTGGACGACCTCCACATTGTCTACGACACCGAAGAGAGTCTCTTCTGCCAACTCCTCGTCGACCTCCACGAGGGCACCATCCAGGGACAGGCCTCCGCACGACTCCACGCAAAGACCCTCCTCCGGTATCTGGCACTCCCCGAAGACACTCTCCCCGCCGACCTGGAATTCCCCAAGCCCCTCCAACTCCAGGCAACCCTCCCCGTCACCCCCTGGGACTTCCGCGCCCCCGAGCCCACCCTCGACTTCCAGTGCGAAGACCTCAAGGCACGGGATCTGACCATCCACGCCCTGGAAGGACGACTGGCACTCCACCAGAACACGCTCTCCCTGGAAAACCTGAAGATCTATCTCACCAAGCCCTCCCCCACCGCGGAGCCCCTCGCCGGAAGCTTCCAACTCGAACTCCCCACAAAGACCCTCCAGGGACGCCTGGAAGGCCCCATCAACCTCCCCGCTACCGCCCGCGGACTCCATCTGCTCCACAACAACAAGACGCCCCTGGAGGCCTTCTCCCAGGCACGCCTGAAACTCCTCCTGAATCCCTCGCCCCTCCAGGATCCCAAGCAGTGGGACGGCGTGCTCTCCCTCGCACAGCCACAGGGCTCTCTCGGCAAATTCAAGCTCAAGGACCTCTCCCTCCTCCTGAAAATGCTCGGCGGCCGACTCTCCCTCCAGGGAAAGGCGCAGGTCCCCGGCGCCCTCCCCAACCAGCTCTCCCTCCAGGCAGACACCACCCTCCCCACGAACAGCCAGGACCCCCTGGCCATCCACGCCACCACCACCCTGGCCAACGACGACAGCCAGGTCCTGGACGCCGCCGTGGCTGTCCTCCTCACCGACGACGCCTCTACCCTCGAACTCGCGGACGGACACCTCTCCTTTCGCCCAGAACTCCTCTACGCCCTCCTCAAGGAACCCCTGGACCTGAAAAAGGACATGGCACTCGCCTGGTTCCAGTGCCTCGACGCAAACCAGCCCGCACGCCTGGATTTCCACCTGCCACCACTCTCCTTCAAGGCCCCCAAGGACGGCTGGGAAAAGGAAGAGCACGCCTGGCAGGCACGCGGCACTCTCCATCTGCCGCAAATGCGCCTCAGCGACACGGATTTCACCGCCCTTGACGCACAAGTCACCCTCCAGGAAGACCAGATCCTCTTCTCTCACCTCGCCGGAAAGCTCCAAAACAGCCCCGCCACACTCTCCGGTGACCTCACGATCCGCTTCGATCCCTTTCAACTCACCTTCAATAACCTCCGCATCCAGGGACCACCCGCACACGTCAAAAATCTCCTCCACGCCCCCAAGGTGGTCAAGTTCTTCGGAAAGGTCTGGGACAACTTCCAGTGGTCACCCGAAAGCGCCGCAGATGGCTGCCTCCTGGATATCTCCTTTCTCCGATATCGACAATATTCCGGAAATCTCTGGGACTTCTCCCTAAACGGCACGGTCAACGCACGGAATTTCTCCTACCAGGGAATGCCCCTGGGAGAATTCGCTACCACCCTCCGCGTCCGACTCCCCGAAGAGGGAGTCTCGTTCTCGAACATCCACTTGGCCAACACCGCCGACACCCCCGAGGACGGCATCCAGGGCGAGGGAAAACTCACCTTCCAACGCGGGGTCTTCGGATCCTTTCGCCTAAAGAAAACCGCCGGGGCATTCCCACTCCTCGATACCCTCGCACACGCATTCCCAAAACTGCAAAAAAAACTGGCGCTCTTCAAACTCGATCCCACGGCTAACCTGCAGTGCCTCGTCCGCTTCCACGACGACGAATTCTTCTCCCTCTCCCTGGACGGCACCCTGGAAACCCCACTCCTCCAATACCGACACGCACAACTCCAGAACCTCCAGGGAAAATGGCGCTTCGACAACAATGTCATGACCTGGGACTTCCCTACCGCACACTTCTTCCAGGGGGATCTCGCCACCACCGGAGTCTACGATTTTTCCCAAAACCAGGGCGAGGTCCTGGCCGTCGCCAAAAATATCCCCCTGGTCCACATACAGGATTTCGCAAAGGGAAAGCTGGTGGATCCCCCACAGACTCCCGAAGAAAAAAAGTATGCCGAGGGAAAGCTCCCCGGAAAAATGAATGTCGAGGGACACTTCCGAGTCCTCAAGGACTGGGCCGGACTCCCCATCTACCTGGAAGGCGACGGAAAACTCCATCTCTACGATATGGATCTCTGGCGAATCCCGACCCTCACGACACTGGGACGAATCCTCTCCCGCGGCACCTTCAAGCTCTTCTCTAAGGATAGAATCGCATCCCTCGGCAAAATCTCTACCCTCGATGCCGATTTCCAGTGCCACGACGCCGCAATCTCCTTCGAAAACATCCGCACCGATGGATCCTTTATCGCACTCGCGGGCGAGGGAGTCTTCCGATTGGATAACAAGCAGATGGACTTCCAAATCTCTAGCCAACTCCTCAAGTCCGTCAGCTTCGTGTCATGGATCCTCCGACCAATCTCCTGGGTCTTCGAGGCACAACTCTCCGGCACCCCAAAAGACCACCACTGGGAAATCCGGACGCCACTAAGAAAACTCTTCCAATAACCATCCCCCACACAATTGAAATCCCCCTATTTGGAAATATAGTAAAACGCTTTCCTTTCACCCAGGCCGGAGTGGCGGAATTGGCAGACGCACTAGACTCAAAATCTGGCGGTGGCAACACCTTGTGGGTTCGATTCCCACCTCCGGTACCATCCCCTTTCCACAGAAAAAACCAATCCCATCCCGGGGTTGGCTTTTTTGCTTTCCGGAAGGAAGGCGCGAATTTCGGGAAAGTCCGGGAGAATTCTGAAGGAAGAGAACTCTCTATGATTCTATATGATATTGCCCCGGAATGACTTATAGCATATTGCAAACACTCCTGCCGCATCTACAATAGGCTCTGTGCTCCGGAAGTGCCGGCGCCGAACTCACGAAGTCCCTTGTAGTGTAGGAGTGCAGCAAACCATGTGTGCGGCAGATGCCAGTAGAAGCCACCAGAGTCGTCGTCCCCGTCAACCCCGTCTCCACCTCCGAACGGATGTGCGCGTTCTCTCCCGCGATCTCCCGAGGTTCCATCCGGAGGACGCCTCCGAGCCCTCCTTCTTCTTCGAGGCGCCAGACACCAGCAACGCCGGCGAAAGCTATCCCCCCGCCCCCGGTGAAATGAGCATCCCCGAAAAGGACCTCCTCTGCCTCATCCTGAACCCCGAGCCGCCCCTGCCCTTCCCCCTCCATCCTCTCCCCATGGCACGCGGCCCCGAGGCACAGGAATACGAAATCCCCCAGGAAAAACGACTCAAGATCCTCCGCCAACTCTACCCCTTCTTCCCTACTCCCCCCCTCGATTCCCAGCTCTATGACCTCCACCACCAGGCGCCCTTCATGGTCCGGGAATTCCGCGTCATAAGAGAACGAAACCGAAATATCCTCGTCTCCCCATACTACCCACAATCCGGCGGAACCGTCCTGGACTGGATCCAAAACGAGGATTCCTAGGGATGGGACGGAGGAAAGACAAGAGGCGTTACCGTTTTTCCCCTGTGATAGTCCTTTTGCCCGCAGGCGCGCATGGGGATATCGTCTCCCTAGGAGAGGCTATATTAGCGCGTACTGTCCTGCGGAAAGGTAGACGAAATCAAATGCGGCGGGTCGGCATGGCGTCGACCCCCGAATTAAGACCGCCCCGCGGACGCAACAGAAGGAAAAAACGACATGCAAGTGTTTAACTTCAACGCAGGTCCCGCTGCGCTACCCCGTCCCGTCATCCTGAAGGCCCAGGCCGAATTTGCCGACTACCGCGGCTGTGGCTACAGCATCATCGAGGAGTCCCACCGTGCGGCGGCCTTCGACGAGATCATCCAGGCGGCGGAGGCGAATCTCCGGAAACTTCTGAACATCCCCGAGAACTACGAGGTGCTCTTCCTCCAGGGCGGTGCCTCCCTCCAGTTCGCCATGGTCCCCATGAACCTGCAGGTTCCCGGCAAGACCATCGGCTACGCCGACACCGGCGTCTGGGCCCACAAGGCCATCAAGGAGCTGGACATCCTGGGCCTGCCCAAGCAGGTGGTCTTTGACGGCGCCGCCATCAACTACAACGAGATCCAGGGCGTCAAGGACTGGAAGATCGACCAGGATTGGGCATACTTCGGCATCTGCTCCAACAACACCATCTACGGCACCGAATACTTCGACTTCCCCGAGACCGGCAATGTGCCCCTGGTGGCCGACATGTCCTCCGACATCCTCAGCCGCAAGATCGACGTCTCCAAGTTCGCCCTCATCTTCGCCGGCGCCCAGAAGAACATCGGCCCTGCCGGACTGACCCTGGTCATCCTCCGCAAGGACCTGGCCGAGCGCGTGGGAAAGAATATCCCCACCATGCTGCGCTACACCACCCACATCGACGGAAAGAGCCTCTTCAACACCCCGCCCACCTTCGCGATCTACATCAACCGGCTGGTCACGGACTGGGTGATCGAGCAGGGCGGCCTGGAGGCCATCGAGGCCCGCAACATCGAGAAGGCGAAGGCGCTCTACGACTTCATCGACAACTCCGGCTTCTACCGCGCCACCGCGGCGCCCGCCACCCGTAGCCGCATGAATGTCTGCTTCCGCCTGCCCACCGAGGACCAGGAGAAGGCCTTCATCGCCTTCGCCAAGAGCAATGGCCTGGTGGGCCTGAAGGGCCACCGCAAGGTGGGCGGCTGCCGTGCCTCCATCTACAACGCGGTCCCCGTGGAAGGCGTCCAGCGCCTCATCGACATCATGAAGGAGTTCCAGAAGAACGCCTAGCCTGACACGGCATCGCGCACTCTAGCGCAAACAGAAACGGACGCCCGAAAAGAGATTCTCCTCCCACGGGCGCCCGTTTTTTGTTGCCCCAAAACGCCCGAGACCCCAGGCGCAATACATTACCCCGCACACGCCTCCCCCATACCCGCCTTTACTCTCTCTTCCCCACACACAGGATTCCACCATGTCCGTCATCTTCCACGAAAAGCGCTCCGTATGCTATGTGGCCCCCAGCCGCGTGGTCTGGCAGTCCCCACAGGTCAAGGACGCCGCACGGCTCCTCGAGACCGCAGGCGAAACCGCCACCATCTGGCGGGATCCGGGCATGCAGCTGCCTCCCGGCGGCGCGGTGATCCTGGAATACGACACGCCCCTTCCCCTCCAGGGCATCCGCGTCTCCCGGGGATATGATGGCTTCGGACCAGCGAAGGTCCTGGTGCGCCTGGGCGAATCGGTCAGCGAGGTCCTACATACCCCCAACAACGACCACTCCATGCACGAAATGGAGCTCACGCTCTCCCACATGGGCATCAGCCGCATCGGCAATGCCGGCTTCCGCTTCCTGCGCCTGGAGAACCTGGAGGGCGATCCCAAGGCACTGCTGAATCTCCGGGAATGCTCCGCCGAGGCATGGATCCACCCCGCAAAGCGCGTGGGCTCCTTCCAGTGCAGCGATCCCCTCCTGAACCAAATCTTCGAGGCCTGCGCAGTCACGCTGGAAAAATGCATCTCGCCCCTGCTCCTGGACGGCACCAAGCGCGACCGCCTCGTCTGGATGGGCGATCTCTATAACGAAATCCGCGCCTGCGGAGTACTCTTCCCAAGCCACGACGCCATCCCCGAAAGCCTGGAATTCCTCAATGTGGAGGGACGACGAAACCGCACCTTCAACGGAATCGTCTCCTATACCGCATACTGGTTCCTCGCCCTGCGCGAATACCACCGCTTCTACCGCGACACGGATTTCCTCCTGACGCAGCGCGACAATCTGCACTTCTTCGCCAACGAAATGCTCCAGACCTACGAGAAGGATCCCGACAGCGTCCTCCAGGAGACCATTGTGGACTGGGCGACCCCCGAGGGCTGCCCCAAGAACGCCTACGGACCACTCTACCTGGCCGCCGTCATCGCCTGCCGCGAACTCGCCGGACTCCTCCAGGAAAACGAACTGCTCCTGCGCTGCCAGAAAACAGAGGACTCCCTCCGGAATGCCATCCACCTGGAGCCCGGCGCCCCGAAGTCCGTCTACGCGTGGGGCGCCCTCACCGGACTCGTCACCCCCACACAGGCCCTCGAGCGACTCCTCCAGGATCCCGAAGACGGCTGGTCACCCTTCCATTTCGACAACTTCCTGCGGACCTACTCCCTGGCCAACAAGACCGCCGAAGGACTGGCTCTCCTCCGAAAATACTACGGCGGAATGCTCCACCTGGGCGCCCGCACCATCTGGGAACAGTACGACATGCCCTGGGAAGTCAACGCCACCCCCATCGACCAAATGCCCCAGGAGGGAAAGACCGACATCCACCTGACCTGCGGACGCGGATGCTTCCAGGGACTGCGAAATAGCCTCTGCCACGGATGGGGGGCCTCCCCCGCCGCTTGGCTCATCGAAAACATCGCCGGAATCACCCCCGTCGGCGACGGATACCAAAACGGCGTCCAGATCGCACCCAATCTCTGCGACCTCGACTTCCTCGCCGTCACCTGCCCTACCCCTAAAGGCAATATCACCCTCCTCGCACAAAAGGGCAAAAAGACCCAACTCACAGTCCCCCAGGGAATGCCCTACACCCTCGTGGAATAACCCACCACAGCCCCCCCCATAAAAATCCCCACAAAAGGCCGCCCGGATCCCACACCCGAGCGGCCTTTTTGCTGTCTGGGAAGGACCAACTCCCCACGACCTCCTAGCTAGCGCACAGTGGGCGCAGTGCGCACGGTGGGCGCAATCCGCGTCCCCGTGTCGCGCTTTTCGCGTCAGAAATCCGCAAGCGTTTTTCTGGGGAATCCTCGGACTTTTCCTGGGGGAATTTGGCACGCCCTCTGCTTTTCTCAGAACTGTTGCCGAAGAAGCCCCGGGGAATCCCGGGTGACCTCTTCGGCGATCATTTTTTTCAGAATCACCCCCACCCTTGAATAGGAGGAACAAGAACCATGAGATACTTCCTTGATTATCCCTTTGAGACCGCCAGCGACAAGCAGCTCGACCAGGCCGCCGCCGATTTCTTCGGCATGCCCGTGGTTCCTCTCTTCTCCCATGCCTCACGTCCCGCCCACCAGGAAATCCGGAATGGCTTCCGGAAGTCCAAGAAAGGCGGATACTTCCTCCACTTGGAAGTCCCCGGACTCAAGGCTGAAAATCTGGACATCGAGTTCCGGGACGGCGGGGTGCTGGTTCAGGGAAAGACCCCGGAGAGTGAAGAGGGCTTCCACAAGGAAGTCAAGGCATTCTTCCCCCTCCCCGAAGACGCCGATGCCGACAAGATCCAGGCCGCTCTCAACGACGGCGTCCTCACGCTGAGAGTCCCCGTCAAGGGCTCCGCCGCCAACCGCAAAATCTCCATCGGCTAGCGCACTCCACGACAACACTTTTCATCCTGCTTCCCTCGCGGAGGCGCTTTCGAGTTCAACCATAAACTCAGGAGGTATAAGCTATGAATGAAGTCAAAGTCAATGCGAACAACACCCAGGACACCAAGCCGGCTCGCACCAACAACCACGCCTTCGATCCCTTCGCCGAGTTCTTCGGATTCCCCGTCATGCCCTTCTTCACCAGCAGAAACGACAACGCACAGAAGCTGGAGGGCTTCCACAAGACCAAGGACGGCTCCTATGTGCTGCACACGGAAGTCACGGGCATGAAGGCCGAAAACCTCGACGTGGAGTTCCAAAACGGCGGCATCGCCATCAAAGGCAAGACCTCCGGCGAAGACGACGGCGAGTCCTACACCAACGAAGTGGAGTACTTCTTCACTCTGCCCGAGGACGCCGATGCCGATCAGCTGAAGGCATCCCTGGCTGACGGAGTCCTGACCTTCAAGGTCCCCGCCAAAGCCGGCAAGGCAGCAAAGAAGATCACCATCGAGTAAACCCTCGATTCCACAACAAGCCAACGACGGCCCCCCCCATGAAAAAACTCCGGGGGCTCCCCAAAAAGACCGACAGCACAATTCCCCGCGGGGGGACGACTCGACGCAAGGCACGAAGAGTCGCCCCCCCGCCTTTTTTTGTCCCCACGCCACAACGCCACACAACGCGACCGACACCCCCTCCGCCACGCAGCGGAACCGGGTTCACGGGTTATCTTTAACAAATTGACAAAATCTGACAATTTCCAACACGATATCCCATGCAGACCACCCCCAAGCCCATCTCGCCCGTCTTCCTGACGCTCTCGGCGCTCTATCTCACCTGCCTGCTCGTCTCCAACCTGGTGGCGGGGAAGCTCACGGCCTTCTGGGGCGTCACCCTCCCCGCCGCCGTGGTCCTTTTCCCCCTGGCGTACATCCTCGGCGACATCTTCACGGAGGTCTATGGCTTCCGTCGCACCAAGCTCGTGATCTGGCTCGGCTTCTCCTGCAACTTCCTGGCGTCGGCGGGATACCTCCTGGCCTTGGCGCTGCCCCACCCCGACTTCTGGCAGAACCAGGAGGCATACCAGACCGTCCTCTCCGTCACCCCACGACTCCTCCTGGCGTCCCTGGCGGGATACCTGGTGGGCGAATTCTCCAATGCCGTCGTCCTCTCGCGCCTGAAGCTGAAGACCCAGGGACGCATGCTCTGGCTCCGCACCATCCTCTCCACCCTCGTGGGAGAGGCCGCCGATACCCTTCTCTTCATCTCCCTCGCATTCTACGGAACCGTCCCCACCAAGGTCCTCCTCCAGATGATCCTGGCACAATACCTCTTCAAGGTCTGCTACGAAATCCTCTTCACACCCCTTACATACTGGTGCGTCGCCGCCGTCAAAAAGGTCGAAAAACTGGACGTCTTCGACAAGGGCGAATCCTACCGGCCCTTCTAATTCCCCATCCAATACACACGCAAAAAAAAGGCACGGGCACACCACCCGTGCCTTTTCGCATTTTCTCCCCCCAAAGAGCGCAAAAAAAACAAATAGAAAGCAAAACTCTTAGTTTTTGCTTTCCCAAAAGAAAGAACGTGCGCCCACGCGCCCGCAAAAGCACACGCCACAGAACGCCCCCCCCCAAATGCAGGCACCGTACCGCCGGTAGGCGGGGAAAAAATACGCAGGGGGTACGGGGGGCGCAAGCCCCTCCGTCCTTTGGGG
>CAVDSU010000081.1:0-10077 GCA_963611685.1 bacterium
AGGACGAAGGGGGCATTCTAAAAAAAGGAGGAAGGAGGAAGGAGGAAGGAGGAAGGAGGAAGGAGGAAGGAGGAAGTGTGGCCACTTTGCAGTGGGCGTGCGCCGAGCGCGCCCAAATTGGCGCGCAAATCCTTCCGCCGCAAGGAAACTACGACGGCACTGCCCCCCGTGCCCCCGCCTTAGTACCTAGCAGGTTAGTGGCTAGCCTGCGGGCGATTGCCCGCAGGGAGTAGGGAGAAGGGAGTAGGGAGTAGGTTAAAGCGGCGCCGCAGGCGCTCTTCCGCAGCTCTTGCGGCGGCACGGCAGCGTTTTCCCCCGCATATCCTACGCTACCTTGCCCCAAAACTAGGGGGTGCGGGGGGCGGCGCCCCCAGTCCTTTGGATCTTCCCCCGCCTTCCTAATGGCGCACTCCATGGCGCCCTTGCGCCTGCGTGCCCATTGCCCATTGCCCATTTGCCCATTTGCGGCGCACTTGGCGCCGCACGTCGCAATCGCCGGGTTTTCCCGGCGATGGGTTTCGCCTTGGCGAAACCCTGGCCAAACTTCCTCCTTCCTCCCTCCTCCTTCCTCCTTTTTTTTATAATGGTGCCCCGCGAGGGGCGGAATCCCCATGCGTGTATTGCTAGTAGATGACGACCGCACCATTTTGGATTTCATGAAAGCGGGCTTTGAGTCGGCGGGGTATGCGGTGTGTTGCGCGTTGTCGGGCACGGAGGGGTTGGAGAAGGCGCGTTCTGGGGGCTTCGACCTGGCCATCGTGGACGTCATGCTCCCCGGCATTGACGGCTTCCAGCTGGTGCGGACGCTTCGGCAGGAGAAGCTGACCTTCCCCATCATCATGCTGAGTGCCCGCAGCGAGGAAGAGAACAAGATCCGCGGGCTGGAGTGCGGGGCTGACGACTATCAGACCAAGCCCTTCTCCCTCACGGAGCTACTGGCTCGTTCCGCGGCGCAGTTGCGCCGGAGCACCGCGGAGGCGGCGCCCACGGAATTGCGCGTAGCGGACCTTCGCATGGACCTAGTGGGTCGGAAGGTCTATCGTGGCGACACCCGCATCCTGTTGCAGCCCCTGGAGTTCCAGCTTTTGGAGTTCCTGATGCGCAACCGTGGGCGCGTGGTCTCGAGAACCACCATCATGGAGCACGTGTGGGAATACAACTTCGACCCCCACACCAACGTGGTGGACTCCCGGATCTGCCATCTGCGGGACAAGATCGACAAGGACTTCTCTCCCCGCCTCCTGAAGACCATCCGAGGCTTCGGCTATGTCCTGGAAGAGCCTTGATTTTCTCCCCTGGCGCGGCACGCTGAAGTTGCAGACCGCCAAGTATCTGGTGTGCTGCACGGCGTTGCTCATGGCGGCCAGCATGGCGCTGGCATTCCTCTCGCAACGGCAATTCCTCTTTTCGGAGGTCCGCGGGAACCTGAATGCCTTCGCCACCGAATTCCACTACGAGTATCTCTGCCAGAGAGAGGAGCCCTCCGGCGGCGCGCCCTGCCCCCTGGAAAAGCTCCCCGCCGCCTGCCGACAGGCACTGCGCGAATGCGACCCGCCCCTGCTCCCGCAAGTGGCCTATTGGGTGCCCGGCACCGGAAAATATCACCTGGCGCTTTTACAGGGCGACACCCCCGTCAATGCCGTCTTCGACACCCACACGGAGTCCCTCCAGAATCTGACTCCCTGCGATCCCATGGAGGCCCTCCCCTACCTGGACCGCGAATTCAACGAGGAATCCTACGGCATGGGCGTCAACCAGCTCTTCCTGCTCCTCATGGACGCCGACGGCGACATCGGCGCGCGCTCCGATTTCGACGCCGTCTACCAGGAGGGCTTCCAGAAGCTCTTCCGGAAGGGCCCGCCTCCCCAACGGCTAGACCGCCTGGACTGGAATGGTCAGCGGATCATCTATACCGTCCGAAAGATCTACGACGGCAACTATTTGGTCATCGGCAAGAATGTCCAGGAGCATCTGGAGAACCTCCGGCAGCTCCTCTTCTTCTTCGTGCTGCTCTTCCTGGGATCCCTGCCCCTCCTCGTCATCGCCGCCGCATTCTTCGCGCGGAGGATCTCCGCCGGACTGTACCGCGTGGGCGCCGCCGCCGAAGAGATCGCGAAGGGCGACTACTCGCTGCGCCTGGAGACCCGTGGCGAGCCCGAGGAGATGCAGTCGCTCATCCGCTCCTTCAACTACATGACCGACAACACCCAGAAGTTCATGCAGGAGATCCAGAATGTGACCGACGACATCGCCCACGATCTCAGGACGCCCCTCACCCGCATGCGCGCCAGAGCCGAGCTGGAGCTCCTGAAGACCCGCGGCGAGGACTTCCCCGCACTGGTCGCCGAGCAGTGCGACGAGCTCATCGGCACCTTCCAGACCATGCTGGACATCACCCGACTGGAAAAGCGGCTGGATCACTCTCCCGCCACTCCCACCGATCTCAATGCGCTGCTAAAGCGCCTGACGGAGGCCTTCGCCACCCTGGCCGAAGACCGGAAGATCGCCCTGGATCTCCAGTTGCCCGATCCCCCCGTGGTCTTCGAATGCCAGCCAAAACAGTGGGAGCGCATGGCCGCCAATCTCCTGGACAACGCCCTGAAATACACGCCCGCCGGCGGACGGGTCGTCCTCACTCTGGAGGAGTGCTCCGGAATGATCCGCTTTTCCGTGAAGGACAACGGCGTCGGCATTGCGCCTGCGGACCAAGAGAAGGTCTTCCAGCGCTTCTACCGCGCGGACGCCAGCCGCAGCCAGCCCGGCAATGGCCTGGGGCTCAGCATGGTCAAGGCGGTGGCGGAATCCCTTGGCGGCACCATACAGCTCTTCAGCCAACCCGGAAAAGGCACCACCTTCCTGGTGATCCTCCCGCACCCCCCGCCTCGGCAATAAGAATAGACGCCACAGGCGGAAAGAAGAATATCGCGGAGGGGGACGCTATTTTGCGACGGGCAGGAGGAGTCCCGCCAGCGTCATCGCCCAGGCGACTCCCAGTGCCGCCAGCATGCAGAAGACCGCGGCGCTCCCCATGTCCTTCGCGCGCTTGGCCAACGGATTCCACTGGGGAGAGACCAAGTCCACAATGGCCTCCAGCCCTGAATTCAAGAGCTCCGTGGCCAACAGCACCAGCCCCAGGCACACCAGAACCATCCGGTTTCCCCAGCTCAGCGGAAGCGCAAAGGCAAGGATTGTCTGGAAGGCCGCCAGCAGCAGGTCGTGGCGGAAGGCGGCCTCGCCGCAGAAAGCGGCCTTCAGTCCCTGGAAGCTATAGGAAGTCGCCGCAAAGAGATGGGAGAGGCCCGTCTTCTTGCCGGGGATGCGCTCGCGGCACTCCTTCTGCGCACTGTCGTCGTGCTTCTCGTCCATGAGTGCTCTCTCCTCCGCGCCTACTTTCCGCTCCGCACAAAGCGCCGCATGTCCTGATTTGCCTGGACGAGCATGCGGGAGTACTTCTTCAGGAACGCATTCTCGTCGTCGCAGGGCGCGTCCTGTCCGGTAGTGAGATTCCGTCCGTAGTACTTCTTTCCGGCGCCGATGGGCAGGATGTACTTGTATTCGGGGCAGACGAAGACATCCAGCTTCCAGCCGCAGACGATATAGAACTCGCGGTTGTAGTTGTCATCCAGGAGGCTCTGTCCCACGGAGTAGTCGGAGGGCGGATTCTGTACGCCCAGGAAGGGCGCCAGCGTGGGAACGATATCGGTATGCTGGCTGCGGTGTTCCACCACGCGGGGTTCCACGCCGGGAATCCGGATCACCAGCGGCGCCTTGATCTGCTCCTCCACAAACGTGGAGTTGTGGCCCAAGCGGCCCTTTTCGTAGAACTCCTCGCCGTGGTCGCCGGTCACCACAAGAATCGTCCGCGCGTAGAGCTCCGGACGGGCCTCCAGCGCCGCCAACAGCCGTCCAATCTGAAGATCCACCTGGTGGGCGGCATTCACCTGGCGGTTGCGGACGCGGACGGCGTCCGCGGCAGAGACCGTGGTGTAGTTGATCTCCGGCAGGTAGTCGGGAGTCAGCGCCTGCTCCGCATCGAAGGTATAGGGCGCGTGAGTGCCCTCGAAGAAATGGAAAGCAAAGAAGGGTCGCGAGTCGTCGGTGCGCTTCTCCAGGAAAGCCAGGATGCTGTCGATGCCCTGCACATCCCGTCGCCAGGGCTCCTTCTCCCGGAATTCCGTCATGCACTCCTGGGGAATGGAGGCGAAGATCGTGCGGTCGAATTCGGGGTAGGAGAAGCGCGCGGAGGTCTGGACCAGGAAGTCGTATCCGTCCTCGTGGAGCCAGTCGAAGAAGAGTGGCGGACGCCGCGTGTTCAGGAAGGCATTCCAGTTGCTGCCATAGAGTCCATAGAACATGGAGAACATGGCGGGGCGGGTGCCGTGTCCGCCGCTGTAGTGCTGTCGGCAGGCGATGCCCTGCTGGGACAGCCGCCAGAGATTGGGCATGGTCTCGGGATTCAAGTGGTCCGCGCGGAGGCTCTCCGCGGTGAGCCAAAGGATATTCATGGGCTTCTCGGGAGCCACGCGCTGAATGGGATGGATGGGGTAGCAGAGGGTGGCGCCCTCGTCGGGATCGTCGCCGCGGAAGAGGCGGTCTTCCCGGGCGGGCTCCTTGCAGCCAATGCCCTTCAGGAAGCTCCGGACTCGCATGGAGAGGGTGATGGGGTAGGTGTTGTTCATGGCCAGGAGGTTCTTGGTGCCATAGAAATCCGCCACGCCCAGCAGGAACATGCTCAACACCACCAGCCCCACCGCCAGCAGACACGCACAGGGAGCCCCCCAGGACACGCCACGGAAAAAACGGCTCTCCAGACCGCCAGAAACACTCTTCCGATGGAGCCTCCAGGCAAAGAAGCCATTGGCACACACCCAAAGCAAAATCCCCACTGCCGACGGAATCACCGTCTCCGCCCCAAGGCCCATGGCCTCAAAACCACCCGGAGTAATCAACAAATTCACCACCAGACCATTGATGTGATAGCCGAATTTGACCAAAATCACCAAGTCCAGCACCAGCAACAGCTCGCAGACGGTCGTCCAAAGCACCGCCCATACCAGCGAAACCACACTGTCCCAGCCCTTCGGCAAAAAACGCCCCAGGAGCCAGGAGCCTATCACCCCCGGCAACAAATACGCCACGGGATACCCCAACAGCGTGATCCCGAGCCAGATCTTCGGAGAAATCCCACTCCCCAACCCCTGGTGCACAAAATACCCCAGGAACACCCCCAGGAAGAGGACCCAGTGCACAAGGTAAAAGAAGGCGTTCCGACGATGCAAAGAAGGAGAATTCTTCATAACCAATTACTAGAGAAGAAAATACAGAACACGGAAAAGGACCCCGAATCCGCGAAAAGCGCCACGGTCCTAACCGCCCACCGCACCCGCGAATCCGACAACGTCTCTACTCTAGCCACATACTCCTCCCCCAAAATTGCCGCGAGATTACCAAATGGCAATCTTCCCCCCCCCTCCCGCCATCCCCCGCATGCGGGCTTTTTCCCCGCCAGCCGATGTGTCTTCCCCGTCCGTGGGGGCAGGGGTATATTATGCTGTTTTTCGTTTTTGTCCTGTTTTCCCGTCCTTTCGTGTCCGGGGCGTTTTTTGCGTTTTTGGCGCGGGGGGCTTTTTCACCCGAGGATCCTGTAACATAGGGTTTTAGCAACCATGAGAGTCATTCTGGCGTATTCTGGCGGTCTGGACACCTCCTGCATCCTGACCTGGCTTCAAGAGAAGTACAACGCTGAGGTCATCACGTACTGTGCTGACGTAGGCCAGGCGGAGGAGTTGGATGGTGTCAACGAGAAGGCGCTTGCCTGCGGCGCGAAGAAGTCCTACGTCGAGGATTTGACGGAGGAGTTTGCGCGGGACTACATCTTCCCGATGTTCCAGGCGAACGCCATCTACGAGAACATGTATCTGCTGGGCACCTCCATTGCGCGTCCCCTGATCTCCAAGCGGCTGGTTGAGGTTGCGAAGGAAGAGGGCGCGGAGTACATCTGCCACGGCGCCACGGGCAAGGGCAACGACCAGATCCGCTTCGAGCTGTCCGCCTACGCGCTGAATCCCTCCATCAAGTTCATTGCGCCCTGGCGTTCTCCCGACTGGACCTTCAAGAGCCGCACGGACCTGATCCAGTATGCCCAGGAGCACAAGATTCCGGTGAATGTCTCCACCAAGAAGCCCTACTCCATGGACCGCAACCTGTTGCACATCTCCTTCGAGGGCGGCGTGCTGGAGGATCCCTGGGTGGAGTCCCCGAAGGAGTGCCATGTCATGACCACTCCCGTGGAAGACGCCCCCAACACCCCCGAGTACATCACCATCTCCTTCGAGAAGGGCAACCCGGTGGCGCTGAACGGCAATGCGCTGTCGCCCGCCAACATGATGCGCGAGCTCAACCGCCTGGGCGGCAAGCACGGCATTGGCCGCATTGACATCGTGGAGACCCGTTTCACTGGCATGAAGGACCGCGGCGTCTACGAGACTCCCGGAGGCACCATCCTCTTCCACGCGCACCGCGCCATGGAGTCCATCACCATGGACCGCGAGGTCATGAGCGCCCGTGACTCCCTCATCGACAAGTACTCCAACATGGTGTACAACGGCTTCTGGTTCTCCCCCGAGCGGGAGTTCCTGCAGGCCGCCATCACGGAGAGCCAGAAGAACGTCACCGGCGACGTGCGCTGCAAGCTCTACAAGGGCAACTGCTACATCGTGGGTCGCCGTTCTCCCTACACCCTCTATGATCCGGAGGTCGTGACCTTCGAGGCCGACGACGTCTACAACCAGCAGGACGCCACCGGCTTCATCAAGCTGAACGCCCTGCGGCTGCGCATCAACGCCAACGCCAAGAAGCCCAACGCCTAAAAAGAAAGAATCGCAGCGGGCTTTTTTCCGTTGACGGCGGAGGGGAGAGGCCTTCCCGGCTCCTCTCCCCTCCGCGTCTCTTTTTCTCCCGAGACGTCCCTTTTTTCTCTCTTCCCCTTTTCTCTTCCGACCCCATGGAAGTACAGCTCCTGAAATCCAAGCTCCACCGTGTGGAGGTCACCTCCGCCGACCTGGAATATGAGGGCAGCATGGCCATTGACCAGGAATGCCTGGACATGGCGGGAATCCTCCCCTACGAGAAGATCCTCATTGTCAACAACAACAACGGCAGCCGCATCGAGACCTACGCCATCCCCGCACCCGCGGGCTCCCGCGTCTTCTGCCTCAACGGCGCCGCCGCGCGCAGCGGCATGGCGGGCGATCTGGTGACCATCATGACCTTCGGGATCTACGACGCCCAGGAGGCCGCCTCCCACAAGCCCACCGTCCTCCTCTTCCAGGATCACAACCGGAAGATCCTGAAGAAGGACTAGGCGCACATACAACCCCCTTTCTTTTCCCCGTTTTCCCGTTTTCCCTTTCCCCAAGACTTGCCTTATGGAAAAGATCCGCATCGGAGTCATCGGTTTCGGCACCGTGGGTGCCGGCGTGGTGGAGACCATCCTGAAGAATGCGCCCCTCATGGCCAGCCGCACCGGCGTGCAGCTGGAGCTGACCCGCGTGGCGGATTTGGACACCACCACCGACCGCGGAGTGAAGCTCCCCGCGGGCGTGCTGATTCCCGACGCCATGGCGCTCATCGACTCCGAGGACGTGGATGTGGTCGTGGAGCTGGTGGGCGGCACCACCATCGCCCGCAAATTCGTCTCCGAGGCGCTCAAGCGCGGCAAGCCGGTGGTCACCGCCAACAAGGCGCTCCTGGCCTTCTGCGGAAAGGAGCTCTTCCAGCTGGCCGACGAACACCACACCGAGATCTACTTCGAGGCCTCCGTGGGCGGCGGAATCCCCTGCATCAAGGCGCTGCGCGAGGGCCTGGTGGCCAACCACGTGGAGGTCGTCTACGGCATCCTCAACGGCACCTGCAACTACATCCTCAGCCGCATGGAGAACGAGAAGGCCGATTTCGCCATGGTCCTCCAGGCCGCCCAGAAGGCGGGCTACGCGGAGGCGAATCCCTCCACCGACGTGGACGGCTACGACACCGCCAACAAGGCCGCCATCCTGGCGTCGCTGGCCTACGGGAAGTGGTTCACCCTCGACGACGTGAATGTCCAGGGCATCCGGGATGTGACTCTCACCGACATTGAATACGCCTCTCAGCTGGGATACCGCATCAAGCTGCTGGCCACCATCCGAAAGATCGCGGACCGCATCCAGCTCGGCGTCCAGCCCACGCTGGTCCCCAAGTCCTCCCTCTTGGGAAATGTCTCCAGCGTCTTCAATGCGCTGTGGGTCAAGGGCGACATCGTGGGCTCCACCATGTATTACGGCCGCGGCGCCGGACGCGCCGCCACCTCCAGCGCCGTGGTGGCCGACCTGGTGGACCTGGCCCTCAACAAGGTCCATAAGTGCACCCGCCGCGTGACGCCCTTCCCCGTCTATGACGACGCCCTCCAGCTGGCCACAAAGGACGAGATCCGCAGCCGCTTCTACACCCGCTGCCAGGTCAAGAACAAGGCCGGCGTTTTGGCGCGCATCGCCGGCGTCTTCGCCGGACACGGGATCTCCCTGGCCTCCGTCACCCAGCGGGAACAGGACATGCAGCAGGACTCCGTGCCCATGCTCATGCTCACCGAAAAGACCACCCTCGCCGCCATGGAGGGCGCCCTCAACGAAATCCGCCAGGACGCCGATGTGGTGCAGCCACCCGTCTGCTTCTCCATGGAGGAAATGGAGGACTAAAAGACCCCCGCCGCCTTCCGACGGGGAAAAGACCCTGGAAAACGCCTCGCCGGAGACTGGCGCGGCGAAGAACAATAAATCCCACCAAAAACGCCAAAGGGCCACCCGATTTAACGGGCGGCCCTTTTTTGTTGCAACCCCGGCCTATCTTGAAAATATCGAAAGGAAGGGGGGCACGGTGCGCCGCAGAAGCGGCCCAGTTAGCAGGGAGCAATTAGCAATGAGCAATTCTGCATAGTCGCTGCGCGGCTCTTCCGCCGCCTTGCTTAGCGGCGGCACTGGCACCGCGCCCCAAATTGGTGCGCAATTTCCACACCGCGGCCACTCTTGCTTGCTAACTGCTAACTGCGGGGACACACGCACTCGCAAAGGCACGCGTTTTCCCTTTACAGGGATTCAGGCACACTATTTTTTTGCTTGCCTATCCGAAGACACCTCATTTCGAGACATGCGGGTCTCCCTCCTAAACGCCCAAACAATGGCACATAATCCACCAGTGCCCAGGATACCACCCCCCAAGCCTTCTCCTTTCACAAAACCAAAGACCACCACAGCCAAAACAAGACAGACGGCTAGAAATGCAAGCAAAGAGCAAAAGCGAATATTTGCGGCATTTACCTCAATCAATCGTCTTTCCGAATCCACGGCATCCGCATCGATTGCGATTTCCTTTTCCCGTGCCGAAATGCGTGCCTGTTGTTCCTTCTCCGCCATGGCAAGGATGCGTTCCGGCGCATTGGGAACCACCTCCTTCAATTTCTGAAGCTCTCCCGCCGGCGGCAACGGACTATTCCATGTGACCGACGCATGATGCGCCACAAAGATTTCCGGGCCGTTGTCCGACTTTGAAGGCATGACCGGTCTATTTTCCATGCTTCACAGTCTCAAATGCGTTCCGAATATCGCTAAATACGGCAAGAAAGTCACCCTGGATCCTTTCATGGTCATCCTGAGCAGAAAGTTTTTCTCTTTCCGCGTGCAAATGCTCCCGTCTCGCCTTCATACGCTCATAGATAGAGGCAAGTCCAAAAAACATCGGTGCCCCCATTTGAATGCCTTCAGATTTTCTTTCTCTTCTCATACTCCCTCCTGCTTATCTTCTACTCTTTTCGTCAACAGGCGAAAATATAACCTTTTGCTCTATTTCCGCCTGATTCTTACAAAAACACTCCCGTCGCAACGCATGCTACCTTGAAGCAAGAGAAATGATAAGCTCCCCCCAGCGCACGCGCCGGCGCCCCCAAATTGCCACGAAGCGGGAGATGCCAATGGCACCGCCGGTAGGCGGAATGGCGCCGCGGAACGCGCCATTCGGAAGGCGGGGGAGTATCCAAAGGACTGGGGG
>CAVDSU010000082.1:0-10058 GCA_963611685.1 bacterium
CGGGGGCGGCAGCCCTCCGTCCTTTGGAGATCTTCCTGCGAAAATGCGCCTTGGAAAGGCACGCGCATTGGCTAGGAACGCACCGCGGAACGGCCCAAACGCTGCCACCGTACCGCCCCAAGCGGGGCGGAAGAGCGCCAGCGGCACCTTATAGACTAGCCACTAGCCACTAGTTGCTAGGTACTAATGAAGCGCCGCAGGCGCCCTATAGGCTAGCCACTAGTTGCTAGGTACTCGTTGGTTAGTCCCTGTGGGGCTTGCGCTTGAATGCCTCTGGCAGCAGGATAAGCGAGGTAGCGATCAGGAGGATGAACCACTCCTGTGGGGGCAGGGGGACGGTTCGGAAGATTTGTCCGCCGAAGGTAACGATGGCGACCTGTCCCAGGAGGATGATTGCCGCGATGCAGAGGAACGCGGAGTTATTGGTCGCGTGGAGGAAGAAGGCGTCCTTCGTTCCCCAGCACTTCGCGCGGAAGAGATTCCAGAACTGCAGGAAGACGAAGAGGCAGAAGAATCGGGTAAGCATGAGCTGAGTGGCGTGGGGGGTCTCGGACCAATTGTCGTGGATCTCCAGGCCATGTGTCTGCATGTAGAAGAGGAATCCCAGGAGCACCGCCAGGCAGGGCAGTCCGGTGAAGAGGATCTGCTTGCACATGGCGGGGGTGATGATGAAGGCCCCTGGGACTCTGGGGGGCACCTCCAGCACGGCGGGGTCGGGGGGATCGGTGGCCAGTGCGATGGCGGCGAAGGTATCCATGATCAAGTTGATCCAGAGCACCTGGATGACGGTTAGGGGCATCTCCAGATCCAGGAGGGGCCCCAGGATCGCGATGGCCAGCGCCACGAAATTCACCGTGAGCTGGAAGATCAGGAATTTCTGGAGGTTCTGGTAGAGGGAGCGGCCCCAGAGGACTGCCTGCACAATGCTGGGGAAGGAGTCGTCCAGCAGGATGATGTCGGCGGCCTCCTTGGCAACGGAGGTGCCCGCCTTGCCCATCGCGATGCCCACGTCGGCACGGTTCAATGCCGGCGCGTCGTTGGTGCCGTCGCCCGTGACCGCCACCACTTCGTTCTGGTCGCGGAGGCACTGCACCAGCCGAAGCTTGTCGTTGGGACGCGCACGTGCCATGATCCGCAACTTGCTAGCCGCCTTCCGCGCTTCGTCGTCGGGGAGCGCCTGGAACTCGGGACCCGTGAGCAGCAGGCCGTCTTTCTCTTCCTCCTCGCTCCAAAGATGGCTCTGGCGGCCGATCTCGCGGGCGGTCTCCGGGCTGTCGCCCGTGACCATCTTCACGCGGATGCCCGCCTTGCGGCACTGGGAGAGCGCGTGGGGGACCTCCTGCCGCACGGGATCGGCGATGGCCGTGAAGCCCATCCAGATGAGCTCCTGCGCCACGGCGTTTTCGTCAGTGGAGGCCATGTCGGGGGCGGGGCGTCCGGCGAAGCCCAGGATGCGCATTCCGCGCAGCTGCCACTGGTGGATTTCCTGGAGGAGCGACTCCTTTTCTGCTTCGGAGAGCGTCGCGTCGTTTCCGTCGGTCATGCGGCGGTCGCAGCGCTTCAGGAGGATCTCTGGCGCGCCCTTGAGGAAGAGCCAGGGGGTCTCGCCCAGGGAGTCATGGGAGCCCCGGGTGGCCATGAACTTTCGCTCGGTGGTGAAGGACCACTGGTCGCCGGCATTGCAGCGGAAGCCCTTTCGCAGCGACTGGTAGTCCACGCCCTTCTGGTGGAGCCACAGCAGCAGTGCGCCCTCGGTGGGATTTCCCAGGGGGATGGGCTCGGCGCCCTGCTCGGCGTCCTCGGGCAAGGAGAGCTCCGCGGTGGAGTTCGCGGCGATGGCCAGCTGCAGGAGCGCCGCCTTGGATTCCGGGAAGGCGAAGTGCTGCACCCGCATCTGGTTCTGGGTGAGGGTGCCGGTCTTGTCGGTGCAGATGACGGTCGCCGCGCCGATGGTCTCGCAGGCGTGCATGCGCCGCACCAGGTTGTTGGTGGCGATCATCTTCCGCATGGAATACGCCAGCGCCAAGGTGACGCTCATGGGGAGTCCCTCGGGCATTGCCATGACGATGAGCGCCACGGTGACCATGAAGAAGGAAATCAGGTGGCTGATGGCGGATTCCGAGAGCCACTGCGCGGGGGAGGCGGGGAGCGCGCCCGTCAGGATCATGGCGCCCAGTCCCACGATCAACACCGCCAGCGCACCGCCCAGGGGCGCCAGCCAGGAGGCGTGGCTTTCCGAAGAGAGCCAGCGGGGCGCCTTGATGGGGTGGTGGAACATCTCGAAGGCCGCCAGCAGGCTGGGGAACCACACCGGCGTCAGGGCGAATACGCCCGCCACCAGGATCACCACCGTGGCAATCCACTGGTGCGCATTCTGCGTGATGTTCCCGACAATCGCGGCGTGCACCAGCAACACCAGGAAGACCAGCCCGGAAATCGCCATGCCCACCGCGCCAATCTGCTCGGCGAGCTTGGAGAGCTGCTTCATCAGCGGCGTCTGCTCACTCGAGATCTCCGCGGCCGCCAGCGCCGTGCGCCCAAGCTCCGTCTGCGCGCCCACTTCCGTCACGACGCCCAGCGCATGCCCCTGCACTACCGGAGTGCCCTTCAGGCCCTGCCAGGCAGGGTAGGTCTCCTCGCCCTTCTTGGAACTCTGCGCCTCTTCGCGGGTGCACTTTTCCACGGGCACCGATTCGCCCGTGAGGCGGCTCTGGTCCAGCAAGAGCTCCGTGGTCTCCAGAAATTCCAGGTCCGCGGGCACCTCCTCGCCTTGGTCCAAAAGCACCAGGTCGCCCACCACTACCTCACGGCGCGGAATCTCCCGCAGCCCGCCCTGGCGGATCACCTTCACCGGGGTGTCTTCGTTGACCTGGTTCAGGACATCGAACTCCTTCTCCGCCTGCATCTCGTTCAAGAAGCCCAGCACCGTGGCCAGGACCACCGCCACCAGGATGCCGATGGCCTCCACCGCCTGACCCGTCAGACACGCCAGCACCGCCGCCACCATGAGGATGCGGATGATGGGGTCCTGGAATTTCTTCAGGAGCTGCTTCCACCAGGCCTCGCGCTTCGGCGGCGTCAGGAGGTTCTCGCCGTGGAGCCGACGGCTCTCCAGGACTTGCTCTGGGGAGAGGCCTTGGCGGTCGGGGTGGGACTGGCGGTTCGCGGTCTGGGATTCGGGGGAATTCTGCATGGCGGAAGAATACATGGGGGAAGAGAAAGTGCGCGTACTATAAAGAGGCGGTGTGAGTCTCTCGTTTCGCCTTGAATTAGATTTTGGTTAGATGTTTCCCGAAAAAATGCCCCGAATTCCCCCGCGGACATTTAAATTTTCCAGGAAAACGCTGGAAAATCCGCCGTCTCGCGCGTATTACCATCGACAAACTGTCGCCGGAAGGCATTTCTTTCGCCTGGAGATACGCGCATCGGAGACGAACGGAGCTCTGCTATGACCGCAAATAAATTTTCCATCTTCCTTTTTACGCTCTGCCTGGGAGCATCGGTGTCCCTGATGGCCGCCCCCGCGAGCGAACGGCAGCCGCTGGTCGCCGTCCTCTCGACGAATTCCCGGGTGCCCGCCATGACCCCGCAGGTCTATCGCGCCAGCGAGGACGCCCTGCGACAGATCCTCCTGGAGCAGAATCTCCGGGTGCGGCTGGGCGACGACGCCCCCAGGCTCCTGCGGGAATTCGGCGCACAGAGCCTCTCCGATCTCTCCGGAGAGTCCGCCCAGACGCTCATGGAACGCCTGGGAGCCGACATGCTGGTGCAGCTCACCGTGGATGTCTATAAGGTGAATCCCGGTCGACAGAGCCTCCGCAGCGCCAAACACAATCCCCCGCGAACCCTGCACGGCGGCGCAAGGCAGCCGTCGCCAATCTACGTGGCGGAGGTGGGCGGCACGCTGCAGGTTTGGAAGAAGGGCGCACACTCCCTCCGGCTGGTACCCTTCCAGCGAATCCTCACAAACCGCATCGGCCCCCTCAAGGACTTCGAGACCACACAGGACGCCCGAAATGCCATGACGCAATTCGGATGCGCCGCCCTCCGGGTCGCTCTCGCCGACGCCCTCGCCGCCCCCCGCGAGCTCTTCTGATTCCCTCCCCACGAATATGCCCTCACGCTCCCTGAAATCCGCCTTCGCCACGACACTCCTCCTGGCGCTCTTGGCACTGACTCTCGCCTCCTGCGCGACCTCCGCGAAGTTCGACTACGCTCACGCAGAGGGGCTCATGTTCCACGCCTCCGCCGAGCATGTCCCCATGCCACCTGTCTCCGTCCTGCCCTTCCAGGACTGCCGTGGACCCCGCACCTCCGACGGCACCACCGAGGAACAGGTCGCTCTCCTGACCAATCGGGGGGACTTCCGATTGGGGTGGATCCCCCTCATGCCATACGCCTGGGAGGGACGGCAATTCCCCGAAGTAAACGGCGCCTCCCTGGCGACTCTCCGGAATTTCTGGTGCTCCTTCGACCGCGAATTGGCCGAGGCCACCGTCGCCAGCATCCAACACTCCGGACTCTTCCGCGAGACCCGGTTCGCCGAATCCATGGAACAGGTGGAGACACGATACGTCATAACCGGGACACTCTTCTCCACCGAATACCAGGCAGAACGACTCACCTACGGCATTACCTATCTGGCAGCGCCTGTCCTCTGGATCGCCGGGTTCCCTACCGCAGTCTCTCATGACTCCCTCGTCTTCTCACTCCAACTCCTGGACCGCGAGACTAACCAGACTCTCTGGAAATACCGCTACGAGGGCTCCGAGACAATCCCACACTTCCTCTACTACGGCATCGGAGATGACGCCTCCGGATACGCTCGACTCATGAAACAGGCCATGAACGCCGCTCTCTATGACCTGGATCGACGCGTCCAAGAAGCACGGAAATAAAAAAAACGCCAATCCCCTGGGGAAAAATCAAAAAAACGCAAAATTTTTAAAACAGCCGTTAGAAAATCGGCGATGGTCGGCGTATTAAGAAGTGAAGAGGCCGAGGAGTTCGGTCTTCTTGGTCGTGTCTTTCCCGAGTTTCGTTTCCCGCATAACGTTTCCAGCAAGGAGGAATCCAGATGAAGAAATTCGTTCAGATGCTCATGGTTTTCGCGGTCGTCGCGTTCCTGGCCACTCCGGCGATGGGCCGTCCCGGCCCTGGCGGTCCTGGCGGCCGTGGTCCCGGCCGTGGTCCTGCCCCCCGTCATGAGATGGGTCGTCCCGGCCATGGTGGTCCTGTCGGTGGTGGTCGTCATCATCACGATGGTCCCAGCCGCGGCTGGTGGAATGGTGCGTTGGTTGTCGGCGCCACGCTGGGTGTCCTGGACATTGCGACTCGGGTGTTGGCGGATCCCCCGCCGCCGCCGGTGGTGACCACCACCCCGGCTGTGACGACGCAGCCCACGGTGATCGTGAATCAGCCCGCCCAGGCCACTCAGCCCACCGTGATCTACACGCAGCCGGTCCAGCAGACGCAGCCTGCCGTGATCTACACGCAGCCGGTTGAGAAGACGCAGCCCGCGGTGATCTACACGCCCGTCCAGACAACGCCGGGCACCGTGATCTACCGCTAGCGTAGAGAAAACCCCGCATCAGGCCTTCCCCTGCGGCGCATTTCGCCGGGGGAGGGCCTTTCCTGTTGTCAAGGGAGCATTTCATGGAGATCGAAGCCACCAGCCGCACTCTTCTTTCTGGCGTGAGCCGGAATGACCCCGATGCCTGGCAGAAATTCTTTGACCGCTACAAGGTCCTGGTCTTTTTGCGGGGGCGCCGATACGGCTTTGCGCCTGCGGAGCAGGAGGAATTGTTGAGCCGCGTGATGGGGAAGTGTTTTTCCAGCACGGGTCTGGCAGGAAAGATGGTCCTCGCCTTCGACGCGGCGAAAGGGCGCTTTCGGGACTACTTCTGCCGGATCGTCTCCAACGAGGCGCTCACCATGCTCCGGGAACGCGTCCGGCGACGCGAGGTGCCCGGACAACTCCCCGATGGACGGGAGGCGGATTTCCCCGATCCGCGCCAAGACGACTCCCAGGAGAAGGAATACCGGCTCTTTCTCGTCCATGAGGCCTTCGCCGTTGTGCGCAGGGAATTGCCTCCCCGGCAGGTCCAGGCATTCATTGCGGTGCGCATGGACCAAGTCTCGCCCAAGAAGGTGGCCGCCATGCAGGGGACTTCTCTGGCCACGGTCTACCACGATGTCACGGAGGTGATCGCCGCCATTCGCAGAAAGGTCGCCCAGCTGGAGGAGGAATAGCACGATGTCTCATCTCGATGAACAGCAGATGGTGGAGATGCTCTTTGGGGAGTGCCGCGGCATTCGCGGTTGGCTCCGTCGTCGGCATTTGCAGGGTTGTTCCGCCTGTCGGGAACGCTACGAGGCGCTCTGCCGGGACCAGGAGGAGCAGTGCGCCATTGGACGGCAGCTGAAGGAATACGGCGAGTGCCTCAAGGAGGCGGAAAAGACGATGACTCTCCCGAAGCCCCCGGCTACCGCAGGCTGAGAGCCGGGCGCCTGCCCGGTGGGAAATGGCGGAAAAAAGCCCGCGTGGGGAAACGATTCCTGCGCGGAAGACCAAATTATTCAAAAGTCGCGCTATTTCCTCGCAGCACTTATTTTCAGAATGCCCACCCCCGATCTCCAAACGCCGGATACCACGGTGCCACTGCCCCACCTCCTGGAGGGCGTGGTGACCCTTCGACGCATTAGCGCCGGCGCGTATGGGACGGTCTATTTGGGGCGGGATGCCGCGCATCGGGAGTTGGCGGTGAAGGTCTTGAATCCGGATGTGCCGGAGTCGGGGCGTGCGCGGGAGCGGCAGGGGCTGGTCTCCTTCCTGGAGGAGTTCCAAAATGGCGACGACCACCTTCTCACCATCCACCAGATCTCCCCCGCCGGCCCCACGCTCTGCTACTCCATGGAGCTGGCCGACAATCTGAACGACCCCTATTCCTCCGACGACTACGCCGCCGCTACCTTGGGCGCCTGGCTGGATCGACACGGCCCGCCTCCCATGGAGACGCTGGTGGATTGGATGCACCAGCTCCTCGAGGGCGTGGCGGCACTCCATGCACACGGGCTCATCCACCGGGACCTGAAGCCCGGGAATCTCTATTTTGTGCGGGGACGCCTGAAGCTGGGGGACTACGGGCTGGTCTGCCGCTGGAAGCCCGACAGCACCCTCATCGGCACACAGGCGTATATCCCCGAGGGAATGACGCAGGCCGCTCCCGAAATGGATCTCTACGCCCTGGGAAAGATCCTCTATACCATGGCCACCGGCCTTCCCGTGGGCGAATACCCCCGCATCCCCGAAAAGCGCATGGAGGACCGCGCCCTGCGGCAGCTGAACCAGTTCCTCATGGAGCGCGCGTGCTCCTCGGAACCCGAAAACCGCTTCCCTACCGCACAGGCATTCCGGGAGGCCTTCGACCAGGTCTGCGATCCCGCCACCCAGGCGCAGCGGAGCCAGAAGCTCCGCAGGAGGCTCTTTCTGGGGGCGCAGCTGGCATTCGTGGCAATCCTGGTGGTGGCGCTGGTGCTGCTGGCACTCCATGTCAATTCCCTGCGCCCCGTGGAGGAGGAATACCTCCCCGTCTCCCAGCAGTGGTATGAGCAGATTCCCCCCATCAATTCCCGGATGGCCCTCTGCTTCCATCAGGAGAAAATTGCCACACAGGAAGTCCCCGGCGGAGTCCAGGTGACGCCCAGCGAGGCATGCACCGTCACGGGAAAGGACTTCGAACTCTATTTCGAGGTGACCTCGAATCTCCGGCAGGCAGAGCTCCAAATTCGCTTCCAGCCGGAAAATCCCGCCGAGGATCCCACGGAAATCCCCGCGATGCTCACTCCCCGCGGAGTCTTCTCAAAGACGACTCTCCTGGCGGGCGAACCCCACGGAGAGTCCACGTGGGGACTCCGCGTCGTCCCCCAAGGCGATCAGTGGCTCCTCCTGGCAAACGGACGCCCCGTCCTCGATGTCCCCGCTCCCCAAAATCCCCCCTGGAAACTCTCCTTCACACTCCTCTCGCAGGAAACAGGAAGCCTTGCGCTTCGGAAGATTTGTATCTTCAGCACTCTTGCAAAGTAGTTATAACCAGTATCCTTCTTTTGGGGGATTCAGGCGCTGGAGTGCTGTCGTCGCCAGATTCCGGAAGTGTGGGAGATTTGCGGCGTTGGCGGCCTCTTGGAGACGTTGGAGTCCGGTGGGGATATGTTGCTTGTACCACTCGAGGCCGTTCTCTTTCCAGAGCTTTCCGTAGGCGCCCAGTGCCTGCATGAGCCGCTGGATTGCGGCGATGGGGAGGGCGTCTTCGGGGGGCGGGGTGCCGCCTTCCTCCCGGACGGCCAGGAGATATCGTTTCCAGCAGAGGGCGCGTTCTTCGGGAGAGTATTCGGTATAGGGGTCGTAGAGGAGGGAGGCAAGGTCGTAGGCGGGAGAGCCCATCCGCATCCCCTGGAAGTCAATCCAGTAGCATCGGTCGTCTTTCACGAGGATATTCGCTCCCTGGAAGTCCCGATGCAGGAGCGTCTGGGGACCCGCCAGCAGCGCCTCGCGGACTCGTCGGGACTCCTCGGCGACGCCGTCCGTCCAGAGGTCCTCGGCGTCCAGGACGACTTGGAGGAGATACTTCCGGAAGTAGTCCCGTTCCCATTGGTAGGTCTCTCGGGCAAAGGGCGGCTGGAGGGGCAGGGGGCTCCGCTGCGCCTCCCGGGTGCCCGCAACATGGAGACGCGCCGCCTGGGGAATCACCTGCTCTTGCATGAGGACGAGACGCTTCTCGCGGGGGAGGGCGGAGAGCTCCTGTCGCCCCAGGTCCTCCTGCACGATCTCCCCCACGTCGGGGAGATGCATCCGGATCGCCGGCACGGGAATGCCGAGACCCGCCAGGAATTGGTCGATGGCGACGAAGGCGGAGTTCTCCTGCCGGGAGAGATCGTATGCGCTCCAGAGCAGGCCGGTCTTTTCGCCGTTCTTGAGGAGGGGGAGATATCGCCTGCCGGAACCCTGCGCACGGGGGACGCCCTCCGTGGTGGCGCTCATGCCAATCCGGGAATCCGGGAGGCGCTGGGGGCTGCTGGCAGGAAGGACCTCACGGGGACTCTCGCAGAGGATACCCGAGGCATAGAGCCCCGGGTGGGGCAACGACACGCCGTCCCAAAGCACCACATCGTGGAGCTTCGTGCCCGAAGGAATCCGGAGATCCCTCCCTAGCCCCAAGGCGCCGGTGCACTGCACACCCTGGCGTCCCAAAAGATCCCGTCGGAGGCTCTGCTCCTCTATGGCATTCCGCAGGGTGGGATTGTGCGCCATGACGCAGTCCAGGACCTCCTGGTGCGCGCGGAGGTATTCTGCGGGGGTGCCTACGTCCGTCCAGAAACACTCCTTCGGCGCCACTAGCCCCAGGATCTTCCGGCCGGCGTTCGCACCACGCCGGAAGGCATCCAGGATGCTGGGGGCCTCCTCCGCCTCTGGAAGGAAATCCAGGATCTCCCGCTTCAGCAGGTAGATCCCCGAAAAGGTGTATCCCTGGCCATTCCCACTGTGGAAATCCAGGATCTCGCCAGTTTCGGAAAGCACCACGCTGCGCACGCCCTTGTCGGGAATTAACAGCAGCGTGGCGTCGGCGCCGGAGGCATGGTGGAAGCGCAGGAGCTCCGCCAGCGGAAAGTCGTGGACCACATCCACATTCCGCACCAGGATCTCCTCCGCGTCCGGCGCAAGCTCGCGAATGCCCTTCCGAATGCCGCCACCGTGGTTCAGCGGACGGGGACCCTCCTCAGAACAAAGGACCGCTATCCCACGCTCTCGGGAATACTCCCGGCACGCCGCAGAGACCTGCTCCCCAAGGTAGGCACAGTTCACCAATAGCCGCCCCATCTCCGGCAATTGACGCAGCTCGTCTAGCGCCAACGACAGCAATTCCACGCCACAGAAGGGCAATAGCGCCTTGGGACGCAGCAGGGTGGCAGGACGCATCCGGTTGCCGAAACCCGCCGCCAATACAAAGCCACAGAGGGAAGACATTATTGAAAAAAAGGAGGAAGGAGGAAGGAGGAAG
>CAVDSU010000083.1:0-10056 GCA_963611685.1 bacterium
GCAGGCGGAAGAAATTCGGCGGGGGTTATATGGGGGAAGCGAAAGAGTTTTTATTGGGCGAAATATCCAAAGGACGGAGGGGCTCTGCCCCCCGCACCCCCCGAATGCCCTTAGGGTAGCCGCATGGGCGATGCGGAAGGAATTCGGGGGCACGGGGCAGTACCGTACCGCCGGCAGGCGGAAGAAATTCGGCGGGGGTTATATGGGGGAAGCGAAAGAGTTTTTATTGGGCGAAATATCCAAAGGACGGAGGGGCTCTGCCCCCCGCACCCCCCGAATGCCCTTAGGGTAGCCGCATGGGCGATGCGGAAGGAATTCGGGGGCACGGGGCAGTACCGTACCGCCGGCAGGCGGAAGAAATTCGGCGGGGGTTATATGGGGGAAGCGAAAGAGTTTTTATTGGGCGAAATATCCAAAGGACGGAGGGGCTCTGCCCCCCGCACCCCCCGAATGCCCTTAGGGTAGCCGCATGGGCGATGCGGAAGGAATTCGGGGGCACGGGGCAGTACCGTACCGCCGGCAGGCGGAAGAAATTCGGCGGGGGTTCGGGGGCGGCAAGCCCTCCGTCCTTTGGAGATCTTCCGGCAAAACTCGCGCTAGGCAAGCACGCGCCGATGGGAAGCACGCGCCGCGGAGCGTCCATGCAAAATTGGCAACTGTAGGCGCGAACTGCGCCTACAGTCCCAGCACCTGTTGCATATCGTACTTGCCGGGCTTTGCGCCAGCGAGGAATTTGACGGCGCGAATGGCGCCGATGGCGAAGGTCTGTCGGCTAGAGGCCTTATGGGTGAGCTCGATGCGTTCGCCATTGGTGGCGAAGATGACCGTGTGGTCGCCCACCACATCGCCGCCGCGGAGGGCGTGCATTCCGATTTCGTTCTTCGGGCGAGCCCCCACCATTCCCACGCGGCCATGCCGCACATCCTTCTCGTAGGAGAGGCCGCGCGCCTCCGCCAGGATCTGCCCCAGCTTTTCGGCGGTGCCGGAGGGCGCGTCCTTCTTCTGGTTGTGGTGCATCTCCACCACCTCGATATCGTAGTCCTCGCCCAAGAGCGACGCCACCTTGCGGGAAAGCGCAAAGAGCAGATTCACGCCCACGGACATATTCGGGGACTGCACAATCCGCGCGCCCTTCGCTGCCAAGTCCGCCAGCATCGACTGGTCCTCGGCGGTAAGGCCCGTGGAGCCAATGACCATGGAGACGCCCAACTCCGCGGCCACCGGCGCCATCTGGCGCGTCACCGCCGCGGCGGTGAAGTCGATCACGCAGTCCGCCTTCGAGAGCGCCGCACGGAGATCGCTCGTGATGACCACGCCGCAGGCACCGCCAATGCCCGCCACCTGACCGGCGTCCTGCCCCACGAACGGACACTGCACCGCCTCCACGGCGCCCACCAGCTCCAATGCGTCATCCCCGCAGACCTGCGACACCAGCATGCGGCCCATGCGCCCGGCGGCGCCCATCACAACAACACGAATCTTCATGGACTCTCAAAAGCTCCTCTAAAAGGCAAAAATTCTCGGAAAGAAGAAAAAAGGAAAACGCTACTCCGCCGCGGGCTCTTCGGGTTCCGGCGCGGGCGTCGTCTCCGGCGACGCCGTCTCCCCGGGAGTCTCCCCGGGGGTCGTGGACGGTTGTTCCTCGTGCGTGAACTCCTCCATGGGCATGGAGTCGTCCATGTGGTTATAGAAGCCGTTTTCGCGCTGCCACTGCGGGAGGATATCCTCGTAGTCGCCCTCGGGCTTTCCCTCGTAGACGGGCCACTGCGCGCCGTCGGCAAAGAACTTCAGCGCCGTCTGGATATTGGGATCCATGGAGTCGTCGCCCTCCTTGCGGTCGGGGGCGAAGAGCTTCCGGTAGTCCTCGCGAGTGAGGGGATCGGGGATATCGGGCCGGATGCCCTTTCCCTGGATGGGGGTCCGGAGGCGGGTGTAGTATTTCGCGACAGTGAACTTGACGGCATTTCCGCCCTCCAGGGGCATCACGTCCTGCACCAGCGCCTTCCCGAAGGTGCGGTCGCCGATGAAGACCGCGCGGTGGTAGTCTCGCAGGCAGCTGATGGTGATTTCGGCGGCGGAGGCGGTGCCGCGGTCTCCCAGGACCGCCACGGGGACTTCTGGCGGCAGGGAGTATTCCGCGGGATGTGTGGCATAGACGCTGTTCAGGCGGGGATTGCGCCCCTCCAGGCTCGCCACCATGGTATCGTTGGGCAAAAGGCAGCTGAGGATATCCACGCTGATGTCCACGCGACCCCCGGGATTGCCGCGCAAGTCGATGATCAGGCTCTCCATGCCCTGGTCCATGAGCTCCTTCAGCGACTCCTGGAACTGCTTGGCCGTGGGCGCCATAAAGGCGTCGATCCGCAGGAATCCGGTGGTGGTGCCCGCCACCATGTGCACGTCGTTGACGCTGCGGTTCTCAATCGCCGCGCGGACCAGCGGCACCTCGCGGGGCTCGCCGCCGGCCACGTCCTCGCCGGGACGCAAAATGCCCACGGTCACCGTGGTGCCCGGCTCGCCGCGCAACAGCTTCACGATTTCATTGAGGGACTTCCCGCGGGTCTCCTGTCCGTCAATGGTCAGGATCTGGTCGCCGGAGAGCAGCCCGGCCTGGGCGGCGGGGGTGTCGCGCACCACGGAAGAGACCGTGAGGACGCCCTCCTGGATATGGATCTGCACGCCCACGCCGCCGAAGGTATCGGAGTCCTCCTGCTCGAATTGGTGGAATTCCGTGGGGGTCATGAAGGCGCTGAAGGGATCCAGCGAATAGACCATCCCCTTGATGGCGGCATCGAAGAGGTGGTCCACGTCCACCTCGTCCTGTTCCACGTAATTCTCCCGCACCTGCTGCATCACCTCCAGGAAGAGATCCAGCTTCTGGAGCATCTGGCGATTCTCCTGGGGGGTCTCCCGGCAATAGAGCTGGTAGCCGAAGAAGAGATTTGCCAGGAGCAATGGCAGCAGCAGGGGCAGAATGAGCTTCTTCATGGGCGGCGGACGGTTCGGAGAGGGAAAAAGGGAGGGACGACGGACGAAAAAAGCAACGCCCGGAGGGAGCCGCATGCACGAACGCACGGACTCCCCCCGGGACTCTCAGTCACGCCGACTAGGCGTGGATCTTGGACAGCAGCTTGGCGGGCAGCTCCTCAATGAGGATGCGCTCCTGCTGCATGGTGTCGCGGTCGCGCACGGTGACCGCGTGGTCGTTCTCGGAATCGAAATCGTAGGTCACGCAGAAGGGCGTGCCGATCTCGTCCTGTCGGCGGTAGCGCTTTCCGATGGAGCCGGTGTCGTCGTAGTCGCTGCGGATGTCGAATTCCCGCAGGACGCTCTGGATCTTCTTGGCGGGCGCCTCCAGCTTCTTGGAGAGGGGCAGCACCGCGGCCTGCACGGGCGCCAGGCGGGGAGTCAGATGCAGGACCACGCGCACATCCTCGTCCTTGTCGGCCTTCTTGGTGGCGGCGGTGTCTTCCTCGTAGGCGTTGCACAGCAGCATGAGGCAGATGCGGTCCAGTCCGCAGGAGGTCTCCACGACGGTGGGGAAGGTGGCCTCCTTGGTCTCGGGATTGAAGACGGAGCAGGCCGCCTTGTCGCCGGAGAACTTCGCGTGCTGGGACATATCCCAGGTGCTGCGGTGGTGGATGCCCTCGATCTCATCCCAGCCGAAGGGGAAGAGGAACTCGATGTCCACGGCCTTCTTGGCGTAGTGGGCGAGCTTCTCGTGCCAATGCCAGCGGAGCTTGTTCTCGGGAATCCGGAGGATCTTGGTGTAGAAGTTCCAGCGCTCCTTCATCCAGTAGTCGAACCAGTCCATGGAATCGCTGTCCTCGCAGAAGAACTCCATCTCCATCTGCATGAATTCGCGGGAGCGGAAGGTGAAGTTTCTGGGGTTGATCTCGTTGCGGAAGGCCTTTCCGGTCTGGGCAATGCCGAAGGGCAGCTGCTTTCTGGTGGCAACGCGGATGGTATTGAAGTCCACGAAGATGGGCTGGCAGGACTCGGCGCGCAGATACGCCTTGTGCTCCTCGTCGAAGACGGGTCCCACGTAGGTCTGCATCATCAGGTTGAACTCGCGGGGCTCGGTCAGGTCGTGGCTACCGCAGTGGGGGCACTCGCCAGGCACGGGCAGCTGGTCCACGCGCCAGCGCTTCTTGCAGACGCGGCAGTCGGTCATCTGGTCGGAGAAGTGGCTCACATGACCAGAAGCCCGCCAGACCTCGGGGTGGCAGATGATCGTGGAGTCCAAACCGACCACGTTGTCGCGGTCCTCAATCATGTACTTCCACCAGGCACGCTCCACCGCACGCTTCAGCGGGGCGCCATTGGGGCCGTAGTCCCAGAATCCGTTGAATCCACCGTAGATCTCGCTGCTCTGGAAGATGATCCCGCGACGCTTGCACAGGGACGTGAGCTTGTTCATGAACTCGGTGGAGTTCACTGCCTGGGTTTCGGCGTTTTCCTCGTTTGCCATTGTTTTGGTTCCTTTTTGTTGAAGCCCGGTACCCGACGCCGTGGTTTCGACGTCTTCGCCAGGCTAGATTGCTCGAATGATGAAATGAAGATGAAAAGCGCCCACTACCCCGTGGGGCGGGCAAGAGCACTACGGCTCCAGGACGCGTCCCCAGCCCGGGTATCCCGTCCAGGGGGAGTTCTTTGCGTAGGAATGGCGGGGTTCCGGGAGGACAAAATCGCCCTCGGGCTCGATGGCGATAGTCTCCTGGGGGACCGGGATTCCCAGCACCCGCGCGGGTCCCGTGGTGAGCCGCTCCAGCAGCGCCTCCAGCGTCATGAGGCCGGAGTGCACCAATACGCGGTTGCAGACGGCGAAGGCACTCTCCAAGCCCAAAATGCCATTGGGCGCCTGGTCGAAGGGCAGCGCCTTCTCCTGGGGGGCGTGCGGCGCGTGGTCGGTGGCAATGACGGCGATGACGCCGGAGGCGACCGCCTCCTGGAGGGCGGCGCGGTCCGCAACAGTGCGCAGCGGCGGCGCCATCTTCGCGTTTGCGCCCCAGCGCTCCAGGGCCTCCTGGGTGAGGGCCAAGTGATGTGGCGTGGCCTCGCCAGAGACGGGGAGGCCATCCCGGATGGCCTGCGCCAACAGTGCGACTGCCTCGCGGCAAGAGAGATGCTGCAGATGGTACTGTGCGCCGGTGTCGGCGGAAAGCTGGATGTCGCGCTCCACCATGCGGATCTCGCCCTCGCGCGTGGAAGCGGGGTCTTCGCAGTGGTCGACCAGCGGAATGCCTGCGGCGGCGGCGCGGAAGGCCACTTCCCGCATGACGCCGGGGTCCTGGGTGGTGGAGCCGTCGTCGGAGAGCGCCACCGCGCCGGCGTCCTTCAGCGCCTGCGCATCGGTGGGCGCCTTCCCCGCGCGGTCCTGGGTCATGCAGCCGCAGAGGAGCACGCGGCAGTGCGCCTTGCGGTCAAAGAGCTCCCGGAATTCCTGGAGCCGCTGGGGGGAGTCGGGCGGCGGCAGGGTATTCGGCATCGCCAGGATGGTACGGAAGCCGCCGGCGACAGCGGCGCGGGTCTCGTGGTCGATGTCGCCCTTGTGGGTCTGCCCGGGCTCCCTCAGGTGCACGTGGATGTCGATGAATGCGGGAACGGTAAGCATCTTCGTGGGCGCCGTCACATGATGTGGGGCAGCAGGTGCGTGGCGATGCTGAAGTAGATCAGCAGGGTAAAGAGGTCCACCACGGTGGTGAGGATGGGGCTCGCCATGAGGGCGGGATCCAGTCGGCAGACCTTCGCGCCAATGGGCAGCGCGGCTCCCAGCACCTTCGCCACCACCACCGCCATGAAGAGGGTCAGGTTCACCACCAGGTTCACCTGCCAGGTGGCCTGCCGGAAAATCGCAATGCGCAGGAAATTCACCGCCGCAAGGATGCCGGCGCACAAGAGGCCCACGCGCAACTCCTTCCAGAAGACCTTCAGCCAGTCCTTCAACTCCACCTCGCCCATGGCCAGACCACGCACCATCAGGGTGCTGGACTGATTGCCGGAGTTTCCGCCCGTGTCCATGAGCATGGGGATGAAGGCGGTGAGCATGACCATGTGGCTCAGCAGGACGGTGTAGTGGTTGATGAGGCTGGCGGTGAAGGTGGCCGAGACCATCAGGATCAACAGCCACAAAATGCGGTTCTTGGCCAGCTCCCACACGGAGGAGTCCAAATACCCCTTCTCCGCGTGCTGCATACCCGCCAAACGCTCCAAGTCCTCGGTCTGCTCGTCTTCGATGACGTCGATGATGTCGTCGACGGTGATGATGCCCACGATGCGGGACTCCAAGTCCAGCACGGGCATGGCGATCAGGTCGTATTTCTTGAAGTCCTGCGCCACCAGCTCCTGGTCCTCGGTGGTGGTGGCGTAGACGAAATCGGTGCTCATGATGTCGCGGATGAGCGTATCGTCCTTGCTGGTCAGGATCTCGCGGAGGGAGACGATTCCGGTCAGGTGGGTAGAGGCGTCGACCACATAGCAGGTGTAGATGGTCTCCTTCTCGATGCCGGAGGAGCGGATGTAGGCGATTGCCTCGCGGCAGGTCTGGGTCTCGAAGAGCCGAACGAACTCCACGGTCATCAGGCTGCCGGCGGAGTTGTCGGGATACTTCAGGAAGATGTTGATGAGCTTGCGGGTCTCGGGATCCGCCTTCGCCAAAATGTTGCGGACCATGTCGCTGGGCAATTCGTCCAGGAAGTCCACCGCGTCGTCCAAATACATCTCCTCCACCAGGAGACGCGCCTCCTCACTGGTCAGCTGACGCGCAATGGCGTTGTGGTCGTTGGCGTCCAAATAGGCGAATACCTCGGCCGCCAGGTCCTTGTTCATCAGACGGAAGACACGGATCATGTCCGCGGTGTCCATCTCGCCCATCTCGTTGGCGATGTCCACCGGGTTCATCTCCCGGAGAGTCCGCTGGATCTCCGCCAGATTCCCCTTGGATAGCAGTTCTTCGAGTTTTTCCATAGTGCCGCGTGCTGCGGACCGCAGAGGCGGCGCGCGGGGCGCCGAAATGCGGTCGAAGAAGGAGGGAGAGAGGGGGTTCTGGGTTAACGGGCTCCCGGGAGCCACCGCATCGCCATCCACCCGAGGGCGAGCAGGAAGAGAATAAAGGCCCCCAGGAAACAGAGGGTGATGATATGGGAGGTCTGGCGCTCGCGGCGGCGATTCCGGTTGTGGAGGCTCACCTCCTCGGCGGACAACACCACCGGCGCATGCTTCTCGGCTATGTCGATGTATTCCACGTCCACCGGAAAGCCCGCCAACGCCACGGAATCCCCCGCCTTCAACATGACGGCGCCATCCACATGCTCGCCATTCACATCCAACTCCAACATGGAATTCACCGCCGCCACGGAAATGCTGGCGCCCCGGACGGTGAAGTGCGCATGGAAACGGGAGATGTCGCCCTCCCGGACAGTCACGTAGTTGTCCCGGGAGGCGCCCACGGTGTTGACGCCCTCCCAGAGGGTGCCGCGGTGCTCCTTGCCGTCAGTGCCCATCCACTTCAGGCGGTAATGGGAGGGCACGCCACGCTCGCCAAAGGCGAAGAAGAGCATTCCGAAGCGGATGATGCTCCCGTCGTAGAGGGCGGCGCTCTTGACCTTCTGGCCGTCCTGGATAATGCCGGCGCGCGAGTTGTTGTCGTAGATCGTCCAGCCGCCGCCGATGTTCTCCTGGATGTAGAAGTGCTGCCGGGAGATGCTGGTCTCGGCCTGGCTCTTCAGGCAGACCTCACACTGGGAGGAACGCCCGAAGTAGATCTTGCTGTGAGAAGGGAACGCACCCGTACTGCACTGCGTCAGCTCCTTTCCCGTGGAATCGTAGATTCTGCAGATTGGCATAGGTGCGTTTCTCCTGGTGACGGGGATTCTGGGTCCCCCACAAGACGCCGCGCGTCCCGCAGGGGGTCGAACAATTCAGGGTTGCGAAATCAGGGACGGTTCAGCTCCTGGAGCGCCTGGCGGATTTCGCCCTGCAGGAAGGCAACCAGGCCCTCCAGCGGGAGCATCTTGCTCTCTTTGCCCCAGTCGCGATGCTTGAACTCCACTTGCCCCTCAGACAGGGTCTTCGGAGAAACCACGACACGCAGCGGAATGCCCATGAGGTCGGCGTCCGCGAAGGCACTGCCCGCCTTCTCGCCACGGTCGTCCAATAGGACCTCCACGCCGGCCGCCTGCAGGTCCGCATAGAGCTTCTCGCAGGCGTCCTTCACCGACTCCTCGTTGTACTTCAGGCCGATGATGTGCACCTGGTAGGGCGCGATGGACATGGGCCACACGGGACCGTAGTCGTCATGGCACTGCTCCACGATGGCCGCCATGGAACGGCCCACGCCAATGCCGTAGCAGCCCATGATCATGGGCTTGGACTTGCCGTCCACATCCAGGTAGTTGCAGCCCATGGGCACGGAGTACTTGGTGCCCAGCTGGAAGATGTTGCCGATCTCGATGCCGTGCAGCATCTGCAGGGGGGCGCCGTCCACGGGGGAGGGATCGCCGTCACGCACGCAGGCGATGTCCGCCACGATGACGTGCTCGGGATCCTTCATGTCGCGCTGGAAATTGAAGTTCTTGCAATGGAATTCCTCTTCGTTGGCGCCCACCACCAGGTTGGGGGAGTTCACCACGGAGGGATCCACCACCGCGCGGAATTTGGTGACGTCCAGGCCGTAGAGGGAGGCGTATCCGGGAACCGCGCCGGCCTCGCGGATGAGCTCGTCGCCGGCGAAGGCCAGCTCCTTCTCCTTCAGGACCTTCTGGAGCTTCGTCTCATTGACCTCCAGGTCGCCGCGGATGTTCACGAAGACCAGGTGGTCCTGGGAGTCGCGGTAGAAGACGGCCTTGCAGGTGTGCGCGGCGTCCACGCCCAGGAAGGCGGCGACGTCGGCGATGGTCTTGGAGTGGGGAGTGCGCACCTTCTCGATGGGCAGCGCCTCCTCCTGGGGATACTGCAGATTGGCGCAGGCGACCTCGCGGTTCGCCTGGTAGTTTCCGTTGGGGGAGACGAAGAGGGTGTCCTCGCCACAGTCGGCAATGGCCATGAATTCGTCGGAGCGATTGCCGCCGAAGATGCCGGAGTCCGCCTGGATCGCGATGAAGTTCCGGAAGCCGATGCGCTGGAAGATGCGGGTGTAGGCCTTGTGGCAGACCGCGTAGTATTTCTCCAGGTCCTCCTGGGAGGTGTGGAAGCTGTAGGCGTCCTTCATGGTGAATTCGCGGGTCCGGATGAGGCCCGCGCGGGGACGCGCTTCGTCACGGTATTTGGTCTGGATCTGGTAGACCATCAGGGGCAGCTGCTTGTAGCTGCTCACATTGGCACGCACCGCGTGCACGCAGGCCTCCTCGTGGGTCATGCCCAACATCATGTCCTTGCCATTGCGGTCCTTGAAACGCAAAAGCTCCGCACCGACGCTCTCCCAACGGCCACTCTGCTGCCATAACTCCGCAGGCAACGCCACGGGCATCAGCATCTCCTGGCCGCCAATGGCGTCCATCTCCTCACGGATGATCTGCTCGATCTTCTTCGTGATCCGCTGCCCCAGGGGCATCAGGGTGAAAATGCCCGCCGAGACAGGCAGGCAGTAGCCGCCACGGGCGAGGAACTTATGGCTGACGGTCTGGGCGTCGCGGGGGGCTTCCCGCAGACGCTGTCCAATCATCTTGGAGAGTCTCATGGCAAAAAAAGCGAAAATCGCAAAAAGGGAAACGGTAGACGATAGAAAAACAGACGCCTCGTACGTATGCGCGTACGCGCAGGCGCAAACACGAGGGAAATATACCCCCTCACAGAAGGACCGGCGCTCACCCCATGCCAGCGCCGTGCACGCGCAAATGCCTGCCTCCCCCCAGGAAAAGGGCCTCAACGCGCCGCCGGGGCGGCAAATTCAACCACGGAATACCCGAAAACGGCTAACGCCGACACCAAAAGGGTATAGGATATTTTCCCCTCCGTGTGCTTCCGTGTCCGCGAAAGCGGCTTCTGTGCCTTCGGTGGTTTGGTTCAACCACGGAATACCCGAAAACGGCTAACGCCGACACCAAAAGGGTATAGGAT
>CAVDSU010000084.1:0-10000 GCA_963611685.1 bacterium
TTTCGCCTGTGAAACCCTGGCCTACCTTCTCGCAGACCCGCCGTAGCCTTGGCGAAGGCGGGTTCCTTCCTCCTTCCTTTTTCCTCCTTTTTTTGGGTAGCCTTGCCGGGCGTTGCGGCCGTCAAGGCTACCGGAGGGTTCTGTCGAAATTAAAGAGGAAGGGCGTTTTTTCGGGGGCGGGTGGTGTAGCGGTGTTTGTGGGGAGTCCGGTGAGATCCAGTTCCAGGTGAGCGGCGCGGATGATGGGATCGCGGAGGGTTCGCCAGTCCATGGGGGTCTGTGCCCTCAGGAGCGTGAGCTGTCCTTGTTTGTGGGGGACGAGTCGGCACTTCCGGGCGTCCAGGAGGGTCTCGCCTTCCGGGAATTCCGGCGGAAGGACGGCTCGTGTGGTCATGAGTGTCGGGTAGCTGAAGAGCGTGAGCGACAGCGGGACGGCGCAGGCGGCGGTGAGTTCGCGGATTTGCCGGCGGTCCATTTCCCAGGAGAGTGCGCACCATTGTGCGCCCAGGCGTGCGAGCGTCTGTGCCGCCAGATTGTTGAGGACCGCCATTCCCTGTCCGGTGGCGAAGGGGATTTGCGCCCTTCGGCAGAGCCAGAGGGTATCCCAGGAATTCGCCTCCGCCGAGAGTCCACGGTCCTTTGCCCAATCCAGCAATGCCGAGAGCCCCTCCAGGTCCTCCTCGTAGCAGACGGCGGGGAGCGCCAGGACCGCCTCCTCCGCTTGCTTCTTGGGAATGGCCCCGAGGGCCTTCTCCAGTGCCTCGGGGGAATGGTGGGAGGTCACGGCGACCAGGAGTCTCGGCAGGGGATTGGACTGGTGGCGGGGGAGTGCGGGGAGTTGCTCGGGGGTCAGCCGCAGGAAGTCCGCGGGGGCTCCCAGGGGGAGTCGGTTCGGGGAGTCCTTGGGTGGGGCTTGGTTCAGGAGCCCCTGGAGGGCCTTCGGGAGGGGAATGCGCACCACGCCGTCGTCCTCGCGGGAGGCCTTCCGGAGGAAGTCCTGGAGATTCTGGAGGATGGCGTCCTGGAAGCGCCGGGGCAGCAGGAGCTCCCGCAACTCCTCGGGGAGTCCGATCTGTGCGGCGGATTCGGGGAGGGCGTCTGCGGCGTCCTGGACCATCTGGGAGAGCGGCAGGGCGCGGCGGGGATTGGGGATGCGCTGCGGCGGAATTCGGAAGGACTCCCGTACGCCGTTGAAGCGGCATTGGAAGAGCACGCCGCCCTGCTCGTCGCGCGCAATCGACACCGACAGGCCCTCCGGCTCCTCGGAAGAAGAAGACCCCGCGGCGCTTTCCGTGCCCGCCGCGCACGCGGGAGCCGCCGCCGCAGTTGCCGCAATCGCCGCCGCCGCGGCTGTCGTCCCCGCAGTTGCCGTTGCGGCGCCCCTGGTGCGTCCCTGGAGCTGGTCGGTGAGGCCTTCGCGGTGTCCCTCGTAGTATCCCTGTGTCAGGGTGCGTCCGGTGTATCCGCCCAGGGCGTCCGCCTCTTTGCGGAGCTCCTCCAGCGGTCGCTTGGCATCCAGGGCATTTCGGTAGAGGGTGACGGCCTGGGAGACCCACGGCGCCGCCTTGAGGCGCCCCTCGATCTTCAGGGAGTCCACGCCCATTTTCTGGAGTTCGGGGATTTTTTCCAGGAGGCAGAGGTCCTTTGTGGAGAGCGGATGGTGTTCGGGGGCCTCGGGGAGCTCCCGTCGCCATCCCACGCGGCAGGGCGATGCGCAGGCGCCGCGGTTGCCGCTTCGGCCGCCCACCCAGCTGGACAAGAGGCAGCGCCCGGAGGCGCAGAAGCAGAGCGCGCCCTGCACAAAGACCTCCAACTCCATCTCCGGCACCGCGGCACAGGCGGCGATCTCCTCGCGGGAGAGCTCCCGCGCCAGCACCACGCGGTGGCAACCGAGCTCCCGGGCCATGCGGACGCCGGCGCTGCTGGAGACGCCCGCCTGCGTGCTCACATGGAACTGCAGCTGCGGGAATTCCGCCGACAGCGGCAGCAGCGCGGGATCCCGCAGGATCACGGCGTCGACCCCGCATTGCCGCGCCAGCTCCAGAGTCCGCAGCGCCAGTCCCAATTCCCGCTGCGTCAAATCGATGTTCAGCGTCAAGTGCGCCTTCGCACCCCTGCGGTGGATCTTCTCCACCACCGCCGAGAGCTCCTCCGGGGAGAAATTCATGGCGCCACGGCGCGCATTGAGCCGCCGCAGCCCGAAGTAGACGGCGTCGGCGCCGGCCTCCAGGGCGGCGTCCAGGGTATTGGCGTTGACGGGTGCGAGGAGTTCCATGGAGAGGGGAGAGAGGAAAGGGTGGTGCGGGGAGGGGGAAATGCGGTGGGATACAAAGAACCCCCGCGTCTGCCGTGGCGCAGCGAGCGAGAGGAGTCTCTCTTGCTGCGGGGGAGGCGCGGGGGCGTCTTGGGGGTCTTATGCGAGGTTTCCGCGCGTGGGAATTACTTCCACTTGAAGACCATCTTGGCGAAGTAGCTGGTCTCCAGGCGGCGCGCGTCGTCCACGACCCGGCTGTTGTACTCGTTGGAGACGCCCACGCGGAGGCTCATGGGATACTGGAAGAGCACGGGGATGTCCAGGGAGGACTCGTGGAGGATGCGGTAGTCGTGGATGTCGTCGAGGGAGGGCTGGTAGGTCAGGTCGGTGACCAGCTTGCCCCACTCCTGGATGTTGCGCTCGTAGTGCGCGGAGAACTGTCCGCCCATGGCGTCGGAGTGGCTGCCGTCGGTGTATTTGCGGCTCTTGGCGGAGAGACCGGCGCGGACGCGAAGGCTGCTGACCGGGTTCTCGAAGATGTAGTAGCCGAAACCGCCGCCCACCTCTTCGCGGAGGCGCAGGCCGCTGGTGGTCTGCTGCTCGACCTCGCCGTTGGCATACCAGGTGTAGGGGCTCTCGCAGATCTTGCGCTCGTAGTCGGTGCCCGCCAGATACTTCTTGGTGTTGGTGTTGTGGTTCTCGCGGCCATACTGGGCATTCGCGTAGAGCTTCCACTTGTCAATGGGACCAGAAAGCGTGGCCACCGTGCCCACGCCGCCATTGAACTTCTCGGTATTGCCCGTCTTGCCGGCAATGTCAACCGAGAACTCGCCCTCCCAAGCACGCTTGGGGGGCACCGTGGGATCCGCCATGCCGTCCAGCCACAAGTGCTCGACACTGCCCAGGGTCAGGGACAACGGTCCCGGAGCCGGAGCTGCCTCGGCAGCGGGTGCCTCGGCAGCGGGTGCCTCGGCCTCGGGGGCGGGGGTGGCCTCCCGGGTGGTGATGCGGCCATCCACTCGCTGGCCATCCTTGGTGACCATGTGGACGGTGCCCAGGGTATTCAGCTTCACGATGCGGTCGGCGGGAATCTTCAGGGTGCCCGCGAAGTCGGTCTCCACAGTGGCGGTGCCGCCGGAGATGGTCTTCAGGGTGCCGTTGAGGACGGAGCCGTCATTGAGGACGATGCGGTCCGCCAACAGCGGCAGCGCCAGGACGGAGATTGCGAGGAGAGACAGGAGTTTCTTCATGCTTGTGGGACCCGCTCCGTCACGGAACGGGAGTATCCTTTGGGTGTGGGGCTATCAACAAAGGGGCCTCCCCGCCAATGGGGGAGGCCATTTCGGAAAAACGGCGTGTGTGCCTCGCCGCTATTACTGATGGAGGACGGCTTCCATCACGGTGATGCCGTTCTCCTCGGCGTAGGAAATGTATTGCGACTTATGGAAGGAGAAGGCGAGGGTGAGGACGAGCACCGCCATGGGCAGAATGAGCCGCTTCCAGGGGAAGCCGGTCTTGCGCTTGGAACACCAGAGCGCAGCCAGCGGAATGCCCAAAAGCAGCGATGCGCTCCAAATCATGGAGGCCCCCACGGCAATGATGCAGCACAGGGAACAGCCAACCATCCACCAAATCCAGCGCTGCGAGTCGATGCGCGTGGCGCAGTAGAGCGACGCGTAGATGAACAGCGAGGTGGCGATGACCCCCCGCAGCTCCGGCTGGATCACCGATTCGATGCGGCTGGGCCAGATGGCGGAGATCAAGGCGACCAGGAGGCAGATGCTCGACGGCACCCGCAGGGTCCGCAGCAGCAGCCAAAGGAGGGTGATTCGGCATAGGTGGCCAATCAGGCTGTGGTAGCGGAAGAAGGTCGGCTTCTTGGCGCCCAGCACGAAGTAGTCGATGGTCAGCGACGCATTGATGGTGGGCGTGTAGGGCTTGCCCGGAATCCCCTCAAAGGACGCCTTCATGGACTCCACGAAGGAGGTGGGCTCGGCCGCCTTCCAGGGAACCGGCTTCCTCATCAGGAACGACGGCATCAGAATCGCCGTGACGATGAGCAGAAGCGAAATGAAGATGTGGATGTCATGCCGGCTCTTCCTCAGGGCGTCCTTCACTCTCAGAGACTGGGAGATCTTCATAGGGCGTAGGGGTGGGGAGGGGGGGGGGGTCCAGGAGTCGGAAGTGCGTGAAATGCAACATGTTACGACATGAAACAGAGACTCTGTTCTTTCCTTTTTCTGGAAAAAAAGGGGGAGTGGCGTCTCACCCCTCCTGTGCCGGTTGCCGCGCGTCCTTCTACCAGCAGTTCAGGTGCACCTGCGCCGGGTTATACTGGGTGCGTGGGGGCTTGGTTTCCGAGGGCCATCCCAGGGCCACGGCGGCGACGGGGAGGATCTTCTCGGGGAGGTCAAAGAGTTTCCGGAGGGCGTCGATGCGGTCCTGGTTGGGATGCACTCCCAGCCAGCAGGCGCCCAGCCCCATGATGCTGGCGGCCAACAGGAGATTCTCCATGCACGCCGAGCAATCCTGGAGCAGATAAGATACCTCCTTGTGACAACTTCGCTCCTTGTCCCCACAAAGAATTATCCCCAGCGGCGCCTGCGACAGGAATTTGCCGTTGGGGAGGCATTCGGAGACCCTCCGGCGCAATTCGGCGTCCTGCAGCACCAGGAATTCGGCGGGGTAGGTCGCCCTTGCGGAGGGCGCGGCCATGGCTGCCTCCAGCAGCAGCCCCACGTCGTGCTGGTCCACGCTCCGGGGCAGGAAGGCGCGGATGGAGCGCCGGCGGAAGATGGGCTGCAGGCGCGCATCCAGGGAGGAGGAGGCCGTTTCGCCGGAATTCGCTTTGGCGCCCTCTTCGCGGATCTTCTTCACGATGGCGCTGGTGGAGCATCCGGGGACCAGCGGCAGGATCTTGATCCGGCTGCCACATGCCTGCAATGCCTGGAATTCGTCGCGATTCAGGGTCTCCGGCGTGTAGTCGCCGCCCTTCACGTAGACGTCCGGCGCGCAGCGTCGCAGGGCCTCGGTCGCCTGCGGACCCGGGAAGACCGCGACTGCGCCCACGCATTGCAGCGCGGCGAGCATGGCAGCGCGGTCGGCCTCTGGCACCAGGGGGCGGCTGGGGCCCTTCAGCGCCGTGACGCTGGCGTCGTCATTGACCAGCACCAGCAGGAGGTCCCCCAGCGCCGCGGCCTGTGCGAGGTATTCCGCGTGTCCGCGGTGCATGAGGTCGAAGACGCCGTTGGTGACCACCAGGCGGCGTCCGGAGCGGCGGACGTCCTCCCTCCAGGAGGAGAGCTGTTCGTAGGGAATGATCTTTTCCATGATTGGGAGGAGAGGAGTCGCCTTCGCCGATTGTTTTTTGGGGGGTGTGGAATTTTATGCGCGGAGGAAGGCGAGGGTCTCGGCGTCCAGGGCGTGGATGGCCTTGATGACCGCCTTCTCGCCGGTGGGCAGGGACACTTCTTCGCCCAGCTTGCGGCCCAGAAGGACCTCTCCCAGCGGGGACTCGTAGGAGAACCAGTTCTTCTTGCTGTCGGTGTCGTGGAGACCCAGAAGCGTCACCTCCATTTCGCCGCTCTTCTCCTGCGCCAACACCACGCGCGCGCCCAAAATCACGTATTCGTTGATCTCCTGGTCGGCGAAGTCCATGGGACGGCAGGTGACCACCTCCCGCTCCAGGAAGTTCCGGCGGTGGTTCAGGCTGCGCTGCTGCTCCTTGGCATACTTGTACTCGGAGTTCTCGGAGAGGTCGCCGTTGGCGCGGGCCTCCTCGATGGCCTTGGAGTTGGCGGGGATGGTGACGGTGAGCAGGGTGTTGAGCTCCTCCTTCAGCAGGTTGTAGCTGTGGTTGGAGGTGATGCGCTCCAGCGACTGCTTCTCCTCGGTCTGCTGGCTGGCGCTGCTCTCCTCCACCATGGGACGAGCCTTGGGGAAGAGACGCACGATCTTCACCAGCAGCGACTGCTTTTCGCTGGAGTCCAGCAGCGGCACGCGCTTGACGCAGCGCACCAGATTCCGGATGGCGTCGTCGTCGCCGTTGCGCATGACGGCGCACTGGAAGGCGCTGTCGTCCAAGAGGAGCTTATGGAGATTGCGCTGGCTCTTCAGGTAGTTTCCCTTCAGGTCCTTGTGGAGGGTCTTGAAGAGGAGGTAGCTGTCGGAGAGGTACTTCTCCTTCGCCTCCTTGGCGCCGGACTTCCACAGCCAGGCGTAGTGGTCGGGGGTGGGCTTGTTCTCCTTGAAGTCCTGGAGGATGCGGTCCACGAAGGCCTTCTTGTCCTCGGCGGAGGAGAGGAGCTTTTCGGTGTGCGCCCACAGGCGGAAGGGCATCTGGAGGGTGGCGTCAATCAGGAACTCGCGTCCGGCGATCTGGCGGGTCAGGTCCATCCAGGATGCGACCTGCTTGCCGGGGAGCTTGTCGGTGACCTCCACGAAGAGCTTCATGTCCTTCCACAACTGCACCGCGGACTTGAGAGTCTGCGCAATCTCCTCAATCAGGGGACGCGTCGCCTCCGCGCGGTGCAAGAGGCCGGCCACGTTCGCCCAGCGCGACGCCATCTGCGGACGCGGCGCCTCGCGGGTCAGGAGATTTTCCAGGTTTTCGCGGTTCAGGTCGCTGCAGTTCAGCGAGTCCTTCTTCTGGAGGGCTTCGTCCAGGCGGACCTCCAGTTCCATGAGGGTACGGCTGTAGTCCCAGCGGGCGGTGGTGTTGGAGGCCGCCGCCTTGGCGGTGTTCTGGCGCTCCTTGGTGGCATTGCAGAGGACGCGCAGGTCGTTTTCGGTGTAGAGTCCGGCGATCATGCGGTTGAGGAGGGTGGGGGTGGGCTCCAGGCGGGTGACCACGCTCTCCAGGGCGCTGTCGCGCAGCTCCTGCGCCTTGGTGAATTCGAGGGCGTCGGTCTTCTTGTCGAAGAGCTTGTCGAGGGTGCCGTCCTTGACGGGGAGGACGGCCTTCTCCAGGAAGAGCGCCAGCGGGATCTGCCGCTCGCGCTCCTGCTCGGCAGAGACCTCGCACGCCGTCTCGTCCAAGGAGACGACCTTTCCGAGGCCGTAGGCGGCGTCCCAGAAGCGGGCGCCGGGCTGGATGGCCTCAAAGACATTCAGGCGCCGGGCGGCGGCGTCCAGGTCGCTCTTGTCGTCCAGCAGTCCCAACAGCTCCAGGATTCCCTGGGGGTTCTTGCACTTGGGGCGCAGTGCCTGGAAGAGGTGTCGGTAGAGTCGGCGCAGAAGGGGGGTGTCCAGGCCCACGTTCAGCATGGCGCGCAGGAGCTTCTGCTGCTCGGCGGAGAGTTCGTCGTTGTCGGTGACGGCATGGAAGACCTCCTCCATGCCCTTCTTCCATTCTTCCCGCGTGAATTCGGGCCAGGTGGAGGCCTTGGAGGCCGCGTTGCTCAGGACATTGGCCAGGTCGGAGATGGCCTTGATGCCGTTTTCGGCGGCTTCGCAAAAGAGTGCGTGTAGGCTTTTGATGTCGCGATAGGAGACGGGTTGTGCCATGGATTTTTTTCCTATTCCTTTGTTTAAGGGGGTTGGGGAGGATTGGGGATGAGTGAGTTGAAAGTCGAAAGGGGGTGTGGCGCGTTGGGGCGTCGAGTCCGCCGCTAGTTGCGGTATTGGTCGAAGCGGCTCCGGCTCCAGGAGTCCAGGTGCTTTTGGTTGGCGGCGATGTTCTCCGCGATGCGGGTGGCGTCGTAGAGGTTCCAGAGGGGCTCGATGACCAGGAGGTCCTGGTCGCGCATCTCGGCAGTGAAGTGCGAGGTGCCGATGTAGGTGCCGTCGACCACCACGGCGAAGACCAGTCCCAGGTTGGAGCCGGCGGTGTGGTGCATGTTGCCTAGGCTCCAGCGCGAGACGACGATCTTCAGGCCGTAGAAGCCCTGCTCGTCAGGACCATAGACCTCGCCGTCCAGGAAGTTCCGCGCGTCCAGGAAGGGGAAGTTCTTGATGGTGTATTGCCACTCGCGGCTGGTATTGCGCACCTGCTTGCTCAAGCGCGTGCTCACGCCGGGATCCGCGAATTCGTGGAGGGAGAGCACGAAGGCGGGGGTGTAGGTCTTGCAGGAGGAGACGAAGAGCGCGGTGGCCAGGAGCGCCAGGAGCGCCAGGAGGCGTGGAGTGCGTCGGCGGGACGTTTTCATGGAAAAGGGGGTGTGTTGTTGTGTAGGAAGGGGTGTGTGTCTATGCGCCGTCGGAGAGCTTCCGGTAGAGGGTCGCCACGCTGATCCCCAGGATCTTGGCGGCCTCCTCCTTGTTGCCGTGGAATTCCTCCAGGACACGGCGCAAATACTGCCGCTCGCAGGAGCGCAGATACGCCTTCAGGGTCTGCGGATGAGCCGCATCCACGCCGGGAAGCGCCGGGGACCCAGAGGCGGCGGCGCCCTCCCGCGACGCCGAGAATTCCTGCGGCAGGTCCTTCAGGCGGATGGAATCGCCCTCCGAGAGGGTGACGCCACGCTGCAGGACATGCAGCAGCTCGCGGACATTTCCCGGCCAACGATGGCGCTCCAGCGCCTCCCGCGCGGCGGGGGAGAGCCCCCGGATGCGGCCGTCGGCGCCGGGATTCTCGGCCAGGAAGGAGTGCATGAGCAGCGGGAGGTCGCCCTGCCGCTCCCGCAGCGCGGGCAGCCGGAGGGTGAAGGCGCTGAGGCGATAGAAGAGGTCCTGGCGCAGTTTCCCCTGCTCCCGCAGCAAGTCCACGTCTTCGTTGGTGGCCGCCACTACCCGCACGTTCACGGGACGCGGCGTGACGGAGCCCACCGGACGGATCTCGCGCTCCTGCAAGGCGCGCAAGAGCGCCATCTGGGTGGAGGGCGCAATGGAGCCCACTTCGTCCAAAAAGAGTGTGCCGCCCTCCGCGGCAACAAAAAGGCCGTCCTTGTTGTGGACGGCCCCAGTGAATGCGCCTTTTACATAGCCAAAAAGCTCGCTCTCGAGGAGGTTCTCGGGAAGGGAGGAGCAGTTGACGGGAACGAAGGGCTTGTTCGCCCGGTCCCCGGAATTGTGGATGGCCTTCGCCACCAGCTCCTTGCCTGTGCCACTCTCCCCGAGAATCAAGACGGTCATCTCTGCCCGGGAGACTTTCTCAATCTGGCGGTAGAGCTCCTGCATCCGCGGACTCTCGCCCACCATCAGGCCGAAGTGCCGCACGGGAAGCGCATCCGCGGACTCCTCCCCGACGACGGAAACCACGCCATCCTGGTCGCCGGGACCACCCGCGGGACGGGCCTCCTCGAGGGGCTCTTCGTGCTTGCGGGAAAGGACGCTTCGCAACAGCGAGAGCACCCGTCCCTCCCGAATGGGGGAGGGCAGCCAGTCCGTCGCCTCGCCCCCCAAAACCAACTCCCGCGCACGCGCCATGCCATCATACGGCGCCAGCAAGATCAATGGCGGATTCCCCGGAATCGCCGGCAGCCCCCGCAGCCGCGAAAACAACGACAAGTCACACAATATCAAGTCCCAGGGACGCTCCCCCAAATTCTCCGGCGTCTCCCGCGAAAGGTCGTAGGTCCGGACTCGACAGGAAAGACTCCGCAACAAGCCCCGAAGGATCTCCCCACGACCCTCGTCTGTCTCCAATAGGAGCACACGCGCCTGAAGGGGACAGGACACGCTCTCAATGGGTTGTTCACTCGCAGTTTCCGGCATATCCCCGTAATTTATTCCATCATGACAGAATTGCATTTCTGCGACAACCATACCCCGCATAACGCCGCCCACGGTACCGCCGCATTAAAGCGG
>CAVDSU010000085.1:0-9818 GCA_963611685.1 bacterium
GGCGGAAGAGCGCCGCAGGCACCGCATAGACTAGCCACTAGCCACTGGCGCCTAGCCACGAATTCGGTGGGGGGCGGGGGGGGCAGAGCCCCTTTGGCCGCTCCACGGCGTGTCCCCTTTGCCGGGGCGTTTTGTGGGTAGGCGCATTTTTGTAGGAAGATCTCCAAAGGACGGAGGGCTGCCGCCCCCGGACCCCCGCCCCCGGACCCCCGCTTTAGTACTTAGCTGGCTAGTGGCTAGCTGCTAGTCTATAAGGTGCCGCAGGCGGCCTTTTGCCCCGCCCATGCCGCCACCCTAAGAATTTCGGAGGCGGTGCGGGGGGCGCAAGCCCCTCCGTCCTTTGGATATTTCTGCCCAATCATAAACTTTTGCTTTCCCCATATGCCCCCGCCTAATTTCTTCCGCCTAACGGCGGTAAGGTGCCGCCGCAACATGCGGCGGAAGAGCGCCGCAGGCACCGCATAGACTAGCCACTAGCCACTGGCGCCTAGCCACTCATTCGGGGGGCGGCAGCCGCTCCGTCCTTTGGAGGTCTTCGTCGGAAACGCCGCATCCGCGTCAATGCGGCAGGCGGCTTTTGGGGATTCCGTGGGGGAAACCAAGTGTCCGGAAACGCGTAAGGCCGCATTCCTTTTTTGTGTTTCGGAATGCGGCCTTATGGGGAAATGGGATGGCGGAGAGGCAGGGATTCGAACCCTGGTTACCTTTCGGTAAACAGCATTTCCAGTGCTGCTCAATCGACCACTCTGACACCTCTCCGGTGAGAAAGCGGGGTTAAGATAACCACATTTTGCCGGATTTCAATAGTGTCAGCCGCGAATTTGAAAAAAAGGCTCATTGCTGGGGGGCGGGGCGGGGCGTTTTGTATTTGGGGCAGAGGGGATTTGGCGGTGTGATGGCGGCGTGCATTTCTTTCGTGAAAAAGCCCCTGCGCCTCTCTCCGGGAAGGGAAACGGGCATTACAGTATCCACCGTTCTTTCCCGTAGGGAGATGACGCAGGAGAATTCCCCGTTGCGCCAGCCCGAAGGCCCCTTTCCCCGAGTCCCTTTGTACGAAACCATCTACACTCCTTCCCCTTCACTATGCGCCTGAATCGCACTCTGAGTCTTCTGGCGGCCATCGTCGCCTGCGCCCTCCTCGCTACCTCCTGCACCAAGAAGCCCAAGATCGATCTGACCGGCGTGGTGCGGAACCCCAATGCCCTGGGCGCGAACGGCTCCGCCAATGGCGCGGGATTCGGCGAGGACGGCTTTGTGCCCGCCGGCGCGGATGTGGCCGGCTTGGACGAGTTCGGCGAGAATGGCGCCGCCATGGGGCCCTGGGAGGGCACTGACAAGCCCGCCGCCGGCGCCAATGGCGAGTCCGACTTCGTGAAGAATGGCCAGCGCTGGGACGGCGTGGTCTACTTCGGCTACGACCAGTCCGAGATCCAGGGCTCCGAGCGCGCGAAGCTGGATAGCCTGGCGCAGTTCCTGGTTGAGAATCCCAAGCTGGGCGTGGTGATCGAGGGACACACCGATGCCCGCGGCAGCGATGAGTACAACCGCGCGCTGGGCGAGCGCCGCGCGCTCTCCGTGCAGCAGTATCTCGGACTTTTGGGCGTGGCCGATGGACGGATGCAGACCCTCAGCTATGGCGAGGACCGCCCCGCAGTCGCCGATGCCGCCGAGGAGAGCCAGTATAAGCTGAACCGCCGCGCGGAGTTCGTGATCGGCGAGCTCTAGTCTCGATTCTTCCTTCCCCTCATTTCCCCGCTCCTCCGCAGATAATCGCGGGAGGAGTGATTTGCGCCCCTCTTCGGAATTACGGAGAGGGGCGGCTTCTTCCTGGAATGGTGGCGCTGCTTGGCGTCGCGGTCGCTGGGAATGCCCTGAAGGGGGGAGGGGGAGCGACAAGAACTATTTTTGCGTTTTTCTGATATTTGCCGTGGAGAAGAATTCCGTGGAGAGCCCCGCCTGCGATGGAGTGATCGATGTCTGCGCCGCCGTGGTCTTCCGGGAGGGGCGGTTGCTTCTAGCCACGCGGCGTCCCGGCAGCCGCGGCGAGGGCCGTTGGGAGTTCCCTGGCGGCAAATGCGAGCCGGGCGAGAGTCTCGAGGAGACCATCCGGCGGGAGTTGCGCGAGGAACTCGCCTTCCCCGTGACCTGCGCAACCCCCGTGGCGACCTTCTCCCGACCCGCCTCCGAGAACGCACCCGCAATCCGGCTGCATTTCCTGCTGTGCCAGGCGCCCGCCGACGCAGAGCCCATTCCCCAGGAGGGACAGGAGTGCCGCTGGCATACCCCCGTGGAGTGGGATTCCCTGGATCTGATGCCCACGGACCGGCGCTTCCTGGAAGAATACCGCGAGGAACTCCGCGGCCTCTCCCTGGAGACGCGCCTACCCTTCGATCCCGCCTCTGGACGACTCCCCCTCTGGCTCAAGAGCCCCTTCCAGGGCGGCGAACAGCGCCGTGAGATGCGGCAGCTTTTGCGGGAGGGCGGACTGCATACCGTCTGCGAAGGCGCAAAGTGCCCCAATCGCTGCCAGTGCTGGAAGCAGCGCACCGCGACCTTCATGATTTTGGGCGATGTCTGCACCCGCGCATGCCGCTTCTGCTCCGTGAACCACGGCCGCCCCACACCGGTGGATCCCGACGAGGCCCGCAAGGTCGCCAAGAGCGTCCAGGAGCTGGGCCTCAAATACGCGGTGGTCACCTGCGTGACCCGCGATGACCTCCCCGATGGCGGCGCCTCCGCCATGGCCGAGGTGATTCGCGCAATCCGCCAAGAGTCCCCCGATACCCTGGTGGAGGTCCTTACCAGCGACTACCATGGCGATTTTGCCGCCCTGGACAAGGTCCTGTCGGCCGCTCCCGCCGTCTTCGGACACAACCTGGAGACCGTGGAACGGCTCTCTCCCAGCGTCCGGAGCGTGGCGACCTATCGCGGAAGCCTAGCTGTCCTGAAATACGCCTCCGAACACGCTCCCGCGGGCACGGTGGTGAAGAGCGGCATGATGCTGGGGCTGGGCGAGAATGACGACGACATCCGCCAGGCCCTGCGGGATCTGCGGGAGGCCGGCGTCTCCCTGGTGACTCTGGGACAGTATCTCCAGCCCACTCCCGCACAACTCCCCGTGGCGCGCTTCATCCCACCCTCCGAATTCCTCCAATGGCGGCGATACGCCGAGGAGGAGCTGGGATTCGCCCGCGCGGTCTGCGGCCCCCTGGTCCGGAGCTCCTACATGGCCGGAGACGCCTACCGCCGCATGACCGGACGATAACACACTCCCTTTTCCTGTCTTAATCCGCTTTTTCTCCCCAATAAACCCCTTCGATTCCCCACTACAATGAAGATTGTTCTCACTCAGGAGCAGATCCAGGCCCGCATCCAGGAAATGGCCGACGAAATCAATCGCGCCTACGAGGGACAGCCCTACACCGTCATGGCACTGCTTAACGGCGCATGCTACTTCGCCGTCGATCTGACGCGGCACCTGAAGGGCGATTTCATCCTGGACTCCGTCCTGGTCTCCAGCTATGTGGACGACAAGTCCACCGGCAAGATCACCATGCGCGGCACCCCCAAGCGCCCCGTGGCAGGGCGCCATGTGCTGCTGGTGGACGAGGTGCTCGATACCGCCCTGACCCTCTCTTCCATCCGCCGGCACTTCCAGGAGCAGGACGCCGTGGACGTGAAGACCTGCGTGCTCGTCCAGAAGGACCGCCCCCTCCACCCCCTCGCCAAGGACTTCACCGCCGAGTGGGTCGGCTTCCGCATGCCCGACCGCTTCCTCATCGGTTGCGGAATGGACTACAATGAGCGCTTCCGCCAGCTGCCCTACATCGCCGAAATGGAGCCCGCGGACCTGAAATGATTCCGGAGTCCTTGTCAGGAAAGACGGTCCTCGTGCTGGGGGCCGGGAAGAGCGGCCGCGCCGCCGCGCGCCTGGCCGCCTCCCGTGGCGCCCACGCGATCCTCGTCGATGGCGCCGCGGAGGACAGCGCTCCCGCCGATAGCGCGCAGTTGGGGGAGGCGGGCGTCTCCGTCCGTTGGGGATGCCACGACTGCCTCTGGGCGGGTGACGAGAAGATCGACCTCGTGGTGGTTTCTCCCGGCATTCCCCTGGGAAGCGCCCTGCATCGCATGGGGGAATCCACGGGCGCGCCCCTGGTGGGCGAGCTGGAATTTGGCGCCTCCTTCCTGACGTGCCTCATCCTGGCGGTCACCGGCACCAACGGCAAGACCACCACCACCGAACTCCTGACGGCCTGCCTGAAAGGCGCCGGATTCTCCGCCTTGTCCGCCGGAAATATCGGCGTGCCGCTCTCCCAGATTGCCCTGGAGCCGCCCGCGGCGCTGGATTACCTGGTGCTCGAGGTCAGCAGCTTCCAGCTGGAACACGCCGCGAGCCTCCGCCCCGCAGGCGCAATCCTCCTGAATGTGACGCCCGATCACCTGGATCGGCACGGCTCGCTGGAGGCCTACACCGCCCTGAAGGCGTCCCTCCTGGAACGCGTCCCCGCCTCCGGCACCGTCGTCTATCACGCCGCCCTGGAGGAACACCTCCATCTGGCCGAAGGCGTGCAACGCGCGCGGCTTTGGCTGCGGGGCGAGGAGCCCACGCGTCTCGCGGAGCGCCCCCATGCGGAGGAGTGGCGGATTTGTGCGGAGGGCATCCGGCATCTGGGGGCTTCTGGCGCGGAGGAGCTGGCGCTCTCCCGGGCTTCCCTGCGAATGCAGGGCAGCCACAACCTGGCAAATGCCGCGGCGGTGGTCGCAATGCTCTCTTCCCTGGGAATCCCCTTGGAAAAATACCGCCCGGCGCTCTCCAATTTCCAGTGCGGACCCCACCGCATCCAGCTGGTGCGCGAACGCAACGAGGTCCTCTTTGTGGACGACTCGAAGGCCACCGATGTGGACGCCATGATCCAGGCGTTGCGCACCCTGGGTCCCATGGCCGGAAAGGGCATCCATCTGATTGCCGGCGGCCTGGCTAAGGGATGCTCCCTGGGGGAAGCCGAACCGGAAATCAGAATGTATGTTAAGACCGCATTCCTCATAGGGGAAAGTGGTCCCCGCCTGGCGGAATCCTGGGGGAACTGGACGCAGTGCCACGCCTGCGCTTCCCTGGAGGAGGCGGTCGCCTTGGCCGCCAATGCCGCTTCCCCCCGCGAACTGGTCCTCCTCTCTCCCGGTTGCGCAAGCATGGATATGTTCCGCTCCTACGCGGAACGCGGCGAAAGATTCGCCGCCGCCGTGGACGCGCTGGATGACGCGCACGCGTGCGCACGCCCGGGCGTCGGCGATGACCCATGAGGAATCCGCTCCTTTTTTTACGCCTTTCAAAACGCCTTCTCTCTCCTACCCTCAACTTCACAATATCACAGGAAACGGACGATGAAAATGAACCTCCTCTCCTCCTGCGGAACAATCGCCCTGGCCGCCGCCGTGGCCATTGGCGCCGCTGGTTGCCGCACCAAGGCCCCTCAGACCAACACCTACACCGGTCTGCTCAGCGGACGCTCCGTCATTCCTCCCGCATACGCCGAAATCAAGCCCATCCCTGCCACCAGCGCCCCCGCCGCCCAGGAGACCCAGACCTTCCAGGGCATCGGCGAAGAGAATGCCTTCGTGGTCCCCGGTCCCGAACTGACCGAGCAGCCCGAGATCCAGGAGATCGAGGCCCCACAGGGACCCGAGGCCCCCGTTGCGCCCGAGGCGCCCGCTTCTTCCGAGAACAAGGGCTGGACTCTTCCCGCCGTGCCCGCCACCACCGCCGCCGCTGAGCCCGGAGAAGTCTATGTGGTCCGCGGCGGCGACAGCCTCTCCCGCATTGCCGCCACTCACGGCGTAAAGACCTCCGATCTCCTGGCCGCAAATCCCCAGGTCAAGAGCGCGGACAAGATCTTCGTGGGACAGAAGCTGAATCTGCCCGCCGGCGCAGTCTCCACCAGCCCCGTCAAGAAGGCCGATGCCAAGACCGCCCCCGCGAAGTCCGCCGACAAGAAGAAGGCGCCCGCCGCTTCCGCTCAGCGCGAGAGCATCCCCGCGGATGGAAAGTACACCGTGAAGTCTGGCGACTCCCTCTGGATTGTGGGACACCGCTTCGGCGTGAAGACCGACGACATCCGCCGCTGGAATGACCTCTCCTCCGATACCCTCCAGGTGGGACAGGTCCTCAGCCTCACCGGCGCCGCCGCCCCCGAGGCCCCCAAGGCCACTCCCGCTCCCGCTCCCGTCGCGGCCCCCGCTGCGCCCGTGGTTGACGCCACCGCCGCCGAGCCCCTGCCGCCTGTGGAGGCGCCCGCCGCCGTGGACGAGGCGCCCGCTCCCGCCCCCGCGCCCTATCTGGAACACGCCGTTGGCATGGGCGAGACCCTGGAGAGCATCGCCTCCATGTACGAGACCACCGTGGAGGCCATCAAGCAGGCCAATCCCCAGGTGAAGACCAACGCCGACCTGAAGGACGGCTCCGTCCTCCAGATCCCCAGCGCTTTCTAAAAATTCTCCCTCCGACTCGCCGCGGCGGCCTTTTCGGGAAAACGCATCTCGGAAGGGCGGTCTAGGCAAGGGCGGTTATAGTACCCCGCTGACTTGACGGCGGACCCCGCGAGGGGGACGCGCCATTTCCTCCCCAACCCCAAATCCCTCGCTCCTCTCCAATGCACAACAGCGGCGGAGGGGGCAAAACAAAGTCCAAGGAACCACAGCGATGATTGTCACCACGAAGGAACTCTTCAAGCAGGCCTACGGCAAGTACGCCATCGGCGCCTACAACATCAACAATCTGGAGCAGTGCATGGGCCTCTTCCGCGGTAACATCGCGAGCCAGGCTCCCTTCATCATCCAGATCTCCAAGGGTGCGCGCAGCTACACCAACAAGCTGATGCTCGAGGGCATCATCCGCGCCGCCGACCAGGTCTTCCCCGAGGCTATCTTCGCTGTCCATCTGGACCACGGCGATGAGGCCACCTGCATGGACTGCATCAACTCCGGCTTCTACAGCTCCGTCATGATCGACGCCTCCAGCAAGCCCTTCGAGGAGAACATCGCCATCACCAAGCGCGTCGTCGAGGCCGCCCACGCGAAGGGCCTGGTCGTCGAGGCCGAGCTGGGTCAGCTGGGTGGTGTTGAGGAGCACGTGAAGGTCTCCGAGAGCGACGCCAAGCTCACCGATCCCGACCAGGCGAAGGAGTTCGTCGAGCGCACTGGCGTGGACAGCCTGGCTTGCGCCATCGGCACCAGCCACGGCGCCTTCAAGTTCTCCGGCACCCAGGGACTCCACTTCGATGTCCTGGAGCAGATCCAGAACCGCCTGCCCAACTTCCCCCTGGTCATGCACGGCTCCAGCTCCGTGCCCCAGGACGAGGTGCGCCGCATCAACATCGCCGGCGGTAAGCTGGCCGGTGCCAAGGGCGTCGACGCCGATCAGTTCCTGCCCGCCGCCAAGCTGGGCGTGACCAAGATCAACATCGATACCGATGGCCGTCTGGTGTGGTGCCGCGTCCACCGCGAGCACTTCATCCTCCATCCCGAGGACTTCGATCTGCGCCCCGCCGGCAAGGAGTTCATGGCCGCTTATGCCGAGTTCATCGCTGCCAAGAACGTGAAGCTGGGTTCCGCCGGACAGCTCGAGAATGTCCGCGCCGCCCTGAAGGCATAAAAAAGGGTGCGCCAGGCGGGAGAAAGGGATGCCTCCCTTCTCCCGCTTTCGCCGAAAATCCGCGCTTTTCCGCATTGTTCCGGGAGGGCGCGGATTTCTTGTTTTCCGGAGGATGCGCGAGGGATCCTCCTCCTCCTCGCATGTAGGGCATGCGAGGGTCGCCTTTCTTTCCCCGCGCGCGTACGCGAAGTAGATAGGAGTAATGGAGTATGGAGTCTATGGAAGAGAGCTTTTTCCCCGGCTGGGTGCCCCAAGAGAATCCCTATCGCCTAGTGGCGCTGGATATCGGAAATACGCTGATCCAGCAGTACCGCCCGGGGCTCTATCGCACGCTGGGACTCCCTGAGGACGGCGGTGGCGTGGACTTGGGAGTGGAGCCCTTCTGCCCCGCATTCCAGCAGTTCCTGGAGGGGCGGATCTCTCAGGAGGAATACCTGGAGGACTTCTGCCGGCGGTTTCCGGGGCGTTGGTCGAAAGAGCAGATCCGCTTGGCGCACGAGGAATACCTTCGCCCCGCGCTGCCCGGAATGCCGGAGCTGATCCATAAGATGGCCGACACCGGCTCGCACTTCGTCTTCTTCACCGATATCAATGCCATCCACTTTTCACGCTTTCGGCAGTTGACGAGGGGCGTCTTCGATTTCATCCAGGATGCCGTCCGTAGCGACGAGGTCCATGCATTGAAGCCCTCGCCGGCGATGTTCCGCGCCTTTGAGGAGCGCTACGGCAAGCCGGACCTCTATTTGGATGACCGCGCGGACTTGATCCAGGGCGCTCGTCAGTGGGGGTGGAATGCGGTGCAAGCGGGGGATGCCCGTCGCCTGAAGGCGGCGCTTTTCTCCGCGGACAAATAGCCTGATGACGAGGCCTCTTCCGATATGGGAGAGGCCCCCGTTCTATTTTTCGCTCTTCGTCTTGTGCGCCATGAGTGCCATGCCGCTCATGACGCAGACAAGCGCCGTCAGGAAGAGCCAGTTCAGTCTTTCGCCGGTGAGCAGGAGGCTGCTGACGATGGCGATGGAGGCGGAGAGATATCCCAGGCTTCCCAGGCGTCCCGGGGAGACTCGTTGCAATGCGGCATACCAGCAGGCGATGGCGATTCCGCCGCCAACGGCCCCCAGGTAGAGTGCGTTGAGGAAGTATTCCGGGGTGAATTGCCAGAGGATCCGTCCGCCATTGAGTGCCAATGTGATGGGGAGCATGAGGATGGTGGCTGTGGCGAAGAACATGAGGCTACTCAGGACGCCGCCGTATTTTTCGGAGAAGCGGTCGCCCAGTACAGTGAAGGTGGCCCAGCAGCATCCGCTGCTGAAGGCCAGAAGATCGCCGATCCACAGGGAGGCATCCGCGCCCAAAAAGCGGTCCTGCCCCTCCGCAAAAAAGAAAAAGACCATTCCGGCAAGGCCCAAAAGGATTCCGGCGAGCTTCCGCCTCGTCAGGAGGTCCCGTCCCAAGAGCCACGCCAGAATCAGCGTAGTGGCAGGAGAGGTATTCGCCATCAGGGAACTCCTCGCCGCCGTGGTGTATTTTGTGGACCAGAAGACCAGCAGCCCTTCGCCTAAAATTCCGATGAGTGCCAAGAGCGCCATCTCTCGGAAGTCGCTCTGAAGCATTTTCCTCGCCAGCATCCGCGTCTCGCGCTTCAGAAGAATCGGCGAGAGCGCCAGAGTCGCCAGCAAAAAGCGCAAGAGCGAATACGACAGCGGGTCCACCGCATCGCCCCCCGGACCCGCCAGAAGCCTGCTGACAGGGTAGAAGGTCCCCCAAATAAAGGTGGCCAGTAGCCCAAAGAGCCAGCCGAGGAGAGAACGGGGAAAAGACATAAAGGCAGAAAAAGGAGGAAGGTAGGAGGTAGTTTGGCCAGGGTTCCGCAGCGCGGAACCCCACGCCGGAATTGCCCGGCGCGTGCGTCTAGCGCGCCTAAACTGGCGCGCAGGGAGTCAGTAGAAGGTAGAAAGAGAGTAGGTAGCAGGTTTATTTGGTCGCTGCGCGGCTTTTCCGCCGCCATCAGGCGAAACGGCGCCTGCGGCACCTTGCAACTAGCCACTAATCACTAATTGCCAAGTACTTACATCTTGCGGCAATGCCCGTACCGCGGCTCCCGCCGCGGAAGAGCGCCTGCGGCACCTTGCAACTAGCCACTAACCACTAATTGCTAAGTACTTACATC
>CAVDSU010000086.1:0-9516 GCA_963611685.1 bacterium
GGCTTTTGCCGCATTGCCGAACGCCGCTTTTCCCTAAAGGGGGGTGCGGGGGGCGATGCCCCTCCGTCCTTTGGATATTCCCCCCGCCTTCCGAATGCCGCGTTACCGCGGCGCCCTTCCGCGGCTTTTGCCGCATTGCCGAACGCCGCTTTTCCCTAAAGGGGGGTGCGGGGGGCGGCAGTCCCCCCGAATTAGTAGCTAGACGCTAGTGGCTAGTGGCTAGTTTATAAGGTGCCGCAGGCGCCCTTCCGCGGCTTTTGCCGCATTGCCGAACGCCGCTTTCCCCTAAAGGGGGGTGCGGGGGGCGATGCCCCCCCGTCCTTTGGATATCCCCCCCGCCTTCCGAATGCCGCGTTACCGCGGCGCCCTTCCGCCTGCCGGGCGGGAATGTTTTGGGCTTTCCCCTTTGCGGCGCGCTCTGGCGCCGCTCGGTGCACGCGCCGGCAAATTCCGGCGCGGGGTTTCGCCTGCGAAACCCTGGCCGAACTTCTCGCAGACCCGCCGTAGCCTTGGTGAAGGCGGGCTCCCTCCTTCTCCCTTCTTTTTTTTGAAATCAGCGCGTCCGCGCGGATTCCAGGATGATCAGCAGGTGTGTTGCGCGGCTCATGGCGGTATATCGGCCGGTCTTTTGCCAGCGTGGGTCGTCGTCGTTGACCTCCAGGAGGATGACGACGCGGGATTCGCATCCCTTGAATTTCATGTAGGTGAAGTACCGCAGTTCTGCGGCGTCGTTGGTGGCGGTGGAGTTTTCCACGACATGGTATTTTCCGACGGTGGGGTCATTTCCCAGGCAGGTGTTGGCCAGGGAGTGTGCGCCCAGGATCACCACGTCGGAGTGTGGTACTTTTTCCACGGCGAAGAGGGTATTCAGGACGCTCTGCAGGTTGGCGCGGCAATCGCCTTCCAGGACCATGACGTCGGCGCCCTCGGGGGTGCCGTCCATGGCGAGCATCTTCTGGTCGTGGTAGGGGCTCAGCGCCTGGATGATCTTCCGGGTATTTCGGCAGTTTCGGCAGAGGGTGACGGGCGGCGTGGCCATGTCGGGCAGGTGGAGCTCGTCGCGGAAGATGTTCTGCTCGGGGTCGTAGAAGACGTAGAATTGTCCCTCGGGCTTGACCAGCCGGAGGATGACCCTCCACATGATGGGAGTGAAGTCCTGTCCTTCGTCCACGATGACGGCGTCGAAGTCGAGGGGGGTGTCGTCCAGTTTCTTTTCGAGGAATTGCGGCATGATTTCCTCGTAGAGCTTCGAGTTGTTGACGTGCTTGGCGTACTGGTCCTTAGTCGCCCCCAGGGTCTCGGCACAGAAGCGGAAGAAGGTCATCGCCTGGACATTGCAGCAGCCCCTCTCGAGGGTCTTCTGGATCTTCTTGGCCAGGAGCTCGTTGTAGCAGAGCAACAGCACCTCCTTGCCCTCGTCGGCAAGCATCCGCGCCTTCTGGAGCGCCAGGACGGTCTTGCCGGTGCCCGCGCCGCCCCGGACGAGCAGGCGCGGAAAGGCCTCCATGGCCTCCATGATGGCGGTCTGCTCCGCGGTGAGGCGTTCGAAGACCCGGGAGTCCTCCTCCAGGCGGAAGGGGAGGCGCCGCGGCAGCTCGAATTCCGGTTCCAGGACCTCGAGGATCTCTTCCTCGTCTAGGCGCACGTCGTCACGGAGCCCCCTCGGGAGCGGCGTCATCTCCAGGAGGCGGAAGAGGAATTCCTCCAGGTCGCCCTTGAGCTCTTCGCGGCAGATGGTCAGTCCGCGGGCCTCGGGCGGCCACGGGATATTCGCTCCCTGGCAGCGGGGAAAGCAGAGGGCGTGGGCAATGCGCAGGGGCACCTCGTTGCGGTTCAGCTTCTCCCGCAACAACGCCAGTATGGCGTATTTGTTCTTGCGCACTTGCTCCATCGGGGTGATGTGGGTGCCATCCTGGAACCACTTCCCCTCCCGATACGCAATCTCGCCGCCCTTTACCTCCAGAATGACCATGCCCCGCTTGGGATGGTACAGCACGAAGTCGATCTCGCCATCGTGCAGCATGCCCTCCTGGTCACGGCTGACATACGGCAGGTTGTGCAACACAATCCAGTGGGGCGAGAGCTTTAATTCCAAGGCATCGAAGACCACCTTCTCGGCCTCCGAGGCCTTCGGACGATCTTCGGAAAGACGCGGGATGAAACGGGGCATGGGCGGAAAGAAAAAAGGAGGAAGGAGGAAGGAGAAAGGAGCCCGCCTTCGCCAAGGCTACTGCGGGTCTGCGAGAAGTTTGGCCAGGATTTCGCGGATGCGAAACCCCGCGCCGGAATCTACCGGGCATGCGCCGGCGCACGCAAATTGGCGCGCAAGGGGAAAAGCCAAAAAAGAAAATGTACCGCCGGTGAGCGGAAGGGCGCCTGCGGCACCTTGCAGACTAGCCACTAATTGCCAGGTACTTGCGTGCGCCCGCGGCAGCCTAGCCACTAATTGCCAGGTACTTGCGGGCGTGGGGGCGCCCGCGGCAGACTAGCCACTAGCCACTAATTGCTAGGTACTAAAGCGGCACCGCCGCTCCAGCGGCGGAAGGGCGCCTGCGGCACCTTGCAGACTAGCCACTAGCCACTAATTGCTAGGTACTTGCGGGCGCGGGTGCGCCCGCGGTAGACTAGCCACTAATTGCCAGGTACTAGTTTAGTTATGGAACGCGCGCGAACGGGTGCGGGGGCGCATTTATTGTGTTTTTGCGAAAATGCCAAATGTATCCCTTCCGAGGGAGGCGCGGATGCGCTGGTGGGGGAGTTTGTCAAAAATGGTCGTCGGGACAGTGCAACGCGTTAATGCCTTATTTTTTTTCGGGGGGACTCTGTTAGCATTTTGTTAAAATTGTTGTCGAGAAGCAAATTTTTTTGCAAAAAATGAATGGAAATTGCAAAAGTGTGTTTACAGTACCAACGATATCGGAAAAAGTCCGAGATCTGAAGCGGTTGGAAAGTTACAGGAATAACTGCTTTACTCATAAACACAGGAACAAACAGGAGACTTTTTAATTATGGCACAAGCAAAGAAGCGCATTCGTCGTGGATTCGCCCAGATTCTGAGTGACAAGCTCGTGAAGAAGTACGCCGATAAGGTGGCTGAGGAGATCTTGAAGAAGGCGATTGAGGACGTTGCCGACGTAGTTGAGAGCCTGGATGCCGCCAAGAAGGCGAAGAAGGACGCGGAGAAGGCCGCCAAGCGCCAGGCGAAGAAGGACGCCAAGGCCGCTGCGAAGAAGGCCGCCAAGAAGGCGAAGAAGGTCCGCCGCCCCAGCACCCGCCTGCTGAAGAAGTATTCCCGCGAACAGCTGGAGAACTATCTGAAGAAGATGGAGCAATAGACTCCCGCTCTTTTCCTTTCCCCCGGAGGCATCCCCCCCGGATGGGGACACAGCTCGCGCCGCCCGCGCTTCGCGTCTATCGTGAAAGCCGGCGGCGCATTTCTTTCTAATGCATTCCAACCACGGAAGAACACCGAAATAAATTTTTTTTAACCACGGAATAACACCGAAATAAATTTTCTTAACCACGGAAGAAAGCCGAAATAAATTTTCTTAATCACGGAATGACACCGAAATAAAATTTTTTAACCACGGAAGAACACAGAAAAAATCGGTGCCCTTCGGTGTCTCGCGGAGCGGTTTCGGGGTGTTTCAGTGATTTGAATTCAACCACGGAAGAACACCGAAATAAAATTTTTTAACCACTGAAGAACACAGAAAAAATCGGTGTACTTCGGTGTCTCGCGGAGCGGTTTCGGGGTGTTTCTGTGGTTTGAATTCAACCACGGAAGAACACCGAAATAAAATTTTTTAACCACTGAAGAACACAAAAAAATTTTCGGGGTATTCGGTGTGCCGCGGAGCGGTTTCCGGGTGTTTCGGTGGTTCGAATTCAACCACGGAATAACACAGAATTCTTTTCACTGAGGAACACAAAAAAGACTTTCTGTGGCTTCGGTGTCCCGCGGAGCGGTTTCCGTGTGTTCGGTGGTTGAAAAAAGTCTTCCGCGTGTTCTGTGGTTCGTTTTTCCCCGAAACGCCGGGGCGCGCGAGGCTGTCGCGAGGCTATATTGGGGGCACACCGACAAGGGGGACGCGTTCTGGCGTGTGCCAGGCGCAAAGCGAAGGGGGCGGGGGGAAGAGAGTGCCATGCCCCTGTGGAATCCTGTGTTCGTTTTGGGCTGTTCCCGTTGTCCGTCGGATGGTGCTCTCTTGAGTCGAGGCCTTTGTTTTTCCTGAACCGAATGTCGTCTTCATCCCTGGTAAAATCCAAGCAGCGTGTCGCCGAGCATGGCGAGGTATTCACCGCTGAGCGGGAGGTCAAGGCGATGTGCGACCTAGTGTCGGACGAATGCCTCCGCATTGACTCGCGTTTCCTGGAACCCGCCTGCGGCGACGGGAATTTCCTGTCGGAGATCTTGTCCCGGAAGCTCGCCGTGGTGCACCAGCGGTACCGCCGCAGTCCCGTGGACTTTGAGAAGAACTCGCTTTTGGCGCTTGGGAGCCTCTATGGCGTGGAGCTGCTGGCTGACAATGTGCTACTTTGCCGTCAGCGGCTCTTCGATCTCTGGAATGACGCGTATGCCCGAGCGGTGAAACCACGGGACCGCAAGGAGTCCGTCCGGGAGTCCGCCCGATACATCTTGGAGAAGAACATCATTCGTGGCAACGCCCTGAGCCTCCATCAGGTGGATGAAGAGGGGCGTGACATGCCGGAGCCCATCATTTTCTCCCAGTGGGCCTTCGTTACGGGACCCATGATGAAGCGCGAGGACTACACTTTCGAACAGCTCCTGAACCAGGAGCAACAGTCGCAGCCACCCCCTAAAAAGGGTCAACAGCTCTCCTTCGATTTTGATGACGAGACTCCGCAGGAGAAAGACGAGGGAGAGCTGATCCGGGTCTATCCACCCATTCAGTATTGGAGATTGAAGGAGTATGAGTGAATCAGCGCCGAGTTCCCTCGTCCACAACCCGGACGTCTTGACCTGTCTGGCAAACCTCTCCAACGACGAGGTCTTTACGCCCCCCGATGTGGCGAACGCAATGCTGGACTTGCTTCCGCAGGAGCTCTTCCAAGACCCGGACACCACCTTCCTGGACCCCGCCTGCAAAAGCGGGGTCTTTCTGCGCGAAATCGCAAAGCGACTCTTGGTCGGACTGGAACCCGTCATCCCGGACCTGCAGCGAAGGAGGGACCATATCTTCCATAAGCAGCTCTTCGGCATCGCTATCACGGAAATCACCAGCCTGCTGTCGCGGCGAAGCGTCTATTGCTCTAAATTCCCCGACGGCCCCTTCTCCATCAGCAGATTCGACAACCCACAGGGAAATATCCGGTTCCAGCACACGACCCATGAATGGCACGACGGAAAATGCGTCCACTGCGGAGCCTCCCAGAAGGAATACGACCGCGATGACTCCCAAGAACAGCACGCCTACCAGTTCATCCATTCCCAGAACCCACAGGAACTCTTTCATATGAAATTCGATGTCATTATCTCTAATCCACCTTATCAACTGAATGACGGGGGAGGCGATGGAAGTAGTGCTAGGCCCATTTATCAGTTATTTGTGGAACAGGCTAAAAAGCTAAATCCGAACTATATATCTATGATTATTCCTGCCAGATGGTATTCTGGAGGAAAGGGATTGGATGAATTTAGGGAAAATATGTTGAAAGACAATAGGTTGAATGTAATTCATGACTTTCCTGAAACGGCAGACTGTTTTCCTGGAATTAATATTCGTGGTGGCGTGTGTTATTTCTTGTGGAGTAAAGAACATGATGGAGCATGCCATGTTGTAAATCATAAGAAAGGTGTTATTACAGAAATGGATCGTCCTCTTCTTGAAAGTGGAAGTGAAAGTTTTATTCGGTATAACTCTGCTATTTCTATTCTTCAGAAGGTAATGAAAAAGCAGGAAGAGACAATGGGAAATAGGGTTAGTTCTAGACTTCCATTTGGAGTGCCGTCAAATTTCTCTGATTATGTTCTTAAGCCCGATAGTAAGCACACACTTATACTTTATCGAAGCGAAAGAAATAAAAATGCAGAGAAAAAAGTGTATATGGATCCTTCGTATGTTACGAAGAATCTTGAATGGAAGGGACGTCTGAAGGTTCTTGTTTCTAAAGCAAGTCCGGGAGGAGACGAGTTTCCTCATGCGATTATTTCTGCTCCAGTCTTGGCGGAGAAAAACTCAGTTTGTACGGAAACTTATTTGATTGTAGATTTCGTGAATTCTGAAAAGGAAGGCTACAATCTGATTTCTTACATGAGTACGAAATTTTTCAGATTTATGATGTCTCTTATAAAGAATACTCAAAACATTTCCAAGGGAGTATTTGACTTTGTCCCGGTGCAGGACTTTTCGAAATCCTGGACGGATGCGGAGTTATATGCGAAATATGGATTGACATCGGAGGAGATTAGTTTCATAGAATCCATGATCAAGCCGATGGAGCTAGGGGAGGGTCATTGATGGAGCAGTTGATTTCCATGCCGTCCTTGCCGGCGGTCTATCCCACCATCTATGTGTATGAGGTAGAGGGTCTGGAGGATCACAAGGGCTATTTGAAGATTGGGTATACGGACCGTGCGGATGTGAACGAGCGTATCCGGGAGCAGACGCATACGGCGGCGTTGGCGCCCAAGGTGGTTTTGAAGGAATGCGCCATGCGTCCTGACGGCAGCGTGATTCTGGACAAGGAGATTCATCGGATTCTTTTGCGGAAGGGCTTTGCGCAGCTGAATGCGGGCGAAGACCGGAACGAGTGGTTTCGCTGCACCGTGAAGGATGTCAAGGCGGCGTTGTGTGAGGCGAAGAGCGGCAAGCCGAACGAGGAGGACCGCTTTGAGACCTTCTCCATGCGCCCGGAGCAGTTTTCTGCAGTGGAGAAGACCCTGGACTACTTTCGGAGGGCGAAGGCGGAGGAGCCGGGAAAGGCGCCGAAATTCCTCTGGAACGCGAAGATGCGCTTCGGCAAGACCTTCGCCACCTATCAGCTGGCGAAGCAGGCGGGTTTCCGGCGGGTGCTGGTCCTGACCTTCAAGCCCGCGGTCGAGTCCGCCTGGGCCTCTGACCTGCGCACCCACATGGATTTCGTGGGCTGGCAGTTCGTCTCCAACAAGGACGCACAGGGAAACGGCATCAACATCGACCAGGAGTACGAAAATGCGGACAAGGGGCGACCCATCGTGGTCTTCGGCTCCTTCCAGGACCTCCTGGGCGTCAATGCTTCGGGCGGCATCAAGGCGAAGAACGAATTCATCCACAGCGTCAACTGGGACCTCGTGGTGTTGGACGAATACCACTACGGCGCCTGGCGGGACAAGTCGCAGAGGCTCTTCGAGACCCCGGACGAAGAGAAGGAGATCGACTTCAATCCGGAGGAATACCGGTCGAAGGACGCCCTGGACGCCCTGGACGAGTCCTTCCTGCCCATCACCACGGAACACTACCTCTTTCTCTCCGGAACGCCTTTCCGCGCGCTCAATTCCGGCGAATTCATCGAAGAGCAGATTTACAGCTGGACCTATACGGACGAGCAGCGTGCGAAGGCCGCCTGGGACTCTCGGAAGGGCGAAAATCCCTACCGATTCCTTCCGAAGATGCGCATGCTGACCTACAAGCTCCCCGAGGAGATCCGCACGGTCGCGGAAGCGGGCGAGTTCAACGAATTCGACCTGAATGAATTCTTCAGCGCTCGTGTGGAGAAAGGCAAGGACATCTCCACCGCCACCTTCAAGTGGGAGCGCGAGGTAAGCAAGTGGCTGCATCTCATCCGCGGCTCCTATCTTCCCGCCGCGAAGGACGACTTGAAGCTGGGGCAGGACAAGCGCCCCCCCATGCCCTTTTCCGACATCCGGCTCCTTCATGCACTGCAGCATACCTTGTGGCTGCTTCCGGATGTCGCCTCTTGCTATGCCATGAAGAACCTCCTTCAACAGGACCGCTTCTTCCGTGACTATGCGGTCGTGTGCTGTGCGGGTCCCCGCGCGGGCATTGGACTGGCTGCGCTGGGGCCAGTGAAGGCGGCGATGGGCGGGAAGGGCGCAGACCCCCTGAATACCCATACCATTACGCTTTCCTGCGGAAAACTCACCACGGGAGTCACGGTCCCTCCCTGGACGGGCGTCTTCATGCTGAAGAACCTCCAGAGCCCGGAGTCCTATTTCCAGACCGCCTTCCGGGTGCAGTCCCCTTGGACAATTCCCGGCGAGGACGGCGAGAGAGTCTCCCGGAAGGAGGAGTGCTATGTCTTCGACTTCGCCCTGGAGCGTGCCCTCAAGCAGATTGCGGACTATTCCTGTCGCCTGAAGGTGGGCGAGGACAACCCGGAGGCGAAGGTGGCGGAGTTCATCAGCTTCCTGCCGGTGCTTGCATACGACGGCGCCTCCATGAAGCAGATCTCGGCGCAGGAGGTGCTGGACATCACCCTCTCGGGGACCTCCGCTACGCTCCTGGCGCGTCGCTGGGAGTCCGCCTTGTTGGTCAATGTGGACAACGACACCCTGAAGCGACTGATGGAAAATCAGGATGCCTACAATGCGCTCATGCGCATAGAGGGCTTCCGTTCCCTGAACGAGGACATCACCACCATCATTAACAAGTCCGAGAAGGTCAAGAAGGCGAAAAAGTCGGGCGGCAATCTTTCCCCCAAGGAGAAGCGTGAGCTCTCGGGGGACGAGAAGGAATACAAGGAGAAGCGCAAGCAGATCCAGCAGAAGCTGATCAAGTTCGCCACCCGCATCCCCATCTTCATGTATCTCACCGACTACCGCGAGAAGTGCCTGAAGGATGTCGTTACGCAGCTGGAGCCGCAGCTCTTCAAGAGAGTCACTGGACTGGAGGTGGCGGACTTCGAGATGCTCTGCACCATGAATCTCTTTAACGCGAACTTGATGAACGACGCCATCTTCAAGTTCAAGCGCTACGAGGATGCCAGCCTCTCCTACGCTGGTCCCGGCATGCATGAAGGCAAGGACGTCGGCGGCTGGGACACGGTGCTTCGCCAAGAGGAATACAGGAAGCTCTTCTATCGACAGCAGCGCTCCATGGTGAAAGAGGATTCAGCCTCTTTCGACGATGAAGAGGCCCCGGCGGGCTCGCTGGTGGCGGAGGAGTCGGCGGCATATAGGGACCGCTGCGAAGAGGAGTCGCAGGCTCCCGCCACGCCGTCCGCGGTTTCGTTTTCAGCGCCAAGTGTCGGCTCCATAGTGTTCCACGAAACCCTGGGGCAGGGGACGGTAAAGCGCATCGACAAGCGGGGGAAGTATATCTGCGTGAATTTTCCCTCCTGTGGCGAAAGAAGGTTCCTGCTCCTGGAAAGCTTCCGAAAGGGAGTCCTTCGCTCAAAGGAGTAAGACGTAGGGGCACCGAGGCAGACCGGCTGCCCCTCCCGTTCCCCCCTTCCGTATCTTCCGTGGTTCGAATTCAACCACGGAAATTCTGTGGTTCGAATTCAACCACGGAATGCCACAGAAATTTTTTCACGGAAGAACACAGAAAAAAA
>CAVDSU010000087.1:0-9469 GCA_963611685.1 bacterium
AATGCGAAAAACTAAGAGTCTTGCCTAGTAGGGATGCCCAAGGCATCGCCGCCGCGAAAGAGCGCCCTACGGGCTAGCCGCGCATTCAGAATCCCGCGTTTCGGAGGGTCTCCAGGGAGATGTTCGAGGCGTGTTTCTGAAAATCGGCCAGGTATCGCCCTACGATATCGGCCTCCAGATTCACGCGGGAGCCGTTCTTCAGCAGATGGAGATCGGTGTGTTCCCAGGTATGGGGGATGAGGCAGACCGAGAAGGACTCCGCGGTGCACTTCGCCACCGTGAGGGAGACGCCGTTGATGGTCACGGAACCCTTCATCACCAACGGAAAATCCGCAGGATCAGGACGGCGAATGGTGAGCACGCGGTCGCCGGCGCGGACCTCCACGGACAGAACGCGCTCCGCGCAATCCACGTGTCCCTGGACGATGTGCCCACCCAAGCGGTCGCCCACGGCCAGCGCGGGCTCGATGTTCACCTTCTGCCCCGCGGAGTATTCCCCGAAGATCGTCCGGCGGAGCGTCTCCTGGAGGCAATGGAAGGTGCAGCGGGAGCCCTCCAGGGCGGCGATGGTCTGGCAGACGCCGTCCACCGCAATGCTGTCGCCCAGCTTCAGGGATTCGGGCGGAAGAGCGGTATCCACCACCAGGCGCGCGCCATCCTGGCGGGTCTGGAGGGAGAGGACGGTCCCCTGCGCTTGCACAATGCCAGTGAACATAGCGGACTACTTGCAGTTGTCGGGGTACGCGATGTAGAGGAGGTCCTCGCCCACCATCTCCAGGCGGACCCGCGAGAGGTGCACGGCGGCCTCCAGGGATTCGGGGGCGGCGCCGCCCACGGCGGGAATGGAGTCGCGTCCACCGATGATCTTGGGCGCCAGGAAGAAGTAGATCTGGTTGACCACGCCGCAGGAGAGCGCATTGGCGGCCAATTCGCCGCCGCCCTCGATGAGCAGGACGGTCTTTTCCTCGGCGCCCCAGATGGAGAGGAAGGTATCCCAGGCCTCGGGGGTATCGGGCTGCGTCTCCACCAGGGGCCGATCCGTCGCCATGGTCAGATGCAGGTCGCTGGGGAGGGGCTGGCTCGTCCAGACCACGGGCACGGGCTGCCGCTGCCAATTCGGGGGTTCGCGGACCGTGAGCTGGGGGTTGTCACGGCGCGCAGTCTGTCCGCCCACCATGATCATGTCGGAGAGCTGCCGGAGACGATGCGCGCGGCGACGCGCCTCGGGCCCCGTGATCCACTGGGAGGTGCCATTGGGCAGCGCGATCTTTCCGTCCAGAGAGAGGCCCAGCTTCAGGATGACCCAGGGGCGCTTCCGCTGGATCCACCAGAAGAAGTGCTCATTCAGACGCTCGCATTCCTCGCGGCAGACGTCGGTGACCACCTCGATGCCGGCGGCCTGGAGGCGCTCCACGGCGGCGCCGCTATGGGCGGGGTTCTTGTCCAGGCATCCCATGACCACGCGGCGGATTCCGGAGCGGATGATTGCCTCGCAGCAAGGCGGGGTGCGCCCGGTGGTGGTGCAGGGTTCCAGAGTCACATAGAGCGTGGCGTGGGAGAGATCTGCGCCGGGCGGCAGCGCCTGCAATGCGCGGATCTCCGCGTGCGCCTCGCCCGCCTTTGCGTGAAAGCCCCGGGAGAGCTCATGGTCCTCCGTGGCAATCACGGCGCCGACCATGGGGTTCGGAGAACAAGTCCCCCAGCCCTTCTCCGCCTCCTGCAAGGCAATCTGCATCCATTGTCGATCTATGTCACTAAGCATGTCCATGCGTGTCCTTGGTGCCGGTTTCAAAAAAGGAATCGGTCAAAAGAAAGTCGTTCAGCGTCCCAGGAGAATCCTGAGGAGAAGCGCCAGCGCGGGAATGGGGTTCCAGAAGGAGCCGTGCTTTCGGGCGGTGCGGTAGGTCTCGCGACGCGCCTGCGCACGGCTGCTATTGGCCAGTCCGCCCAGCTGCATGTGGACGCCCGACGGCTCCGGGAGATAGCGCCACTCTACACCCTGGATCCGACAGCGCCAGACAAAATCGTAGTCCGCGGCGATGCGCAGCGTGGCGTCGTAGAGCCCCACGCTCTCGTAGACGCTCCGGCGGAAGAAGGTGCCCGGATGCGGCACCGGCATCTTCCAGGAAAGCCGCGAGAGCGGCTGTGGAGAGAAGACCCAGGATTTTCCGGGTTCCGGATGATCCATGGCCACCGGCACCGAGACCGCGCCCAATGCGGGATCCGCGCCGAAGGCCTCGCAGACCCGCGCAAGGAGCGCGGGCTCGTACCAGTCGTCGGCATTCAGCAAGCCAATCACCTCGCCCTGCGCCTCACGGAGCGCCTGGTTCCAGGCATTGGGGATGCCCGCCTCGCCCGGCACACGCCGCTGCGGCGACACCACCAGCGGAATCCCGCGCTCCTGAAAACGCGGACGGTACGCCTCCAGCAACGCCAGGGTGCCGTCGGTAGACCCGCCGTCCACCACGCGATACTCCGCGGGAGCCACCTGCTGCGCCAGCACGGAATCCAGGGTCCGCGCCAGGGTCTTCTCCGCATTCCAGCAGATGGTGATCAGCGTGACTGCGGGAGTGCTCATGGCGCCTTGGAGGACTCCCCCGATGCGTCGTCCTCGCGATGCGCCGTGAGGATGGCGATTTCGCGGGTAAGGAGGGTGATCTGGCGTTCCAGCCGACGGAATTTCGCCAGGATCACCAGGATTGCGGCATATCCAGCCAGGACGGCCAAGTAGAAAAGGAGATCCGTGCCGCGCCCGACGCCCACCTTCGCCGCCAGCCAATTGGTGGTTTCGGGAAAGAGCACCAGGAGAGTCCCGCCCAGCAGCTGCACCGCCAGGAAAACCCGCGTTGCCAGGCGGCTGCGCAGCGCCAGCAGCGCGCAGAGGGTCAGCACGAGCAACCCGCCAATGAGAATGACGCGTATGGCCATCTAGCGGACCTCCTCGCGCACGGGGATCTCCGCCTTCGCGGCGGAATCCCCCACGCGGCCGCCGGCGCCCTCGGCCTCCAGTCGCGCCTTCAAGCCGCGGTAGTCGGTCTTGCCGGTGCCCAGCAGCGGGATCTCCTCCCAGCGATGGACCTCGCGGATGGAGCAGATGGGCGAAAAGCCCTCCTCCCGCAAGATGCGATTGGCCTCCTCGCGCTCCACCGGCATGGTGGCCACCAGGCAAATGACGGGCGCGTCATCGGGACCGTAGGTCTCCACTGCCAACGCGGGACCCTTCACGTCCGGATTCTGGAAATGCTTCAAGAGGATCTCCTCGATGGCAGGCAGAGAGACCATCTCGCCGCCAATCTTCGTGAAGCGCTTCAGGCGACCCTTGAAGAAGATGAAGCCATCCTGGTCCATCTGCACCAAGTCGCCGGTGCGATACCAGTTGCGCCCCTCGCGGAGCACGAAGGGACTGGGCCCCTTGTAGCCCAGATAGCCGCCAAAGACGGTCTCGCCGCAGACCACCAGCATGCCGGTCTCGCCGGGTCCCAAGACCCGCTTGCAGGATTCGTCCATGACCACGCCACGGGTGCAATCCAACAGCTTCCCCACGGAGTCCTTGCGATACTGGCGGGGCTTGTTGAGGGAGACCACGGGACCACACTCGGTAATGCCGTATCCCTCGTAGAGCTCGGCCAGAGGCGCCTTCTCGCTCAAGAGCCGGAAGGTGGCCTCGGGGCACTTCTCGGCGCCGCAGACCACCAGCCGCAGGGTCTCCAGCTGCTGCGCAGTGCCATTGCGCAGGATATTCGCCACGAAGGTCGGCGTGCCGCAGAAGAAGTTGACCTTGTAGGCGGCGGTGAGGCGTGCCAGCATGGCGCCTTCCGTGGGATTGGGATGGTAGACCACGCGGATATTGGAGGCGCAGGGGAAGACGATGGAGAGCAGCGTCCCGAAGGAGTGGAAGGGCGGCAGCATTCCCAGCAGGCAGTAGTCCTTCTGGATGTTCATGTCGGCGGCGGCGCGGGTCACATCCACCATGAGATTCTGGTGGGTGAGCGGCACGGCCTTCGGCAGGGTCTCGGAGCCGGAGGTGAAGAGGATGACGGCGTTCTCGGGAATGGGCGCCTTCCAGAGGCTCCGCCACCAGAAACGGCTGCGGAAGACCGCCAGGAGCTTGGCGCCCAGCCCAATGCGGTCCTTGATGGTCTCCACCGTCACAAAGCGCTCCTCCAGCCCCGTGAAGTCCACGCCCATGCCCTTCAGACGCTCCACCAGCACCTGCGCGGTAAGGATCTTCTCCAGGCCCACGCTCTCCACGCAGTGGCGCATGCTCCGGTTGCCGACCGTCCAGTTGATCATCACCGGGGTCTTTCCGGCGAATTGCGCCGCCAGGTAGAAGAGCGTCGCCGCCACGGTGCCCGGCATCAGGATGCCCAGGCGCTCGCCCGGGAGCTTCTTGAGCTGCGGCGCCAGCGCCAAGACCGCCAAGACCATCTTGCGGTTGGTGAAGACGCCGCTGGTCTGGTCCGCCCACACCGGGCGATTCGGCGCCTTCTTCGCATTCTTCAGGAAGGCCAGCGGGATGCTGTCGGCCTGGGTGACCGTCAGGGGCCGCGGGTCGTCATAGAACCAGTTTGCGGGCACCGGCAGGAGGGGGTCGGTGGCGTCGGATTCGCCCATGGCGGCAATCAGGAGGCTCGCCACGGTGCGGAGCTTCTCGGGGCTGGGGACCTCCTTGCCGAACTCCTTGGCAATCCACTGCTGCAGCTCCACTACCACCAGGGAGTCCAGGCCCAGGTCGGTGCCCAGGGTATCGGCGTCCTTGATCAGGCGCTTGCCGGTCAGTTCGCGGAGCTTGTCCTTGATCTTGCTGCGGACGTCGTCGGGCACGCGGGAGGTGTCCTCGTTGGCATTGTAGGCGTCGGGCTCCGGGAGGGTGCAGGTGCGGCCGTCCTCGAGCCAGGTGTAGGGCACGTAGGTATTGGGGCGCATCGCCTTGTTGTAGAAGTTCTCCAAATAGCGATTCAGGAGCTCCTTGTCGGAGCCGTCGGGCATATCCTGGGGACGGGTCACGAACTCGATGGTCACGTGCCGGCGGGGCATGAAGAAGATCCCGCCCAGGATCACGTGCCAGAAGTGCCGCTTGAGGCAAATGCCGAAGGGCAGCTGATAGCCCTTCGCACGCCCAAAATCACTGCCCCACAAGCCCGTGGTGCGCACCAGCACGACCTTGCAGTCGGGATACTCCTGCAGAATGCGGGAGACGCCGCCATTGCCGCGGAGCTTCTCCATCCGGGAACGGTAAATGCGCCCCGCCGGATAGAACAACAGGTTGTCCCCCGCCTTCAATGCCTGCACACAGGCCTCAATCTGCGCCAACACCGTGTCGTGGCAGGCAATGCCGCCCACGCCCATGTCCGGCAGGGTCAACAGCCGCACGCGCCAGCCAATGCGCTTCAGGATTGTGGCGCGGACCTGCTTTTCGGTGGCCAGCGCCCGGGGATGGAATTTGTTCCAGAGGACGCTGGAGAGCAGCACGGGGTCGATCAGCGCCGGGTGGTTCGGCAGGAAGAGGATGCCCGTCTTGCCGTAGCGGCGCACCACGTCATCCAGGCCCTTCACCTGCACACGATAGCGCAAATGGAGGGCGAGGGTAACGACCAGCCAAAGACAGAAGACTATCAGGCAGTTCATGGTGTGCGTTCTCCGGGTCAGGGTTTCGCGCGCCTGCGCACGCGTATAAAAAAAAGCGCCGCAAGTCGCTTGCGGGGATGAGAAGGGAGTTTTCCGGCTCAGGATTTGGCGGCCAATCGATGTTGCCGCAGGGCCTCGAAAAGGACCACGCCGGCACAATTGCCCACATTGATGGAGTTCTTTCGACCGCAGGCGGGCAGCTGGAGGAAGCCGTCGCAACGCGACAGCGCCTCCTGCGAAATCCCCAGGGCCTCGTTGCCGAAAACCAGCGCCGCGGGGAAGCGCAGCGGGGTCTCCCAGTAGACGCCGGCGCCCTCCACGGTGTCCACGCCGTAGACGGCGTAGCCCTGCGACTTCAGGTCGTCTATGGCCTGCGCCGCCGTGTCGAAGTGCCGGCAGGGCACGGTCTCGTCGCAGCCCCGCGCAGTCTTGGCGAGCTTTTCGTGAGGAGGACAGGGCGTGTATCCGCAGGCGTAAATCGCCTGGGCATTCACGGCGTCCGCCAGCCGAAAGATGTTCCCGGTGTTGTAGGCGCTCCGAAGGGTATCCAGCACCACCACCACAGGGAGGGTCTCCTCCCGGGGCTCCGACTGGTCCCCTAGACGCACCTTGGGCGCACCCACCGTGCCCGCCACGGGTTCTTCTTTGTCCGAAAGGACTTCCACGAAAAAAGAGAGAAAAGGAAAGTCCTACCGGGTTCCACGACCGCCACGGAAGGGCGGACGACGATCGCCGCCGGAACGTCCGCCGAAGGAGACGGATCCGCCACGGGAGCCGCCGCCGAAAGAGCCACGGGAGCCGCCGCGGGAACCGCCACGGGAGCCGCCGCCGCGGCGCTCGCCGCCCTCCTGGGCACGGGGCCTGGGAGAGGCCACGGGCTTGGGCATGACCAGCATCTCCTCGGGGGGCTGGACAGTCGGCAGGGCACGGCCGATGTACTCCTCGATCTCGGGCATGACGAAGGCGCAGTCCTCGTCGGCGAAGGAGATGGCGCGTCCCTGGTGGCCGGCGCGGGCGGTGCGTCCCACGCGGTGGACGTAGTCCTCGGCCTCGTAGGGAAGATCGTAGTTGAAGACGTGGGTGATGTCGTCCACCTGGATGCCACGGCCGGCCACGTCGGTGGCCACCACCACCTTCACGGTGCCATTGCGGAAGGCCTCCAGGATGTTCAGGCGGCGATTCTGGTTGACGTCGCCCGAGAGCATCTCGCAGGGAATCCCGTAGCGCTGGAGCTCGGCGTGGAGCTCCTCCACGTCCCGGCGGCGGTTGCGGAAGATGAGGGCGCGGTGGACATCCTCGTGCTGGAGGACCCACAGGATGATGGACAGCTTTTCCTGGGTGGTGCAGGCATACACGGTCTCGTTGACGCCCTCGGCCACCACGCGCTCGGGCTCCACTTCCAGCACGGCGGGATCGGGACGCATCCAGCGGCTGGCCAGCGCCATGATGTCGTGGGAGAGGGTGGCGCTGAAGAGCATGGTCTGGCGCTCTTCCTTGGGCGGCAGGTAGTTGATGATCCGCTTGACGTCCGGGATGAAGCCCATGTCCAGCATGCGGTCGGCCTCGTCCAAAATCAGGACCTTCAGCATGGAGGTGTCGATGACGCGCTTCTGCAGGAAGTCGATGAGCCGTCCGGGAGTGGCGACAATGAGGTCGCATCCCGCCTGGAGGAGCCGGCGCTGGCGCTCGTAGTCCATGCCGCCGAAGACGGCCACGGTGCGCAGGGTGGTGTAGACGCTCAGGTTATCGGCGTCCTTGGCAATCTGGATGGCCAGCTCGCGGGTGGGCGCCAGGACCAACGCGAAGGGCTGGTTGAGCTTGCGCTTGTCGGGGCAACGCACGAATTGGTCCAGCATGGAGAGCAGAAAGACCGCGGTCTTGCCGGTGCCGGTCTGCGCCTTTCCCGCCAGGTCCTTGCCCGTAATGGCCACCGGCAACGCCAAGCCCTGGATCGGCGTGCACTTCTGGAAGCCCATGTCGTCCAGGGCAGCACGCAAAATCTCGCGGCACAACGGGAAGTCCTGGAAGTACTTCACGCCCTCTTCACGATTCGCAATGGCGGGCGGCTGCCAATCCCCTACCCTCTTCTTGTCCAAAATCCGATGCGCACGCTCCTCACCAAGCTTGGAGTCCTCGCCCGCCTCCAAAATCTCCTGCGCAACCGGCAACGGCTGACGCGCCGGACGACTGGGACGCGACGACTCACGCCCCTGGAAGGAGACGCCACCACGGCCACCACGCGGAGAACGGGCGGAAGAACCGCCCTCCCCTTCGCCACCCTCAAAACGACGACGACGCGGGGGACGATTCTCGCTCTTTTCCCCAGAAGCGGCAGGGACGTCCTTCTTTGCGGTATCGGCAGTCTTGTCGGCGGCAGCAGGGGAGTCGTTGCGGGAATGGGATCCAAAAAGGGAACGAATGCCCCTCAGGGCACGCTGAAATAGGTTGATACTCAAAATGAACTCCTGATAAAACGTAGAAAAAAACGCGCGGCTAACCACTATGCGGAAAGGCCTTCTGCGCAGATTGCTTAATATACTGTCCCCTAGCAGGACTTAGGACACACCCAAGGAGACGACACACCGCCCCAACCCCACGCCTTCAACACCCCCCAGAAATGCCAACAATTTTCCCACCCAGCTATACCGACGACTCCCACCCCGCAACACCAGCGATTCCACCCACTATGCCGACGACTCACCCCGCAATATCAGCGGCTCACCCCAAGCGACACCGGCCGGCTCTCCTCCGCAATACCGACGGCTCCCGCCGCAACGCCGCGCTCCGGCTCTCCTCCGCAATGCCAGCGACTCACCCCGCAACGCCGATGACTCCACCACGCAATGCCAGCGATTCACCCCAAGCGACACCGGCCGGCTCTCCTCCGCAATGCCGACGATTCCCACCGCAACGCCGCGCTCCGGCTCTCCTCCGCGACACCGACGATTTTCCCACCGCTATACCGGCCGGCTCTACCCAACCCGCCACTCATGCTGCCTCCCCCAAAGACGCCACGACAACACGATCGCCGTCATGAAAAATCATGGAAAGTCATATCCCACCCCCGGGGGTATCTACTTGACGCGACCGATTGACAAAGCCCCCCGAAATCTCTCGCTTTCGGGAACAAATCCAGTCCTTTCGCAATATTCCCCACCTATGCAAGCGCCCCAAAATACGACATCCGCGGCGACATCCCCAAAACCAGTCTCGTCAAGTTGATACCCCCGGGATTATAACTTTCAGATGCCCTTGCAATCCAAATAGTTAGGAATACCCGCATTTTCTTCCGCACACTTTTCCCTGAGGGGAAAACAGTCCTTCCGAGATCCCCGGGCTGCGCAATCGCCACCAGACTCCGCATTTTCTTCCATGCACTTTTCCCTGGGGGAAAACAGTCCTTCCGAGATCCCCGGACACGGAGGGCACATCGCGGGGGCACATCGCCTCATCCTACGGCGGGTTGGTGTCTTCGGCATGCCTGAGGCGTAGCGGACGATGCATCCCGCCTCACTCAACGGCGGGATCGTGCCAGCGGCGTGCCTGAGGCGTAGCGGAGTATGCATTCCGCCTCACCCTCCCGCTCCCCCAAAGACAACCACGACAACACGGTTGCCGTCATGAAGAATCATGAAAAGTTGTATTCCACCCCCGGGGGTATCAACTTGACGCGACCGATTGACAACGCCCCCAAAATTCTCTCGTTTTCGGGAACAAATCCAGTCCCTTCGCAATATTCCCCACCTATGCAAGCGAGCCAAAATACGACATCCGCGGCGGCATCCACAAAACCAGTCTCGTCAAGTTGATACCCCCGGGATTATAACTTTCAGATGCCCTT
>CAVDSU010000088.1:0-9164 GCA_963611685.1 bacterium
TCCTCCTTTTTTTTATGCATTCCCTAGAGTTCACCCACTATCCTGTCGCCCTGGTCACGGGTGGCGCGCGTCGTGTAGGGGCGGCGTTGTGTCGTGCGCTAGTGGGGTCGGGATGGCGTGTGGTGATCCATGCGCGGCATTCCGTGGGGGAAGCGGAGCGTTTGCGGGATGAGCTCTGCGTGCAAGTGGGCGGCGAGGCGGCTGCTGTGGTTGTGTCGGATTTGCGGGAGGCGGACTATGAGTGCCTGTTGGGGGAGGCGTCTGCGGTCTTCGGCAGACTGGATGGCCTGGTGAACAACGCCTCCTGCTACAGTCGGACGGGACTGCTCTCCAGCTCCCAGGAGGAATACGAGACGGTCTTTCGGGTGAATTACTGGGCGCCCTTTGGGCTCATGCGCGCCTTCGCCCGCCGGGGAAAGCCCGGCGCGATCCTGAATCTGCTGGATGCCCGCATGGACCTCCAGGATACCGGCAGCGCGCCCTATCTGCTCTCCAAGAAGGCTCTTCGGGATGCCACGCTGCTGTGTGCCCATGCCTGGGGAGGGCTGGGCATCCGTGTCAACGCCCTGGCGCCGGGGCTGGTCTATCCCCCGGAGGGCGTCCCGCTGTCGGCGATGGAGCCCCTGTTGGCGAGCCTGCCTCTTTCGCGCGCCACCTCGGAGGAGGAGCTGGCGAAGGCGGCGGTGTTTCTGATGGAATCGTCGTCGGTGACGGGCGAGATCCTCTATTTGGACGGCGGAATGCATCTCCCCGGAACTCCCATGCGGGAAAAGGAGAATCCCCAATGACTTTGCGATTCATAACCTGCGTTGCGCTCTTTGCCTTGACGGCGGGGATGGCGCCCTCGCTTTCCGGCGAGACCATGCCCCTGACCGAGTATCAGCGGCTGCTGATGGAATACGAATCCCTGGGCGCACAGCTCTCTTCCCTGCAATGGCAGAGCGCCTCGGAGGCACAGGAGGCTTCCCGGAGGGAAGAACTGCTCCGTCAGCGAAAGGAGGCCCTCGCTGCCGAACTGTCGGCTCTCCAGACAGCGAATGCCGCTCTGGAGGCGAAGGCCGACTCTTTGGAAAACGACGCAACCCGCGCCGCTGACGCGCTCGCTGCCTTGGCGCCGGGGGGCCTCGCGTCGCTGCGTTCCGAACTCAATGCCCTGGGCACCGAATGGCATCGCGCGCGTTCCTGGCGGATGGATCGGCAGTTCCTGGTGGGACCCGATGGCATTCGACGGGAATTCCGCATTTTGATCCTCGGCGAGTGCCGTCGGTGGATCTTGAATGCCTCGGCGGGTCTGTCGGGCGTGGGAGTCTGGAAGGAGGACTCCGGGACTTGGGAGGACCGCTGGGACGCCTCGCTTGTGGAGCCCCTGGGGAGCCTCTTCCGCCAGGCGGAGAAGAACCGGGGCCAGGAGGACCGCGGGGTCCGGGAGGTGCCGCTATGAAAAAGATCCTCTTGGCAATTCTCTGCGTCCTGGCGGGAGGCATCGTCCCTGGTTTTGCTGCAGAAGTGCAGGGCGTCGCCGCTGCCCCCGTGGTCTCCCAAGTGGAGGACAATGGGCTGCGCCAGAGCGTGGAGACGCTCCGGAAGCGCCTGGCGGAGCAGGAGTGCCGTCGACTGGAATCCTCGCGTGCCTCCGAAGAGTGCTGCGGGCGTCTCCAGGTGGAGATTGCGGACTTGGAAGCGTCGCTGGTTGTCGCGAGGGAACGACGGGGCCTCTTGGAGACCCGCGTCAATGAGCGTACTGCGGCGATTGCACGGGATTCTTCGGATGCCCGTGAGGCGCGGCGCCTGTTGGATCAGCGTGCGCAGGAGTGGGGGCTCTCCGAGGGGCTCTCCGGGAAAGCGCTCCTGGAGGAGCAGCGCGCGCGGGTTCGTTCGCTTCGGAGCGGCCGTCCTGGGGAGGGCGTGGTCTTGACGCCGGAGGGCGTGGAGGCGCAGGGGATGCTATTGCGGATTGGTCCCTTCCTTTACTTTGCCAATGAGGCTGTCGCGGGCCCCGCCTTCCTGGAGAAGGGCGCGTCTTTCCCCGTCGTGCTGCCCCTGGAGGGCGCGAATGCCACGGCGATCCATGCGCGCTTGGCGAGCTCGTCCGGCGGGCTTTCTTTGCTGCCTGTCTCCTTTGAGGGGAGGGCGGGTTTCCAGTGGCGCCCCCCTGCACGACAGACTCTCTGGGGGCACTTCCGGCAGGGCGGCGTGGTCATGATCCCCTTGGGCCTCCTTGCCTGGCTCTGCCTGGGACTGGTCTGCGAACGCTGCTGGTATTACCTCCGGCATTCCCAGGAGCGGGTCCTCTCTGACGTGCGCAAAAGTGGTGCGGCTGGCTCCGATGCGCGGATCCAGTCGGCGCGGCACGCGCTGGAGGGCTCCCGCCGCGGGCTCACCCTTCTGGCGGTCACCGCCTCCGTGGCGCCGCTGCTGGGACTCTTGGGCACCGTGACTGGCATGATCCATACCTTCGAGGTCATTACCCAGGTGGGCACCGGCGACGCGCGGCTCTTGGCGGGCGGCATCTCCGAGGCGCTCATCACCACCGAGGCGGGACTCCTCCTGGCCATCCCCGCGCTGCTCTTCCACGCATGGTGCGTCCGCCGCAATCGCCGCTTGTCTGCCCGCCTCGAAGAGGCCTGCGCGGCTGCCCCCCAGGAGAGTCGTCCATGAACCAAGGCGGATCCCTCTTCCGATTGGAGCGCGAGGACGACGAGGCGTCGGCGCGGATCAACATCTCCCCCCTGGTGGACATGGTCTTCCTGCTGCTGATCTTCTTCATGGTCACCAGCGTCTTCACCCGCACCGGAAACGTGGCGGTCTCCCTCCCCGAGGCCGCCTCCGCGCCCGTCGCCGAGGAGTCGGCGATCTTCCTGACTCTGACGAGTGAGGGCGAGATCCTCTGGCAGGACCGCGTGCTTGCGCTTTCGGAGGTGCGTGGCTGGGTGGAGTCCCTGTTGCAAGAACGCCCCGACCAGCCCGTCACCATCCTGGCGCACCGGGACGCCCCCACCGGCTCGACCGTCCGGCTCCTGGAGGAGTGCCGGCTTGCCGGCGCACGCACACTCTCCTTGGGCGCGCAGCGGGAGAATGCCCCCGAATTCTGAACCATGTTCCTTACGACCTATCATAACCACAGCGTCTGGAGCGACGGCACCGCTTCCATCCGGCAGATGGCATTGGCTGCTCGCGCCGCCGGCGCCCGCGAATTCGGCATCAGCGACCATCTGGTGGCGGGACCACGGGGCTTTTTTCTGGACGCCCGGGGCTGGTCCATGGGTCTGACTCTCCTGGAGGACTACGTGGCGGAGGCGCTCCGCGTGAAGGAGGAGCTCTCTTCTCCGGAATTCCAGGTGCGTCTGGGCATGGAGGTGGACTACTTTCCCGAGACCTGGTCGGCTGTGGCAAAGCGCCTTGCGCGCCTCCCCCTGGACTACGTCATCGGCGCGGTGCATTTCACCGACGATTTCCCCATCGATGCCTCCGCCGACTATTGGCGACGGCTCTCCCCCGAGGCACAATACCGCGTCTGGGAGGAATACGCCGCACGGATCCTGGGATGCGCGCGCGACTTCCCCTGCCAGTGGCTGGCGCATTTGGATCTGGCGAAGATCTACGGCGTGCCCCCCACGGCGCACGCGCGGGAGCTCCTCTCGCAGGCATTGGAACACTGTGCACGCCGCGGCGTCTGCATCGAGATCAATGCCGCCGGATTGGATAAGTTCTGCGGCGCCTTCTATCCCGAGGAGTCGCTGCTGAGGGAGGCCATCGAGCGCGGTGTGGGCGTCCTGATCACCGCCGACGCCCACGCGGAGGCGCAGATCACCCGGCACTTCGACGAGCTCTATCCCATGCTGAAGACCCTGGGCGTGACGCGGGTCCCCAGCTTCGAACAGCGCCAAATCCACTGGCATTCCCTCTGAACGGCAGGATGTTCTGGATCGTCACCATACTCTTCCTCTTTCTCTCCCTCGGAATCTCCGTGCTGGCGGGAAATCACGGACTGTGGCTCCCCGCCGTGCCGCTGTGCGCCTTCTCCTTCGCAATGCGGGGCGGCGCTCTGCGCACCGGATTCCTGGCGCTGCCCATCGCCGCACTCCTGGATGCCCTCTGGATGCGCCACTTCCCCGGACAGTGCCTCGCTACCATCGCACTGCTGGTCCTGGCGCACGTCATGCGCAAATGGGGCGACACCGATTCCTGGTGCACGATGACGGCGGCGGTGGTCATGGGGACTCTCATTGAGCGCGTGGCGGAGGGCATCTTCATCCTGACGGGGCAGGGCGGCCGCTGGGATTTTCTGGGACAGGGCGGATGGGAGCTCCTGTTCTTCTCCATCGGATATCTGTTGGCGCTCTCCTGGCTGCAGGACCGACTGCTGGCCCGACGGCTCTTCAGCGCCCAGGAGGAGGAGGACGCCCGGGGGGAGTAGCCCCCCTTCCTATTGGGAGCGGCCGCGAGTCATGTCGGAGGACTATCGCAATCGAGGCAATGGCGCGCCGGGCGTCGTGGGACCGGTGCCGCAGGAGGTCATGCGGGGGAGAGCGCTCTTCTGCGGCTGCGTGATCCTGCTGATGCTCCTGCTGGTGCTCTTCCGTCTCTGGCAGGTGCAGATCCTCGCCGGCTCGGAACACCAGCGCCGCGCACGACGGCAATCCCTGCGACCCGTCCGCGTCAATAGCGTCCGCGGACGCATCTTCGACGCCACCGGAAAGGCGCTGGTGGAAAATCAGGATAGCTACGACCTGGTCTTCTATGTCTCCGAAATGCGACAGCCGGGACGACAGGCCCGCACGCTGGACCACGTGCTCTCCACGGAACGCGCGCTGGCGGGATATCTGGGACGACCCTCGCAGCTGGACCGCGAGACGGTCCGGCGGCAGCTGACCCGGCGGCCCGTGCTGCCCCTCACGGTCTTCGAGGACCTGACGCCGGCGGAGGTGGTCGCCTTCAGCGAATACCTCCCCATTCCCCAGGGCGTGGAGGTCATGCCCGTGCCGCGTCGACGCTATCCCTTCCCGGGACTCCTGAGCCAGGTGCTGGGATACACCGGTCGCATGCAGCCCGAGGGCGACGACGTTCTGGAGGACCTCCCGCGACTGTATACCACGCCGGAATTGCGGGGGCGCAGCGGCCTGGAACAGTCCTTCGACCAGGAGTTGGCGGGTCGCCCCGGCGTGAAGCTCCTCCTGGTGGATCCCGTGGGATACGCCCGACAGACTCTGGACGAGGGACAGGATGCGGAGGACGGACAGGACCTGGTGCTCACGATCGACATCCACGCACAGTCCGCCGCCGAGGCGGCGCTGGCGGGACACGCCGGCGCGCTGGTGGCGGTGGAGATTCAGTCCGGCGCCGTGGTGGCCATGGCCTCCGCTCCCACGTTCTCCCTGGATCACTTGGATTCCGCGACGCTCACGCAGATGCTCCAGGACAACGAGAACCGCCCGATGTTCAACCGCGCCACACAGGGCACCTACACTCCCGGCTCCATCGTGAAGCCACTGGTGGCCCTCGCCGCTCTGGAGGAAATCCCCGAGGTCGCCCACGAGGAGTCCTTCTGCGACGGACGCTTCACGATGGGAAAGACCGTCATCCGCTGCGCACGGCGCTACGGACATGGCCCCCTGGATCTCTCCCGCGCCATCATGGTCTCCTGCAATCCCTTTTTCTTGCGTCTGGGAGTGGAGATGGGCATCGATGTCCTGGGGAACTATTACCACGAGGCCGGATTCGGCGAACGCACGGGGCTGGAATTGCGCGACGCCGCCGGAATCTCCCCGGAACGACCCCTGGCACAACGGCTCTGGAAACGCAATTGGCTGGCAATCGATACCGCATACGCCTCCATCGGACAGGGCGCCATCACCGTCACGCCCCTCCAGGCCGCACTCTATGCCGCCGCCCTCGCCAACGGCGGAATGCTCTACCGGCCATATCTGGTCCAGAGGGTCCAGACCCAGGACGGAAAGGTGCTCCGGAATACTCCGCCACAGGTCCGGAAACGACTCCTCCTGGAACCGAAGAATCTCAAGTTGGTGCAGGACGCCATGGTCCAGGCGGTGGAAGACCCCGACGGCGGCGCCACAAGACTCAAAATCCCAAATCTCCCCGTCGCCGCTAAGACCGGCACCGCCGAGGTCGGCAGCGCCACAAATCGCCATAAGAACGCATGGTGCATCGCGTTCTTCCCCGCCGATCAGCCAAAATACGCCCTGGCGTGCCTCGTGGAACACGGAGACTCCGGCGGAAAAACCGCCGTCCCCATCGCCGCGACTTTCCTGAAAAAGTGGCTGCTCGCTACACCCTGAATTAGTATTTAGCCGATTAGTCGCTAGCGGTTAGTCTATTCGGCCGCTCCGCGGGAATTCCGCCGCTCAGGCGGCGGAAGAGCGCCCGCAGGCACCTTATAGACTAGCCACTAGCCACTCATCTGCTAAGTACTAACGCAGGAGGCACGGGGGGCGGCAGCCCCTCCGTCCTTTGGTTTGTATCCGCTTAGGGAAGAGTCGCTCCACTGCTAACAGCGCCTTCGAAGCGGTATCGGTACCGCCGCACCAGCGGCGGAAGAGCGCCCGCAAGAAATTGACAAGTTTTGACAATTTGGCGAAAAAGTGGCGTTCGGGGGTGGGTATTGTCTAGAAAGGGGTGTATATTAGGGAAATTTCCGTATCTTGTCCTGTTTTGTCAGTTTCCCTTTCAACCCTTTTTCGTCTATGTCTCGCAGCTATCCTCTAGACCACGTTCGGAACATTGGCATCATGGCTCATATTGATGCCGGCAAGACCACTTGTACCGAGCGCATCCTGTACTACACTGGCCGTACCCACAAGTTGGGCGAGACCCACGATGGTTCCGCCACCATGGACTTCATGGACGAGGAGAAGGAGCGCGGCATTACGATCATGAGTGCGGCCACCACCTGTATCTGGAATGACCACATGATCAATATCATCGACACTCCCGGACACGTGGACTTCACCGTGGAGGTCGAGCGCTCCCTGCGTATTTTGGACGGCGCCATCGGCCTGTTCTGCGCGGTGGGCGGCGTGGAGCCCCAGTCCGAGACGGTGTGGCACCAGGCCACCAAGTACAATGTCCCCCGCATCTGCTTCGTGAACAAGATGGACCGCACCGGCGCCAACTTCTTCTCCGTGGTGGAGCAGATCCGCGAGGTGCTGGGCGCCAACGCGGTGCCCGTGTGCATCCCGATTGGCGAGGGTCCCGACTTCCGGGGCATCATCGACCTGGTCAAGATGTGCCAGGTGACCTACAAGGAAGAGAAGACCGGCACTGTCCCCATGGACGGCCCCATCGATGACGACCTGAAGGAATACGCCGAGAAGTGGCGCAAGAACCTGATCGAGGCCGCCGCCGAGCTGGACGACACCCTCATGGACAAGTACCTGGGCGGCGAGGATCCCACCGAAGAGGAGATCGTGAACGCCATCCGCCTGGGCACCCATCGCCAGGAGGTCTTCCCCGTCCTCTGCGGCACCGCTTTCCGCAACAAGGGCATCCGCCGCCTGCTCAACAGCATCATCAGCTACCTGCCCAGCCCCCTGGATCTGCCCGCCTGCAAGGCGCATACCCTGGAGGGCGAGGAGGTGGAGCGCCGTGCCGACGACGAGCAGAACACCGCCGCCCTGGCCTTCAAGGTCGTCAGCGACCGCGAGGTGGGCAAGCTGGTCTATGTCCGCGTCTACTCCGGCGCCCTGACCTGCGGCACCTACATCACCAACACCACCAAGGGACGCCAGCAGCGCATCGGCCGCATCTTCCGGATGCACGCCAACCACCGCGAGAACATCGATGTCCTCTACGCCGGCGAAATCGGCGCGCTGGTGGGACTCTCCGACACCGTCACGGGCGACACCCTCTGCAACGAGGAGTCCCAGGTGACTCTGGAGAGCATCACCTTCCCCGCTCCCGTGATCTCTATCGCAGTGACCCCCAAGTCCCACGCCGACCGCGACAAGCTCATGATCGCCCTGGGCAAGCTGGCGGAGGAAGACCCCACCTTCACCGTCCGCGTCGATCCCGAGACCGAGGACACCGTCATCTCCGGTATGGGTGAGCTCCATCTGGACATCATCATGGAGCGCCTCCGCCGCGAGTTCAAGGTGGAGGTCACCGCCGGCGCCCCCGAGGTCGCCTATCGCGAGACCATCTCCAAGAAGATCACCCACGAGGAGCGCCTCAAGAAGCAGACCGGTGGTCACGGACAGTTCGCCCACGTCATCTTCGACATCGAGCCCCAGGAGCCCGGAAAGGGCTACGAGTTCGTCAACGAGGTCAAGGGCGGAGACATCCCCAAGGACTTCATCCCCGCCATCGAGAAGGGCTTCAAGGACGCCATGGAGGCCGGCCCCATGTCCGGCTGCCCCTGCGTGGACTTCAAGATCACCCTGGTCGACGGATCCTACCACACCGTGGACTCCTCCGATATGGCCTTCCGTACCTGCGCCTCCACCGGCTTCAAGGCCGCCTTCTCCAAGGCCGCGCCCGTGCTGCTGGAGCCCATCATGAAGCTGACGATCTCCACTCCCGACGAGTACTCCGGCTCCATCACCGGTAACCTCTGCGGTCTGCGTGGACAGGTCCAGGGCATGGAAATGGTCGGAAAGAACCAGCAGATCCACGCGCTGGTGCCCCTCTCCAACCTCTTCGGATACACCAGCACCCTGCGTAACATGACCCAGGGACGCGCCGGATTCAACATGGAGTTCTCTCACGACGCACCCGTGCCCGCCAGCGTGGCCGAGGAAGTCCTCGCCGCCCGCAAGAAGGCCCGCGAGGCCCGCGGCCGCTAGAGAACAACGCGAAAAAAAGCCCCCGGTTGCCACAATAAACGGCGACCGGGGGCTTTTTTATTTCGCCCTGATAACGGGGCGAAATCCTGGAAAAAAGAGGAAGGAGCCCGCTTTCGCCAAGGCTATGGCGGGTCTGCGAGAAGTTAGGCCGGGGTTTCGGGACCGAAACCCCGCGCCGGAATTTACCGGCGCGGGCGTCAAGTGCGCCCAAATTGGCGCGCAAGGGTTGAGATGCCAAATGGCACCGCCGATAGGCGGAAGAGCATAGGCGGGGAGACGGGGGCGGCAGCCCCCGTCCTTTGGGTATCCGGCTAGGGAAGAGTCGCCCCGGTGCTAGCCCCGTTGCGAAGGCGGTATTTTGCCGCT
>CAVDSU010000089.1:0-9021 GCA_963611685.1 bacterium
ACGGGGCTGCTTCCGGGGGGGGGGCGCATCCTTTCGGGGGGCGGCCTTTGCGCGAGGACCGGAGACCAGCGGGACCAATCCGGGGAAGCGGGGATCCATGCCGGAGTCCTCGAAAGCCTCTGCCGACGGCGCCTCGGCGGTCTCCTCTTCGGCAGTCATGGCCTCGACGCGGCCCTCGCGCTCCTCCACATCCCAATTCTCTTCCTGGCTGCCGAAGCGCGGAGAGAGCTCGGGGAGATCCGCCAGGAGCTTCCGGTCCCAGTCGAAGAGCTGCACCAGCAGCGCCACCAGAGCGCGGCCGTAGCGGTATTCGGCGTGGTTCATGAAGCGGAGCTGGACGGGCTTCTTCAGGAGCCGGGGGACCAGTCCCACGATCTGCAGGACGCGATAGAAGAGGAGCTTCGGCACCACGACGCCCTGGAAGACCAGGTGCAGCGCCTGGTGGGCGACGGGATCGGAGGCGGCATTCCCTTCCCAGAATTCGCTAGGCGCCTCGGGATTGAGGGCGCTCATGAGGAAGGGCAGCGCCATGGTAGAGAGTGCCAGGCCGCGGGAGTTGGAATAGCGTCCACGGCGCATGGCGTCGCCGCGGAGCTTCAGGAGATGGCGCATCATGACGCCCTCCTGCTCCTCCCAGGCCTCGTCGACCACGGGCAGGAAGTGCTTGAGGAATCCCGTCTCGTGCATGACCTGGAAGGTATTGTCGCAGGCGGGATTCGCCAGGAGCTTCAGGAGCTCCTCGAAGAGCCGGGGCGCGCTGGCCAGCTGGATTTCCTGGCACTTTTCCCGGATCACGCCCTCCAGGCTCGCCTCCAAGCGGAAACCGCACTGTCCCACCAGCTTCAGCGCGCGAAGCATGCGGACGGGGTCCTCCTCCATGCGGAGCGTGGGCTCGCCCACGCAGCGCACAATGCCGTCGCGCAAATCCTGGTATCCGCCCGTGAAATCGATGACTCCGCGCTTGCCGGTGACATCCAGATAGAGGGAATTGACGGTGAAGTCGCGGCGCTTCACATCGTCCTCGAGCGTGCCGAAGCAGTTGTCGTTCCAGATAATGGGGCCATCCTCGTGCTTGCGGCCCTGGCGTTCCTTCTCGTTGGGGGTGCGCCGGAAGGTAGAGACCTCGTAGATGTCGCCGCCGGCATAGACGTGCGCCAGGCGGAAGCGCCGGCCGATCACGTGGCAACGGCGGCGTCCAAAGACCTTCCGGACCTCTTCGGGAGTCGCGCTAGTGGAAATGTCATAGTCCTTGGGAGTCTTTCCCAAGAGGAGGTCGCGCACTGCGCCTCCCACGATATAGGCCTCGAATCCCGCCCTGGAGAGCTCCCGCACCACGGAAACGGGCGTGGGAGACACCTTCTTCAGGAGATCCTCCAGGACTTGCTTGGAAATAGTCTGCGTCATTGCGTCATGCGAATCCCCCGGAGGGAGATCTCTCGCGACAGGTCGGGGGAGCCTTCGGCCTCGCAGCACGGCTCTCCGTCTTGCCTGCCAGCGTGCTCCGGGAGGGAAGAGGGAAGAAAGAATGGATTCACCGGACAACGCGGAAATCCGCGGTCCGCTTTTTTTTTACGGTGGGGGAGGCGTGCCTCGCCCGTATGCGTATGCGTGCGCGAAGGGAGCGCCTGTCGCTCTAGAAAAGCGTCGGCTGCGCCACGGGGGCGAAGGAGCGCCGATGGATGGGACAGGGCCCCAGGCGGTTCAGCGCCTCCAGGTGTTCTGCGGTGCCGTAGCCCTTGTTCTTCGCGAAGCCGTATCCCGGGTATTTGTCCTCCATCTCCTCCATGAGGGCATCGCGGAAGGTCTTCGCCAGGATGCTGGCGGCGGCGATGGAGGCGGAGCGCGCGTCGCCCTTCACCAGGAAGGTCGCGGGGATGGGGAAGGGCTGGAAGGCCAGTCCGTCGACCAGGGCGGCCACTGGCGCGGGCTCTCCCAGGCGAGTGACCGCCTCGCGCATGGCGTCCTGGGTGGCCCGCAAGATGTTCATTTTGTCAATCTGCTCCGGCGAACGCTGGACGATGGCGTACCGGACGCGGGAGTCCGCCTTCAAGGCCTCGGCCAATTGCGTCCGACGGCGCTCGGTCAACTTCTTGGAGTCGTTGACGGGAAGGGAGAACTCCTCCGGCGGCAGGGGGAGAATCACCGCCGCCACCACCACGGGACCCGCCAGAGGGCCCCGGCCCACTTCGTCCACGCCCGCAATCGGCCGGACGCCGAGGGCGAGTTCTTGGGCGAAGGGTTCGGCAATTCCGCTCATGAGAGGAGAAGAAGGTGCGGCGCAGTCTTGGGGAGGGGATGGGGCAGAAATGCAAAAAAGGCACGGGGCCCCGAGGGACCTAGTGCCTTCTTTGAAAAAGAGAGCTATGCCTGAGACTCCCCCTCCCGCACTTCTGGGGAAAGAGGAAGAGAAGTCGGAGGGAGGCAGGCCCGTGGAGAGAAAGATCGAATCCGCGGGGCGCCCCGCCAAAGACATCCCCCTACCCCGAAGGACGACGCGCTGCGCGCAGTCGAAAGAGAATCAGGACAGGGAATCGAGAGGCGGGACGGCGGAGGTCCCGAAAGTAGGGACCCCCGGTGGCGACAAGACTATGCGCCGACTTCCTTGGACTTCACCTTGGCGGCCTTGCCGACCTGTCCGCGCAGATAATAGAGCTTGGCGCGGCGGACAATACCCTTGCGGGTCACCTTGAAGGAAGCCACGAGGGGGGAGTGCAGAGGCACCACGCGCTCGACGCCCTGTCCGGCGCGGACACGGCGGAGGGTGATGGACTCGGCAATGCCGCTGCCCTGGCGGGCGATGATCACGCCGGCGAAGCTCTGGACGCGCTCCTTGCCGCCTTCCTTGATGCGGAAGCCGACTTCCACGGTGTCGCCGATGCCCATCTCCGGCACATCGGTCTTCAGGTTCTCCTGACGAATCTTCTCGATGGTGTTCATGGTTAGGTTGCTCCTAAAAGTGTGTCGTATTCTTGCTAGTCAAACAAAAGTGTCACAGGATGTCCGGGCGGCGGCTCACGGTGCGCAGCACGCGCTGTTCCAGGCGCCAGGCGGCGATTTCCTGATGATTTCCCGAGAGGAGGATCTCGGGAACCCGCATGCCCTTGTAGTCCTCGGGGCGGGTGAATTGGGGATACTCCAGGAGGGGCTCGTTGCCGAAGGACTCCTCCTGGGAGGACTCGTCATTGCCCAAGGCGCCAGGCAACAACCGGATGACGGCGTCGGCCACCACGCTGGCGGCGATGGCGCCATTGGTCAGCACGTAGTCGCCGATGGAGAGTTCTTCGTCCACCAGGCACTGCCGCACGCGTTCGTCCACGCCCTCGTAGTGTCCGCAGACCAGGATCAGGTGCGGGAGAGCGGCGAAGCGCCGTGCCACGGGCTGGCAGAATCGCTGTCCCTGTGGGGTCATGAGGACCACGCGGGCCTCGGGGGTCCGCAGATCCTGGAGGCATTCGAAGAGGGGTTCCGGACGCAGCACCATTCCCGCGCCGCCGCCGTAGGGCTTGTCGTCCACCGTCTTGCGGGCGTCGTGGGTGTAGTCGCGCAGATCCACCAATCGGAGGTCCACCACCCCTTCCTTCCAGGCCCGTCCAATGACGGACTCGGAGAGAACGCCCTTGCAGAGGGCGGGGAAGAGACTGACAATATCAATCCTCATAAGGCAGGAAATCGAGGGAGGTGGGAGTTGCGCTCGTGGCGCGTTTTTCAGGAAGGATCGGGGGGTATCCCGTTGCGTGCAGGAGAGAGAGAGTCGGGATCAGTCGTCCATCACATCCACGGTGATGCGCAGATGCTGTCTAGCGGCGGCGCTGGTGACCAGGGTCCGCAAGGCGGAGATGGTCTTGCCACTCTTGCCGATGACCTTTCCGATGTCCTTCTTGAAGCAGTGGATCTGGATGATGGTGAGGTCTTCCTTCTCCGCGAGTCCCAGAGTGACCTCCTGGGGCTTGTCCACCAGGGCAGTGACCACGTAGGAGACGAACTCCTGGAGGTTCTTGAGGCACCGTGGGGCGTTGTCGCCGGCGGGGGTCTCCTGGGCGGGGGCCTCCTCGGGGGCGGGTGCGTCATCCCTCATGGGAGGGAGCGCGCCCGCTTCCTTGGCGTCAGCGCCGAAGAGTTTTTTCAGGAAAGAAAAAGCCATTTGGCTATGGATCCTACTCGGCGGCGGGGGCCTCGGCGGCCTCGGGAGCGGGCTCCTCGGCGGCCTTCACGGCCTTGGGAGCGGGAGCGGCGTTCTTGACGGCGGCGGGGCGGCTGGGGAAGGGCTTGCCGTTCTTGACGCGGTTGTAGATGGCCTTGACGGTGGGAGAGGGCTGTGCGCCCTTGGACACCCAGTACTCCATGCGCTCCACGTCCAGCTTCTCGCTGTCGTGGCGGGGATCGTAGACGCCAATGTTCTCGATGAAGCGGCCATCGCGCGGGGAGCGGCAATCAGCCACCACGACACGCCAGCAGGCGGCGCTCAGGGCGCCAGTACGACGAAGACGAATCTTGACAGACATTCTCTTTTCCTTTTAAAAAGAAGATGGGGCTCTATTGGTTACGACAAAAAAGGATAATTCAGTGCAAGTCCGGTACTATAACGCCCCTTTCACGTTCCGCAATTCCTACGGTCAATTCTTCCAAAGCGCCGGCGCTGCGCTGGCGGCGCTAGCGGCGCTGTCGCAATGAGGAATGAAGAAGAATAACGAAGGGACGGGGGCTAAGCGCCCCCCGCTCCCCCATTAGCCTAGAACGACCCAGCGAACGCCTGCGGGGGTACGGGGGGCGGCAGTCCCCGTCCTTTGGGTCTCTGCCCGATCAACCACCGCCGAATCCGCAGGGGCAGTTGGCCGGTGTTATTTCAGGGCAGACTGTACGGCGAGTCGTGCGGTCGCGAAGGCGGCGGCGAGATTATATCCGCCGGTAGGTCCGTCGACGTCGAGGCATTCTCCGGCGGCGAAGAGTCCGGGGTATTTTCGGCATTCCATGGTCTTTGGGTTGAACTCCTCCAGGGCGATTCCTCCCACCGTGACGATGGCCTCCCGAAGGGGTCGTGCGGTGCAGTTTTTCAGGGGATACTCCTTGAGGAGGTGCGCGGTGACGGGTTCGCGGCGGGCAGCCAGTGCCTGTGCCAGGGGATAAGGCAGTCCCATGCCATTGAGAATCATGTCCTGCCGGCTGCCGTGGCGGGCGCGGAGCATCTCTTCCCGCTTGCGCGCCTCTTCGAGGGAGCGTCCCGGCAGCAGATCCAGAGTAATTCCGGAGAGGGGGAGTCCGGCGCGCGCCAGCCGTCGGGTGAGATCATAGACGGCGCTTCCGCGGAGGAGCCCCTGCTGGATCACCAGATTTCCGGGAGTCGACGCGACTCCGGGGGCGCTGGCGACGACCTCGGGGAGCTCGATCTCCTCGCGGCCGGTGTCGCCCAGGGGATCCCGCTGCGCAAGCTGGAGTCCCACCAATCCCGCGCGGGGCGCTGCGGCAGCGAGTCCGAGGTCTTGGGCAAAGAGGAGCCCGTCTCCCATGGAGCCGGTCTGGGGATAGGAGCATCCGCCCACCGCCAGGAGCAGCTTCTGGCATGTGAGAGTGACGGCGGGGGTCTCCACGCGAAAGCCGCCCTCCCCCAAAGGAAGGACCTTCTGGACGGGGCACTGATAGAGGATCGGCAGCTGGTGTTCCCGGAGGATATCGGTGAAGAGATGGAGGAGCTCCTCGCCCTTCTCCCGGGCGGGATAGAGACGCTCGCCAGAGCGCTTCACGGGGACCCCCCGCGCCTCCAGCCAACGCCCCATCTCCGTGGAGGGAAAGCGCCGGATGGCCTCCGCAAGGAAGGACGACACGGGCTCGCCGTATGCCCGCAGAAGCTCCTGCGCAGTGCCCAGGTGTCCAAAATTGCAGCGGTTATTGCCGCACATGAGCAGCTTCAGCCCCGGGCGATGCCGGCGTTCCACCAGGAGGGCGTGCTCGCCGGCCTCGGCGACCAGGGAGGCGGCGAAGAGTCCGGCGGCGCCGGCGCCCACAATCAAGAGTGGCGTATTGCAGGGGTTGCTCATGGAGAGAGAGGGGGAGGAATTTTGCCAGGGAATCGAGCGGGGTCTGTAGGCAACAGAAAAGCCGGCCTCCCCGCGTTGGCGGGAAAAGCCGGCTTCCGTCGTAGTGGGTGTCCGCGCGCCTCCGCACATGGAGGGGGGCGTCGGGCCCTTTTTCGACCGATATTAGTCGACGGTGATGGCCTCGGCGGGGCAGGCACCGGCGCAGGCGCCGCAGGAGACGCAGGTATCCGCGTCAACGACGGCCTTGTCGCCATCCACCTTAATCGCGGTCACGGGGCAGGTTCCCTCGCAGGCGCCGCATCCCAGGCACTTGTCGGCATCAACTTTAGCAGCCATTGTGTTGTTTTCTCCAAAGGTTGTCCGCTTCCCCCCGGCGGAGCGCCGTTTTTGGGAAATCGGTTGTGTGTGTGTTGTGTTTTTTCTCCCCTTCCGAGGCGTCTCCATTTCTGGAGAGATTCGTCCGTGGGAGGGAATGTTGGATAAGATACCGCGGAAAGCTCAGTTTGCCAAATCCCGGCAGGCCTGGTAGATGACCTGGAAGAGCGGCGCCACCTGGTCCAGATTGAGGCTGGAGAAGGCGACGCGGAGATTTTGTTCGCCCATGGCGATGGTTCCTGCGCCATAGTGGTCCAGCAGATGCCGCCGCACGGCGTCAGCGCCCAGGGCATTCAGGTGGATGCACATGAAGTATCCGCTATTGAAGGGATAGGGACGGAAGTGCTCGGCGTATTCCGGGTGGTCCTGGAAGACCTTCACGGTCTCCTGGTAGCGCTCCCGCATGACCTGCGCGCAGTGTTCGCGCTGTTCATAGAAGGCGGGATTCCGGAGGGCGCGGTCCACCACGCGCTGGGAGAGCGCGGAGCAATTGCTCACGGTGGCGCGGATCTCTCCGGCGGCCTTGGCCTCCAGAGCGGAGAAGAGCGGGCAGTCGTCGGAGTCGGCGCCGCCCACGGCGAAGGAGAGGAATCCCACGCGCAGTCCCCAGACATAGCACTCCTTGGTGGCGGCATCCGCCTTGATGGCCACGAGATTCCGGGAGCGGTTTGCCAGCTTCACAAAGAGCGACTGCTTCATGGAATTGGGAGCATAGAAGAGTCCGAAATACGCGTCGTCCACCAGGGCGACGATCCGGACGCCGCGTTCGGCGGCCGCCAGGAGTGCGTCGGCCAGGGCCTGTCCCTCGGCCTCGCTGGGAGTATATCCGGTGGGATTGTTGGGGAAGTTCAGGATCACCAGGCGCTTTTCGCCGGGCTTCGCCTGGTCCAGGAGTGCCTTGAGGCCCTCCACGCCCATGCCGCCATCCCGATTGAAGAGGGGGAAGAAGCGGAGATCCGCCTGGAGGCGGTCGTCGAAATTGAGCAGGTAGTTATCCCAGTTCAGGTCGGGCATAAGGACCACGTCGCCGGGATCCACAAAGAGGTCGCCCACCAGCGACAGCGCCTGGGTCAGGCCGTTGGTGACCACCGGCAGGGAGAAGGGCACACCCTCCAGGGAGGGATTGTCGTGGAGGATCTTCGCCTTCCAGGCCTCGCGGAGGCTCTTGATGCCATAGGAGGGCGCATAGAGTAGCGCGTCATTGGGGGAGATGCCGGGGAGGCTGTCCATGACGCAGGGAAGATTCATGGCGGTCTTGTTCTCCAACGCCGTTCCAATGGTGGCATTGAAGTTCCCCGCCAGCTTCTTCGCCTCTGCAGACTGGCTCAGAATGCCCTTGCTGGGAAAATACATCCGCTTCCCCAAACCCGACAGCATCTCATACACGGTCGGATTCACGGAACAGATCTGTTCTTGCAGGCGTACGGCTAGCTCGTTCATCGGTATCTCCTTGCTCCCCCCAACCCAAGAGGGGGGTGACGTAAAGCCCCATAATTTAACCCCAAAATATCATCCTAGGATTGACGACCCCAGGAAAGAATATCCAAGGGGCTGGCGGCACCGCCCCCGGCTCCCGTTTTGCGATATGGGAGGCAGGCACAAAAAAGGGGGCTCTTTGGCGTATTCGTCAAGGAGCCCCTTTTTCGCTTTTTTTATGCCATTGGCCTACTTCGTGGGGTCGTCGGCTTCGACCTCGTCGACCTGTTCCTGGTCGGCGAGGGAGACGTTTCCGGAGACTCGTCCGTCGTCGAGGACATTCACGTTTCTGCGTGCCTCCAGGTCATGGAAGAGCGCAAAGAGGTCCTTGACGCCTCCGATGCCGAACCACACGGTGGTGACTGCGGCGACGAAGAGCGGGATGATCATGTTGATCACCAGGAAGTATGCGCTCCACCAGGCGATGGGCCAGGGCGTGAAGGCGTTCCAGACCGCCACCACCACGAATCCCAGGAAGAAGGTGATGACGAAGGTATGCAAGAACAGTCCGATGGCGATTGCCTTGTCGCCCCGGGTATACTCGGGGGTGATGCCCACCACCATCTTGAAGACATTCTTGATGCTCCACTGGAACTTTTCGGGGGCGGGAGTGCCCTCGGGGGCGTATGCGCCGCGGTGGAGCATCCGGTCCATGTTGAAGTCCTTCTTGCAGGTGACCAAAGAGACCACCACGTAGAGGAGGATGGTGAAGACATTCGCGAAGAAGAGGTATTCGATGGCGTTCACGGGGAAGCGCAGGGGATCCATCTTCCACACGATCCAGTCGCCGAAGGGCGCGCTGAACACGCGCAGCATTCCGCCCACGAAGCCGTCCAGTCCGGTGTTCACCAGGAAGGGGTAGACGATATCGGCCCAATTGCGGCTCAGCAGGATGTATCCTATACTGCCCAGGATGCCGGCCCACAGGGCGAACCAGGCGGCCTTTGTGGTGCCCTTCTTCCAATAGAGGCCAAAGATCATGACGGCGGGGCAGCCCGCATTCCAGATCGCCACCGCCATCTGCTCGAAGAGCTGGATGTAGTCCAGCTGTGACATGTATTTGGAGCCGAAGAAGAAAAAGACTCCCACGCCGATGGCGACCAGCCGGATCATGCGCACGTGCTGCTTGGGGGAGAGT
>CAVDSU010000090.1:0-8802 GCA_963611685.1 bacterium
GGCCTTTAGGGAGCCTTAATGGCGTTGTGCCCCGCAAAGGGAGTGCCTTGCGCAACTCCTCCCTGCCCGCCTCCCGCAAAACGCCCATGAAGACCGCCGTCCGCTTCTGGGAGGGCGTCAGACGCTCAATGGCGTAGGACGACTTGGTCTCCTTCAGAGAGAGATAGTCGCTCGCGCAGTCGACCAATCCGCCTGGAATAGCCCCCCACCGCCTTCCGCACCCGCGCGGCGAGGTCCTTGTCGAGGGACTCCCGAAGGCGAGGGGTCAGGCGGACCACCGGAACAGAACCGCGCGTCCCCCCGAAGGTTGCACAACAGCCGCTGACGGCGTGCCTTCCAGGAATGAGCGTCATCCAGGCAGAAAAATTCCCCCGGCGACAGCACGCGGTCATAGTTTCCGGTCTTCAAGGAAGGCACAGCATACAAAAAAAGGCCGGTCCCGCCATGCAACGCGGAACCGGCTGTGTGAATTCGCCAGCCTAGCTAGGCTACGATGCTATTCTGACAGAGGAAGCGGCGTGTCTTCCTTGGTTTTGTTACTGTTACGCGCCTTGAAGAACAGCCACATGCCCACTGCCACAAGAATTGCCCCAATGCAGATGACCGTCCAATACTCCCAGGGAGAATAGGCAGCGACCAAGTTCGTGATTTCCTTGCCCACAACCTTATCGGGGGTTCCGAACAGAGACGCTGTTCCAGCTCCAACGACACCAAGGATGGCTGCGCACCCCAGACACAAGACGCCAACGGGAATGCCAATGCCAGTTCCGCATGCCGCTACTCCAACTCCACCAATGGCCGCAGCGGCTCCGCCACCCATAACGGCGCCTGCGGCTCCACCAGCTACTGCCAGGGGTGTCCTATTCCCCTTCACCACCTCTTCCTCGTAAACGGTAAAGGCGTTCTGCTTGGCGCGCATGGTCATGCCCACGCCAGAGAGAACAATTCCGATGATGAAAAGTGCGATTGCGGCAATGCGCATAGAATTCAAACATTCAAACCATTTAGCCATGTTGCGTTCTCCAAGTTGAAATGCTGTCGAGAAAGAAAAAGAACGGGTGTCTCTTCTTAGCAGGGACACCCTGTCAATTTATCACAAGTTTTTTTAAAACAACAACTTATGCAAAATTCGCGCCCTTTCGAACGAAATTCGGGAGGGAGCGGATGGAACAAGACTCTCTGCCTTCCGTTACCATCCTTAATCCGCCGAAGAGTTGCGGCGGGGGGGATGGTTGGGGGTGGCGTGCATGCCCGCCATCCCCTCCCTGGAGGGATTCCCGGATGCAGGGGGCCTCCGGGACGCGAATGAGCACGATGCGTCTAGTTGTAGCGACCGTTGGAGGGATCGTAGGTCTGCATATATCCGCCGCCGCCCCGCTTCTCGGGAGAGCCGCCGCAGCTGGTGGCGGCGCAGAGGAGGGAGAGGCCCATCGCCCCCAGGGCGACTGCAGTCATCAGGGAGAGAAAAATACGTTTCATGGTCTGTGCTTCCTGGGTATGCTCGCGCAGTGCCGGCATACGGCGACGCCGGCCACGGAGTCAGTTAGGATTGGAGGGATTGAAGACCGGCATTCCGCGCACAGGAGGGCGAGGCGACAGGGGGAACCCCGTCCTCAAGCGGAAGCCAACACCCGGAAGAGAGCCCGTCCCGCGCGCCGCCCTTTTTCAAGAAGCGAAACCGCAGCGACCTGCCTTTCCGGTCAGATCCCGAGATGAATCCGGGGCATTTCGCCGCCCCGGTTCCCCGTCTGGCCCGCAGTGGACCTAGACGACATCCCGAGATACCCAAGAGAGCGACCGCAAGACCGGCCCTCTCATCCTTTCCGAAGGAATAGTCCTCCAGGAAAACAACCGACGCCCCACTCTCAACAAACAGGGACGTCTCCATTTTCCAGCACATCTCTCGCTGGAAATGCGCCTTAATATATCCGCCCTCCCCCAAAAAGCAAAGACCCCACTATGCGCTTTTTCCATGCCCCAATGCCATTTTTCACAGACAAGAGTGATGCCGTTCCACAAAGGCATCAATGTCCTTCAGCAACTCGTGGACATTCGTATAGGGATTCAAGTCACGAATGGGTGTATTCGGATTGACCGCAGTCATTTCCCGCACCAGCCGTTCCGCATTCGCAACAGCCCTCGCCAACCGTTCTGCCCGTGGTCCCGCAGTCTCCTCAAAAAGATTGCTCTTCGCCTTGTCATATCCCTTTGGGAAGTGTCGATCCAAGACCCGCACGAGCTCCGCACAACTGGAAAAAGCGCGCGTGGAGTAGCAGAAATGAAGCAGAATCCACATTTCAAAGCTAATGCTGGAATACGCAATTTTCACCCCCTTCTCCGATGCGCGTCGAAAGACCTCGCCCTTGTCCGGATGACGATCGCAATCGAAGACGATCCAGACGACGTCTCCCTCCAGTCCATCCTGTTGCGCAGCCAGAAACAGACCTGTTGGCGAATAGTCCGTCGGTTGTTCCAGCACAATGTCTCGACAGGCGTATCCACGATTCGCCAAATAGGCGCTGACATATCCGCGCACGTAGTTGATCTCCGTCTTGGCACCCTCCGTGAAGATGCGCATGACTGGCCGTGGGGACCTCATTCCCCTTCTGCGTCTTCTAGGCATTGTCTTTCTCCTGCCGCGTGCCCTCCAAGAACTCCAGAAGAGCATTGTAACGAATCTCCGGGACGGCCTCAAAGCGCCCCTGTCGATACCACTTCTCAAAATCCGTATTTTCCCGCACTCCGGCGTATTCATCCAAGCAAATCAAGGAGGTGGCGCTGGACTGGTCCTTCTGGGTAAACCACACCTGATCCCGTCGGAGGAGATCGGAATCCATCAGAGAGGTATTGTGGGTCGCAAAGACGAGCTGTGCATTTCCCCGATTGGCGCGGGGATCATGGAAGAGTCGCAGGATCATTTCCGCGACCCGAGGGTGCAACTGGCAGTCCAATTCATCCACCACCCAGATTCCGGGACGAGCGAGGCCGCAAACCAGCATGGGCGCCAATTCATAGAGTCGGCGAGTTCCTGCGGACTCGTCTTCCAGCCGAAAGGGAGAGCCCTCCGCGCCATGGAAGAAAATAGGCAGCCGTGCCTCGTCACATTCCACCCGAGTGATTCCCGTGTCAGCAAATGCAAGGATGCGGGAGAGCGCCTCCCGATAATGCGCTTCGACCAAAAACTCACGATTCCCCAATCCACGCCCCGGCGCAACCACATGGAAGTCGTCGCGCAAATATCGATAGACCTCTTTGAGCTGATCACTGCTCTGCGGATGTTGTGCCGACACCCCCAGGTAGCTCTGGTTGCAGCGACAGGGTATCTGGCGAGTCCCCGTGAGCCTCGACCCAAAGGAGAATTCATCGCCGCGGCGTTCAAAGAGTCTCGCCGACTTGGGACCAGGATAGAAGACAAGGCTTTCGAAAACAACCCGACTGCGCTCCAAGGACACAGAGTAGATATACCGCAGGCTGTCACGCCCCCAAAACTCCAGCTCAAATTCCACAGGAGCACTCGCTGGCCCCTCCTCCAAAAGGAACGGATGGTAACAACCGATAGGAGAGTCCAACTCCGCAAGATGCGAGGTGGTGACAAAGCGAAGAAGCTCCCCCAACGCATAAAGGACATTGCTCTTCCCCGAGGCATTCGCCCCCCAAATGCCCACACTCCGCAAAAGACGCTGCGCCCCTGAACGCCCCAAGGAAACGAGATTTCCAGGATGCAGCCCACCAGAATCCCCCACAGACAAGTCCAATACCTGCTCGTCTCGCAAAGAACGGTAATTTCGAATGGAGAAGGAAATCAACATACAAAAATCTCGTATTACGACAGCATTTTGTAAAAATTTTACAGAAAGTGCCAAAATATAACACCAACAGCACACATTTAGCCAGCAATTCACCCAGACAACGGAATCCTCTCCCTTACTTCTGCCCCAACAATATCGCACGATCTCCCTGCGTCGCAAGGGAAATCATCCCTTTTCCTGCAAAATTCAAATTCCACTTGAAATTTGCATAACTTTTGTTATAACTGCTTTCTACCAAGAATATAATGAACTTATAAAATTCTCCACCATCCCAATCCCCCTTCCCCACACGGCCGTTCCGCATTCCTCCTTTTTTCCCCAAGGGAGGAGTTGCGGAGCGACCGCGCGGCTTTTATTCTGCCGGGGGCTAGTTCTGTCCCTTCTTCCAGACGGCGAGGGTGCGTTTTGCCAGATCGGCGAGGGACTCGTGCTGGTATCCCACCATATTTGCCTCGATGGTATCGTGGATTTGCGGTGCCAGCCGTCCGCCGAAATTGCGTGCGCCGCGGAGGATTCCGAGGATTGCGCCCACGGTGGCGCCATTGCAGTCGGTATCCAATCCGGCGGAGACCGCCAGGCCCATGGAGCGGTCCGGATCGCCGTTGCCCAGCAGGAGTGCCATGACCACGATGCAGGCGTTGTTGACCGTATGGACCGCATTCATGTCGGCGAAGTGCTTCTCATGCCACTCCATGAACTTCTCGAAGTCCTGGAGCTCGTCGCACTTCTCGACCGCCAGGCGGATCTCCTCGGCAAGGCGGCACTTCTCGGGGATCTGTGACAGTCCGATGGCCACCAGCCTATGGGGATCGTCTTCCCGGAATGCGGCGGCCTGGAGAGCGGCGACGAACATCTCGCCGTAGATGCCATTCTTGCAGTGGGTCCAGTGTGCGTCGCGCCAGGCGTATTCTGCGGCGCGTTCGGGATCGCCGGCGGCGGCCCACGCCCAGAAGTCGGCGCGGATCTGTGCGCCGATCCATTCCCGGTAGGGATTGCAGTGGGAGCGCGTGAATTCGGCGGTGATATTCTGGTCGCGGGGTGCCACGTAGCAACGCGCCTTCCGGAGGTGCCAATTCAGGATTGCCTGGGTCTCGGCGGTGCAGATCTGGTTGTAGGGCAAGTGAGAATCCCAGACATCCGCGATGTCCTGCCACTGGAAGTCCTTCCCAAACCGCTCCATGACCGTCAGGCCCACCAGAGTGTAGTGGACATCGTCGTCGCCCACCATGCACTTGATGTTCTCCCGGCAGCAGTCGAGACAGACCCGGATGGTGGCGTCGTCGCCGGCGGGGGCGGCGCTGAAGTAGTCGGAGAGCGGCCAGTCGCCGTGCTTCTGCAGACAATTCTTGATCCAGTGCCAGCCGCCGTCCTGGCACTCCACCGGCTTGCCCAACGCACAACCACAGCAACGGCCAATCCAGGCGCCGTGAAAACGGTCCAATAGCTCCGCCTCCGAAGGCATGGGCGCCAAATCAAAAGACGCCTTCGGACGCGCCGCACGGATCTCCTCCAGCTCGTCGGGCTGCACATACGGGAAGTCCACACGGGGACTCAATGCCCCCAGCTCCTTCCATAACACCCCCACCACCGAGTCGTCGTACTCCTCCGCGGGAGTCACCGCCATCACACGATCCCGCAACTCCACAGGAACCTCCACACCCTGATACGAAAGGGCCGCTAACTCGTCCTGAAGAAGACGCGCAGGATTCACCCAACCACCCGTGACCATGAAAAAAACACCTCCTATGATTCAGAAAAAAAACACAAAAAAAAAAGAAACGCCGCCTAATGTAGCCACTCCGCTTAGCCGCAACACACAAGAATTTCCCTGTCATTGAGGGAAGGCGGCTTGCAAACCCGTCGGGGGGGCATACAGTATGCGAGTGATTGATAACTAACATGGATTTTTCCCTTCCTTGTGACCGAGGACTTTGTAGTGTGGAATTAAGCAAGCGTCAGAATGAGATTGTGGATGCGGCGTTGCATTTGACGGCGACGCGTGGGATCCAGCATTTGACCCTAAAGAACCTGAGTGAGGTCATTGGGATCAGCGAGCCGGGGTTATACCGTCATTTTCGGAGCAAGTCCGAGATCATTGCGGCGATGATTGGTCGTTTTGAGAGCGGGGTCTCCTCGGAGGGGTCGGGCGTGCGTGGCTTTCGTGCGATTCGTGGCTTTGTGGAGGGTCGTTTGCGTCAAGTGGAGTCGACTCCGGATTTAGCGCGTGTGATGTTTGCGGAGGAGTTGTTCTTGGACGACCCGGAGTTTTCGGCGAAGCTGCTGATGATGATGCACAAGCACCGCAGCGAGCTTTCGCGGCGTTTTGCGGAGGCGGTGGAGGACGGCGAGATTCCCGCGGGCCTTCCGCAGGACGCGTTGTTTCGAATTGTGATGGGCCCCATTCGCCTTTTGGTGAAGCAGTGGGGCATGACGGGTGGCGCCTTTGACATATGGAAGAAGGGCCAGGAATTGCTGGATACGCTGGAGAGTCTTTTCAAGCGGAGAAACGAGAACCATGAAGCGTAGAATCATCGAGATTGACGAAAGCAAGTGCAATGGCTGCGGCAAGTGCATTCCGAATTGTCCGGAGGGCGCCTTGCAGGTCATTGACGGCAAGGCGCGTCTGATCAGCGATCTCTTTTGCGATGGCCTGGGCGCCTGCCTGGGCGAATGCCCCACGGGTGCGCTGCGTTCTGTGGAGCGGGAGGCGGAGCCCTACGACGAGCGGAAGGTGATGGCGAACATCGTGCGCCAGGGCGCCAACACCATCGCCGCCCACCTGAAGCACCTGAAGTCCCACGGAGAAGAGAAGCTCCTTGCCATTGCGGTGGAGTATCTGAAAGAGCAGGGAATCCCCCTGCCCCAGGAAGAGGCCCCGAAGTTCCTGCATCTGGGGGGCTGCCCGGGAATGCTCGCGCGCCGCATGCACCGCGAGCCCCCGAAGCCGGAGGCCTTGGCTGGCGGCGCCTCGGCGCTGACGCAGTGGCCCGTGCAGCTGAAGCTCCTGAATCCCTCCGCCGCCTTCTTCGACAACGCGGAGCTGCTGATCTCCGCCGACTGCGTGGCGCACGCCTACGGCTCTTTCCACAAGGAGCTGCTGTCCGGCAGGATCCTGGTGGTCTTCTGCCCCAAACTGGATTCCGACACAGAGGGCTATGTGGATAAGCTGGCGGAGATCTTCCGCAAGCACGCCATCCGCTCGATCACCGTCGCGCGCATGGAGGTCCCCTGCTGCGGCGGCACCGTCGCCATCGTGGAAAAGGCCCTCGCACAGGCCGGAATCACCCTCCCCCTCAAAGTCGTCACCGTCGGCATCGACGGAACCCTGCAATAAAATCCCCCACACACTCGGAGAAACAACACAATGAACAACATGTTCTGCTTCCAGTGCCAAGAGGCCTGCCGCAACACGGGCTGCAACCTGGCCGGAATGTGCGGCAAAAAGCCGGAGACCGCCAATCTCATGGACCGCCTCCTGCAGCAGCTGAAGATCCTGGCCCTCACGAAGGCCCCCACCCGGGAACTGGGACTCTTCGTGGCGCAGTCGCTCTTCCTCACCATCACCAACGCAAATTTCGACGACGACCGCCTCCGCGCACAGATCGCAGAGTGCGAGCGACTGACGGGCCCCACAAGCGCCCAGGCGCCCCTGGGAGTGCTCTCCTGCGAAAACGAGGACCTCCGCTCCCTGCGGGAGCTTTTGACCTACGGCCTGAAGGGCGTGGCGGCCTACGCGGACCACGCGGCCATGCTGGGCAAAGAGGACGACGCGGTCTATGCCTTCTTCTTCAAGGCGCTGGCGGCCCTGGCGCAGGAGAAGAGCGCCGACGAGCTGACGGCGCTGGTGCTGGAGTGCGGCTCCGTGGCAGTGACCGCCATGGCGCTGCTGGACGCCGCCAACACGGGCGCCTACGGCAATCCCCAGATCACGCAGGTGAAGATCGGCGTGGGGAACCGCCCGGGCATCCTGGTCTCCGGACACGACCTGCGCGACATGAAGGAGCTGCTGGAGCAGACCGAGGGACAGGGCGTCGATGTGTATACCCACAGCGAGATGCTGGCGGCGCACTACTACCCCGAGCTCAAGAAACACTCCCACCTCTACGGAAACTACGGAAACGCCTGGCACCTGCAGAACAAGGAATTCGCGGCCTTCAACGGCCCCATCCTCATGACCACGAACTGCATCACGCCCGTCCAAGAGGCATACAAGGACCGCATCTTCACCACCGGCATGGCGGGATACCCCGGAGTGCCGCACATCGCCGACCGCAAGGACGGCAAGCCGAAGGACTTCTCCGCCATCATCGCCCTGGCGAAGACCTGCCCGCCTCCCACGCCCCTGGAAGACGGCGAGATCACCGGCGGCTTCGCCCACGCACAGGTGCTGGCGCTGGCCGACAAGGTGATTGACGCCATCAAGTCCGGCGCCCTGAAACGCTTCGTGGTCATGGCGGGCTGCGACGGCCGACACAAGACCCGCGAATATTACACCGAGGTCGCCTCCAAGCTCCCGAAGGACACCGTGATCCTCACCGCCGGCTGCGCAAAATACCGCTACAACAAGCTGCAGCTGGGCGACATCGGCGGCATCCCCCGCGTGCTGGACGCCGGACAGTGCAACGACTGCTACAGCCTGGCCATCATCGCCCTGAAGCTCAAGGAGGCCTTCGGCCTGGACGACGTGAACAAGCTGCCCCTCTCCTTCGACATCGCCTGGTACGAGCAGAAGGCGGTGGCCGTCCTCCTGGCCGTCCTCTCCCTGGGATTCAAGAACATCCGCCTGGGACCCACCCTGCCCGCATTCCTCTCCCCCGGCGTGGCGAAGGTCCTGGTCGACGCCTTCGACCTCAAGGGCATCACCACCGCCGACAAGGACATCGACGACATGCTCGCCGGACGCTGACGCCCACACACACACACACCAGGAGGAAGCCGCGCAATCTAAAACGCGGCTTCCTCCCATGCGCAATGACCGCGCATTCTTGAGGGC
>CAVDSU010000091.1:0-8793 GCA_963611685.1 bacterium
GGAAGAAACTAGGCAGGGGTGCGGGGGGCGCAAGCCCCTCCGTCTTTTGGTTGTTTTCCGGCGTGACAGTCATTGCGGAAATTGGCAAGGACGTGCCGCCCTAACTTTCTCCCTGTGAACCGCTAATTGCCAACTGCGGGCGCAATCCTGCTCCCGCCATCGCCGCCGGTAGGCGGAAGAAACTAGGCGGGGGCAGTGCGTCGCAAGTTGATTGCGGCGCAGTTAGCAGGGGCAATGAGTAGCTAGTAGTTTTGTGCGGTCGCTGCGCGGCTTTCCCGCGGCTGGGATGCCGCGGTGCCAGTGCCGCCGGTAGGCGGAAGAAATTAGGCGGGGGTGCGGGGGGCGCAAGCCCCTCCGTCCTTTGGTTGTTTTCCGGCGTGACAGTCACTGCGGAAATTGACAAGAGCGTGCCGTTCTTACTTGCTCCCTGCGAACCGCCAATTGCCAACTGTTCTCCCTTGTGGCGCCCCTGTTTCTGTAAGGGGAAACGCAAGGGGAAAATCCGGGGTTGGCGATGCTTCGATAACGATAACTGTTTGATAGGGAATGAAGTTCTAGAAACAACCACCCCGGGGGTATCAACTTGACGCGACCGATTTTCGGGAGGCTATTGCGGGTGTTGTGTTTTCGCCATCTTGCGTGGAGAAGGAAGGCGGTGAAATCCTCGTTGTGATGCCGGAATGCAATAGTTTTGGGAAGGCGTGGGGGATCGGTCGCGTCAAGTTGATACCCCCGGCTTTGCGGGATAACTCCTGATGATTTTTTATGACTGCAAGCACTGATCGACCTTTGGCTTTTGAACGACCTTGGGCTTGGAGATTCTTGGGGGCAAAGGCGAATGAAGAATGTAGAGTGAGGATTTAGGGGTTTGCGGTGCCTGGCGGCGCTTTTCCGGCGTTTTTGCAGCGGCATCTACGGGGGGGCGTTGCGTGCGTCAAGGCATAGCCGCGCTCCTTCCTTTTTGTGGGGGTGACCGTGTCGCCCGGCTATATTATGGGTGTGGACAGCGACAGGCGGCCGCTCTGGGTCTTCCGTGAGGGGGATTCAGGGAGGAAAGTCCAGACATCGCAGGGCAGGAAGTCCGGTTGAAAGGTCGGATATTGCGGGGAGATCCCGCAGTCAGGATAGCGCAACAGAGAATAGACCGCCGGGGGAGTGATTCCCTGGCAAGGGTGAAACGGCGGGGTAAGAGCCCACCGCTCCGGCTCGCGAGGGTCGGGGGTCAAGGCAAGCCCCTTCCGATGCAAGACCAAATAGGGAACGAGGTGCTGCCCGTACCATGCCGCAAGGCGCAGTTCCGGGTATCGGTCGCGTTAGATGAATGGTCGCCGGTCCGGGGAGGAGACTCCCCGGATGCACAGAATCTGGCTTATCGTCCTGTCCACAATCCTTTTCCGCGGTGCGGAGCCTCCCCTTTTCCCTGCCGTCGCGCACGCGCGTCTATTTTGCGTGCGCTTGGGCGAGCGAGGGATGACGGGGGGCATCCGCGCGTTTTCTTCCTCCTCCTTTCCCTGTCTTGTGCAAGGGCATTTCGAAGAGACAATGCAAGCGGTCCAGAACAACTCCAGCTCCGACAGCCGGCCGGCAGCCGGCAAGAATGGCGTGCTCTTCCAGTCCGGAACCCCCATTGTTGCCGGCGTGTGCTATGGCCGTTGCATGGTATTGGCGGGGGGGCAGTCCTTGCATGAGACGGGCTTGGTCCATGCCGCGGATCCCGCGGCGGAGGAGCGTCTTTTCCAGCAGTGCCTGGATTTGGTGCGGGAGAGCCTCCGTGCGGGCGCGCGGCAGGTCTCCGAGTTCTTGACGGAGGCGGACGAGGGGATTTTCTCGCTGTATGAGAGCCTCCTGGAGGACCCCACTCTTCAGGACCGCGTGCGGAAGTATTTGAGAGAGGGCCTGACCTTCCCCTCTGCCTTGGGAATGGCCTCCCGCTCCTTCCAGGAGGAGTTCCAGCAGATCCAGGACGACTATCTCCGGGAGCGGCTGCTGGATGTCCAGGATGTGCTGTTGCGCCTGTTGGAGGCCTGCAAGAACCTCGCCGACCACGATGCCCCCGAGGAGAAGGAGGCCGAGGAGGAGGTCGCGGACGGCTCCATGCCCCTCATCCTGGTGGCGCAGGAGCTCTATCCCTCGCAATTCCTCGCCGCGCCCCTCAAGCGCGTCTGCGGAATCGTCTGCGAGACCGGCGGTCCCACCAGCCACGCTGCCATCCTGGCGCACGCCCTCCGGATCCCCATGCTGGTGGACGTCCCTGGAATCCAGGACTACGTCACGGCGCGGGACAAGCTGTTGGTGGACTGCCGCGCTGGTCTCTGCTACGCGAATCCCTCCGCTGGCGTCCTGCGGCAGTATAAGCTGGCGCTGAATATCAGCCGACGCAGCCGCCAGAGTCCCGCTGCCATCCAGAGGCCGCCCTTGGATGACTCCCCCGCTACCCTCGATGGCGAGGTCGTCAATCTCCGCGGAAACATCACGCTCTTCAGCGAAATCCCCGCGCTTCACAGCGTGGGCATCCGGGAGGTGGGGCTCTACCGCACCGAGTTCATGTTCCTGATCCGGAATGCCTCCCCCGACGAGGACGCCCAGCATCGTGTCCTCAAGCGCCTGGTGGACGGCGCCGAGGGCGCGCCCGTGGTGATTCGCACGCTGGACATCGGCGGCGACAAGCCGCTGCCCTACATCCACTGGGGCTTCGAGCAGAATCCCTCCCTGGGATGGCGCGGACTCCGATTCCTCCTCACCAATCCCGATTTCTTCCGGACACACCTGCGCGCAATCCTCCGCACTTGCGCCGCCCCGAACGTGAAGCTCCTCTTCCCCATGATCTCCGACGTGGACGACATCCGCCAGGCGAAGGCGATGGTCCGCGAGGCCATGGAGTCCCTGGACCGTGACGGCATCCCCTACGGCCATCCCTCCATCGGCATGATGCTGGAGCTGCCGAGCGCCGCCTTGGATTTGGAGCGGTTGCTCCCGGAGGTGGACTTCGTGAGCCTGGGCACCAACGACCTGGTGCAGTATCTCTTTGCGGTGGACCGCGGAAACAGCCGCGTGAAGCAGTGGTACCAGCAGTGCCATCCCATCGTGATCCGCCTGCTGGGGCGCATTTGCAAGACGGTGGCGAAGTTCCCCGGCAAGGAGCTGGAGATCTGTGGCGAGGCCGCCGGCGATCCCTCGCTGCTGCCCGCGCTCCTGGGCGCCGGACTCCGCGTCTTCTCCATGAATCCCGCCGCCATCCCCAATATCCGCGACCGGATCCGGAAGCTCCGCCTGGAAGACTGCCAGGACCTCTTCCAGCAGGCGTGCCAGGCCGATACCCCCGAGGAGGTCCGACACCTCCTGGACGACTTCGCGGAATCCGTGAAGTAGACTCGTTCGCGACCTTGCGCTTGGCACCGTCCGCCCTCTTGCAAATCCTTTTGCCCTGAATATATTAACGGGCATTTCCCTACATACCCCCATTTTTGTATCCACCCTTTCATTGGAGAATCTCCATCATGAGCCAGCAGCATACCAAGGCTGAGAAGCGTACTCGCCGCAAGCGCTACGAAGAGCGCGTCCGCGCCCGTATCCAGGAGGCGAAGGCGGCAGCCAAGAAGAAGTAACTCTCTTATATGCCAACCGAGCATCCGGCCCGTGGCCCTGAAGCCAAAATCTCTCCCTAGGGGGAATTTGGCCCGGCTCGCGGGCCTTTCTTTTTTTATCATGACCGGTGAGGCGCAAAGGAATGCGTCCCGCCGGTCAATGCGTACGCGTCCCACAGAACAGCAATTTCCACACTAACAGGACGGGTTCCCGAGACTGTGGGCCGGGAGTCGTCAGAGGACCGAGACAATGACCGAGAAGAAGAAGTCGTCCCGTAAGAGCGCCTCCTCCGTCGCCGAGAACGCATCGGCGGCCTCCGCGCAGGAAGTGAAGTATGTCTACCGCTTTGCCCAGAATCAGGCCGAGGGCAATGCGGAGATGCGGAATTTGTTGGGTGGCAAGGGTGCGAACCTGGCGGAGATGAGCCGTCTGGGTTTGCCGGTGCCCGCCGGTTTCACCATCACCACCGAGTGCTGCAACCGTTATTTTGCCCTGGATGGGCAGTTCCCGCCCGAGCTGAAGGCGCAGGTTGAGTCCGCCCTGGCGGCGGTGGAGAAGCAGATGGGCCGCAAGTATGGCGATCCCAAGAACCCGCTGCTGGTCTCCTGCCGTTCTGGTGCCCGCAAGTCCATGCCCGGCATGATGGACACCGTCCTCAACATCGGACTCTCCTCCGCCACCATCCCCGGACTCATCGCGCAGACCAAGAACGAGCGCTTTGTCTGGGACTCCTATCGCCGCCTCATCATGATGTACGCCGACGTGGTCATGGAGAAGGCGGAGGGCATCGATCCCATTGACGGCAAGGGCATCCGCAAGCTCCTGGACGACATGCTCGCCCAGTACAAATACATCAAGAACTACAAGTCCGACACCGACCTGACCACCGCGGATCTGCGGGATCTCTCCTGCGCCTTCAAGCGCCGCATCCAGGAGGTCCTGGGCGCCGAGTTCCCCGATGATCCCATCCAGCAGCTGTGGGGCGGCATTGGCGCCGTCTTCAAGAGCTGGAATGGCGCCAAGGCGGTCTCCTATCGCCGGATCGAGGACATCCCCGATACCTGGGGCACCGCCGTCAACGTGCAGACCATGGTCTTTGGCAACATGGGCGAGACCAGCGCCACCGGCGTTGCCTTCACCCGCAATCCCGCCACGGGCGAGAACAAGTTCTTCGGCGAGTGGCTGGTCAACGCCCAGGGCGAGGACGTGGTCGCGGGCATCCGCACCCCCAGCCCCCTGAACAACGAGACCAAGAATGACCGCAACCGGAAGATGAAGTCCATGGAGGAGCTCATGCCGGCCGCCTACAAGCAGCTGGTGGAAATCCGGAACATCCTGGAGAAGCACTACCACGACATGCAGGACCTGGAGTTCACCGTGGAGAACGGAAAGCTCTTCATGCTCCAGTGCCGCGTGGGCAAGCGCGGCGGCAAGGCGGCCGTCACTATGGCATTGGACATGCTGGCGGAGAAGCTCATTGACGAGCCCACCGCCGTCATGCGCGTCCAGCCCAACCAGGTCCTGGAATTCCTCCTGCCCATCATCGAGCCCGCCGCCGAGCAGCGCACGCCCATCCTGGTGAAGGGCCTGCCCGCCGGCCCCGGCGCCGCCTTCGGCGGAATCTACTTCTCCAGCGCGGACGCCGTGGAGGCGGTGCGTCTGGGCAAGAAGGCGATTCTGGTCCGCGAGGAGACCAACCCCGAGGATGTGGAGGGCATGCGCGGCGCCGACGGCATCCTGACTGCCCGCGGCGGCATGACCAGCCATGCGGCCCTGGTGGCCCGCGGCTGGGGCAAGTCCTGCATTGTGGGCGCCAGCGACATGGTGGTCGACGAGGTCAACAAGACCGCGCGCATTGGGGATCGGATTCTCCACGAGGGCGATGTGATCACCATCAACGGCTCCAAGGGCTTCGTCTACGAGGGCGAGCTGCCCCTGGTGCCCCCCACCGCCGGCTCCGACTACTCGAAGTTCCTGAAGTTCATGACGCTGGTCGACAAGCACCGCACCATGGGCGTGCGCGCCAATGCGGACAACCCCGCCGACGCCCAGAAGGCGAAGGACTTCGGCGCCGAGGGCATCGGACTGTTCCGCACCGAGCACATGTTCTATGGCACCGGCAGCGCACAGCCCCTCTTCCTCCTCCGGAAGATGATCCTCTGCGTGGACTCCAAGGACCGCATCGCCGTCCTCAAGGAGCTCTTCCCCGCCATGAAGGACGACATCAAGAAGACCATGCGCATCATGGGCGACTACCCCGTCACCGTCCGACTGCTGGATCCCCCGCTCCACGAATTCGTGCCCCACTCCAAGACGGGACGCATGGAGCTCTCCCACTCCCTCAATGTGGCCGAGGAGGAGATCGTGAAGCGCATTGACGCCCTGGCGGAGTCCAATCCCATGATGGGACACCGCGGCGTCCGCCTCTCCGTCACCTATCCCGAGATCACCGAATTCCAGGTCCGCGCCATCTTCCAGGCGGCCGCCGAGATCATGGTCGAGGAAAACCGGAAGGTGGTCCCCGAGATCATGGTGCCCATCACTTGCGATGTCCGCGAGCTGCGCTATGTCTCCGACATCGTCAAGACCGTCCACTCCGAAATCAAGCGACGCTTCGATTTCAAGAGCTTCGAGTATCACCTGGGAACCATGGTGGAGATCCCCCGCGCCGCCCTCAATGCCGATAAGCTGGCTTCCGTCGCGGAGTTCTTCTCCTTCGGTACCAACGACCTCTCCCAGATGACCTTCGGATTCTCCCGCGACGACGTGGGATCCTTCATGAGCAGTTACCTGAACCACCACATCATCGACGCCGATCCCTTCCAGACCATCGACGTGGACGGCGTGGGACAGCTCATCGAGATCGCTGCCAAGAAGGGCCGCTCCGTCCGCAAGGACATCCACCTGGGAATCTGCGGCGAACAGGGCGGCGACCCCGCTTCCGTCGAGTTCTGCTATCGCGCCGGACTCACCTACGTCAGCTGCTCGCCCTTCCGAGTCCCCGTGGCACGCGTCGCCGCCGCTCAGGCAGCAATCCGCGCTAAGGAAGAAAAGAAGTAGACGATAGAGACATACGCAAAAAAAGGGGCCCTTTGGCAGATAGCTGCCGGAGGGCCCCCTTTTTGTGAAAAAGGAGGAAGGAGGAAGGAGGAAGGAGGAAGTTAGGCCAGGGTTTCGGCACGCCGAAACCCCGCGCCGGAATGTTACCGGCGCGTGCGCCACGCGGCGCCAAAGTGCGCCGCAGTTGTGAGGGGGGGAGGAAGGAGCCCGGCTTCGTCTCGCTGCGCTCGGCTACGCCGTGGCGTGCCGGTAAGGCACGAAGGAGCCTGGCTTCGCCAAGGCTACGGCGGGTCTGCGAGAAGTTAGGCTACTCTGCAGTGTGCGTGCGCCGATTGCGCGCCCAATTGGCGCGCTAAGTGCCGCCGGTAGGCGGAAGAGCGCCTGCGGCGCCTTGCAGACTAGCCACTATCCACTAGCTGCTAAGTACTAAAGCAGGGGCAGGGGAGGGGCGGTATTGGCATTGCCGTTTATGACAAAAATCTCGTTTTCGTGGGAATCCTGTTTTTGAAAATCAGGAATGCGAGGGAGCGCTCTTTTGGCTGGATGGAGGGAATATCCAAAGGACTGGGGGAAAGCCCCCCGCACCCCCCATGTGCTATATGTTGCGGGGCAGTTTTTTCGAATACGGCCGCACTCTTCCGATACCCTTTGTGCGATATGTTGCGGGGGCAGTTCTTTCGAATACGCCCGTACTCTTCCGATTCCCTTTGTGCGATATGTTGCGGGGGCAGTTCTTTCGAATACGGCCGCACTCTTCCGATTCCCTTTGTGCTACATGTTATGGGGCAGTTGGCAGGGGCACCACTGGCAATTTGCAATTTTGTCATGGTTGCTTTGCGGGAATTTCGCTGCTTTTGCGGTGGGGTATTGTGCTTTCTTTAGAGGGAGACGGTTCTTTATTTAGGTGGGGATAAACAAAGGAAGTCGGTTACCGCCTCGTGCCTTTGCCTAGTTTTTTTCGCATCCGGTGGTACGCGGGCGTTTTTTGTGTGATGGGGGAGATGTCCTGTTTTGGCGTGTTTTTTTATCTAAAAAAATGCAAAAATAGTGGGTGTCAGGGCTTGTGTCGTGGGGGAGATTTGGGGATACTATGGGATGTAGGTTTTGTTTATCGTGTTCTGTGCGTATTCCCCTGTTTTTAGTAGGAGAGTTTTCATGATGCGGAAATCGTTCACCTTGATTGAGTTGTTGGTTGTGATCGCGATCATCGCGATTTTGGCGGCGATGTTGTTGCCGGCGTTGAGCAAGGCGCGCGAGAAGGCGCGTGCGATCAGCTGCACCAACAACCTGAAGCAGTTGCAGTTGGGCAATATCCTGTATGCCAATGACTACGACGACTATCTGCCGCCCATCTCCTTCCGCACCAATGGCACGGCGGGTGGCGTCCAGGACGACTGGATCACGATATCGGGCCTCTACTACTGGTTCACGATGAATCCGATGATTCCGGAGACCCCCATGGATGGTCCGACCTGGGTTCAGAAGGATCCCGCGTCTGTCTGGAACAGCGGTTCCGAGGACAAGAGCTCCTGGCATAAGGTCCTCCATTGCCCCTCCTGCCCCACGAGCCAGCGCCTCATGGGCAATATCGGCTACCAGGCGAATGTGGGCATGAGCTACTCTCTCTGGGCACTGAACCAGAACTGGATCCATCAGAATAGCGATGGCTCTACCTGCGGCTCCCAATCGGCAAATTGGCACCGCATCAGCTCCATCAAATACTCCTCCATCCATGTGAACCTGCTGGACGGACTCGGAATTGCGGCCTCCAAGGGACGCATCCTTACCTGCGCCCGCTACCTGACGGACCTCCGTGACCAAGGATACTTCCGCCACAGCAGAATGCTCAACCTGTCCTTCACTGACGGACACGTCGAGACCATGAACTACGACAAGTCCATCAAGAGGAACTACGAACTCAACGAGTTCCACGCTTGCACCGACTACTACTGGTACCCCGACGTGGATATGCCCGGCGGCGAGAAACGGTAGCATACGCAAAAAGGGCCCCCGACGCCACAAGTGCGACGGGGGCCCTTTTTGTTTTTAAAAAAAGGAGGAAGGAGGAAGGAGGAAGTTAGGCCAGGGTTTCGGCACGCCGAAACCCCGCGCCGGAATGTTACCGGCGCGTGCGCCACGCGGCGCCAA
>CAVDSU010000092.1:0-8776 GCA_963611685.1 bacterium
TGTGTGCGGAAGACCAAGGACGGAGGAGCTTTGTAGGTATGTAATGGGAAACACCCCCACGTGTGTGGGGAAGACGGGATCCTCGGGGTATCTTCTCCTTTTCAAAGAGAAACACCCCCACGTGTGTGGGGAAGACCAAAAAGTGCAAAAATGGGGAATTTCCGTGGGGGAAACACCCCCACGTGTGTGGGGAAGACAGCACCCAGGAAAAATAAATTGGCAAGTGATAAAATACGGTGGAACTGAATGTAACCTTTAAGAAGGATTTTTCAACGGCAAACCGGATTCCGTGGGCTTTGCGAACCACTTCATGGTGTTCTCTGGATTTTCCAGAATCATCTGGAGTCCGGAGATGGTAGTGATAGATCTTTCCGGGGCTCCGAGGGCATAGATTCGGAAATGCGGGGCCTCCCTCATGCTCTTGAAGACCAGGAGTCCCGAGTTATACGTGCAGTGTTCCATAAGCATATCGACCACACGATCCGCCAATGAATCCGTAATTCCGGAGACGAATACATTCGGCTTGGGTTCTACGAACCAGAGCTTGATCTTCCCCCGCACGGCATCGGGCAATGAATTGGCAACGACAACGACCATTATTTGAGATCCAGAAGGTCTAGGATATCAGCGGGTGCCTTCGTCAGCAGATTGAAATCAATCACCCTCTGCCGGAAGCATTCCAGGACTTGCTTGCGATTATAAGTGCCCGCCATCTTCGCGGTCAAATCGAAGGCCAAATCAAAAACCACATCTGCCTTATAGAGATCCGCGACATCATAGACGAAGGGCAAAGGGGAACCTGAATGAACGAATCCAATATGGGGGGAGAGCCCCAGAGAATGCACGATGGAGGAAATCAGTGCATAGAGTGCCGCATTGCAGGAGGTGATCAACTGATTGGTCATATCGGAGAGCTTGAAGCTCCCAGGCTTGTAGAAGCGTCCCTTCCAATTGACAAAATACTTCTCTGCCAGCTCTTCATAGAGACTGCGAACGCGTCCGCCCTCCATGACCATGAGTTCCTCCAGGGTCTTATTCTTCACCCTCGCCTCTGGGAAGCGTGAAAGGAACATCTTTTTAGCAATTCTCAAACGCGCCTCGGGATCAGCAGAGAGCTCCACCTGCTTCTTGAGATTCCTCGTATTGGCAGTGGGCGTTTGGCCGACTGCGTAGAACATGAGGGAGTCCTCTCCGACCCAGCAGATCGTCGTATTGAGCGTTCCCAGCACCTTGATGGCCTCGTGAGTAACCGTGGTGCCGGGGCCTAACAGCAGCGTCAGGACCGTAGCAGCGGGGATACGAATGACCTCCTTCTCCGCCGAAATCCACTTCACGCTAGAGTCGTCCACCTCCAGGCGTCCGTGTTCCAGATAGAGGAAGGGATATCGCTCGCGGATCTTCGGCAGATCCGCGGGCGTGGCTTTGATGATGATTCTCATGACTGCGTTCCGTCGTGCCAGTCTTCCTGCGGGAATGGAACGATTTTCACCCAGCGATCCGCATAGAGCTTATGCTGTCCAAAGCGAACAGGGACATCATTAAGGAGTTGAGCTCCCGGAGTCTTACCATCGGGATCCTCCTGGATGCTCCATTGGGGGCGGAGATATTGGTCCTTCCAACGCTGTTCCTTCGCACGATTCGCCGTCAGATCGTCATTCCATTCCCGAATCTTGGCTTTCAATGCCTCCAGGGCTTCGATCTTTGCCTCAAAACACCCCTGGAAGACCATCGTCTCCGGAACGCAACACTTCCGACCGAGATAGATGTCGTAGACGGGATTCTGCAAGGCAACGGTGAACTTCTCCGCCAGGTCATCGGGAAGCCCGAGAATTGCGGCGAAAGTCCGATCCTGGAGATACTCACGGTAAGTGCGCTTTGCACCTCCACCGACAGCCTTTCCACCATCGGACTTTTTGGGAATGTTCAACACTTGCCACTTGTCTTTATCATCATAGCCGTTTCCGACCATGTGATAATCCGTCAGAATGCCATTGGACGATTCAAAAGAGATGACCTCCAGAGGGCATTCCGCCATGCGTGCCAGCAATTCGGTCTGTTCTCCGGAATCCCCGGAAGCCGCCAAGAGCATTCCGTAGATTCCGGATTTTGTGGGATACTGCAGAGTCTGCCTCAGATCGAAGCGCGACGATGCGCCCCAGCTCTGAAGCATTCCCTGCAACCAGAGGAAGAGGTATTTCATGCCCTACCCCCCACTTCTACAATGCCTGGATCGCCTCGTCCAATCCGGCAACCAGGTCATCCACAGAGCCGCTCTCCTGGCTGATTTCCATCTTCTTCAGCAGCCCGAAGAGAGAACCGTACATCCGCTCTGCGGAAGCAAAGCGTGCCTTCAGCGCCTCCACACTATTGGCCACCAAATCGGGATTCTTCGCAAAAATCCTGACGGCATCATTGAAGGGCAGTTGCATCCGCTGTCCCTTCCGCAGAGTGACAATGGCGTAATTCCAAGGAGTCGCGGCGGCCATGGTAGCCTGGCGAGCAGAAGGCACTGCCAAGAAGAGCGCCTTCACGAAGGCATCCACCGCAGAGCACACATCATCGGTCTTCAGATTCTTCGCAAGCTGTCCCAAATCCAAAGAAACATAGCGGTAGTAGGTGGCGGAATTGAACTCCAAGGAACCGATATGAGCAGAACCGGATTCGTCCTCCGGACGCAAATCATCCACCGCAGTGAAGTAATCGATTTCCGAATCCACACGATGCGTCGAGATGGCGTGGGCAAAGGAAGCCGCGGCCTCCACGTTCATGTCTGGCGCATTGGCCACCATTCGTCCAAAGAGAGCAATGTCCAGACCATCGTGGGCGAGATTCATGGCATTCTTAAAATGCTTCTGAATATCCTTGTCCTTGATTTCGGCGAAGCCATTTTCAGAGAATGTCTTTGCAATTTTCTCGGCTTCAGAGTCGGAGATAAAGAAAAGAGTATCACTCTTACCCTCCTTGTCCACTTTGGTCAAAGCACTTGCCGCCCAATTTCCGCAAGCCTCGGCCTGTTCTGGTGTGGCGCCATGAGCCAAGCACCGTTCTGCGATGGTCTTGACGACATACTTCGTGCGGTGTGCAGTCACAACCCCGTCCTCATGGAGTTGCAGGCGCACCGCGCGCTTCCAACACTGGCTGCTGACGCGCGCACGGGGCACTCCTCCGACGATTGCGGACTTCGGAGAGCCCAAGTCATCGCGATTCAGGCAAGAGACGGGGAAAGACTGGAGGATGTGGAACTCAATGCGGATACCATTCAGGTTCAGACTCATGGATTTCTCCTTGTTTAAGAATGACTTTTCAACTCAACCAACTAAAACTTTTTCAGGGGGACCAGCTGCAGCAACCCGAAGCCGAAGGCCTTTCCGTGGCCCAGTCCTTCAAAGACCGCCTTCCGGAAAAGCTCCTGATCGATGACCTTTAGGCGCCCCTGGAAACGGACATGATGGAAGGTATACTTCGTGGTTCCCTTACAGAAGGTCTTGGTGGGGCAGGTTCGGACCTCCAACGAGGTTTCGTCCACTTGAAAGCCCCATTGCGGAGCGTGGAAAATGAACCACATCAGGAGATTCAGCTGTCCCACCACAGGACGGCGTTTACCATCTGCCTTGTCCCTCTTGACGGGATTCAAATCCACCTGGAAACGAAAGTCCTCAAAGGAGAAAAAATTCTCGCCGAGGACAGTCGTTGCGGAGGGGAGCGTCTCGGGGAGCACGGGTTCCTGTGCTGAAAGAATCAAAATTGCGCGACCGTTTCTTGTGGGGCCGAGATCAGCATAGAGAAACCGCGGATCACTCTTCGTCTCATCCGGTTCCAAGGGAAACCAGGAATAGACCAGCCGATGAATGGAATAGGCGTCCCGAACGGCATATTGCCGAAGGGCCTCAGGGCCTAAAACGACCTTGGTGAGATACCGCATTACATCGCCTCCTCTTTTTCACCCAAGGACTCCTTTCCATAGAAATCCTGAGTCCAGCGGAGGCGAACCGATTCATTCCAACGAAGAAGATCCTTCAATAGCTGCTGATAGCAGAGAGGGGCTCCGCCTTGAGATTGCAGATACTGCAACATGGGACGCAAGACAGGGAAGAGCTCCTCAATGGTCTCGCAGGCGAGGACCCGACGAAAGCGCCGGGCTTCTCGTTCCAGGGCATCGGCATCGCCTTTGCACAGGCTCCGAAGCGCCTTGCCAAAGCTGGCGACTCCATCCTGCCGGGGCTTTTCCCGGGCGATGGCGGCGCCCACAAGCGAAAAGGCCAGGCGTTCCGATTCCTTGGCAAGATTGCAATAAGGCACCAGATACTCCCAAGCCGCACTGCAGAGATTCGGATTATCCGCGCGACGCATCATTGCGCCGAAAGCGTTATCCGCCTGAACACGCTGCAACACCACCTGAACAAAGCCAGTGGGATTTGGTTGATTTTCCGGATTCATTTTCCCTCCTTCTTCGGTTGCTTCTGGAAACTGGGACTCGTCTCAACCCAAGCAGTCATCTGACGCGGGGTCGTATGGGGACAGAATTCATCAAAAACCTGGCACAAAAGACCGAACCACTTTCCCTTTTCTTTTCGGATCTCCTCTTCGTCACAATCCGAAAAAGCCAGGTCAATGATTCCCTGCGCGCGAGACTCCATTCGCTCTAGAAAAGCAGTCTTCGCCGATGCGGCAATGTCTCCGCCCTCTTGGGCGAGTTTCTTGTAGTAGTTTGAAACGCAAGCATAAACTCGTTTTGCGCGATCATCCACATCCAGCATCATTTCCTTATAACGCCGGAACCGATTGGAGTCCAAGAAATTCAGCGGCATTGTAAACTCCGCCTCAACGTAGTCGTTCTTTCCAGAGAGATACTGTTCTCCTGAATTCGAACTAACTTCCATCCCCCCCGTCCAGACCGTAGCCTGCGAGGCATAAGATTCACTCAACTTTCTCATTCCCATGGACACGAAGAACGGACTCTTCCGGTCTTGACTCTCCAGGAATGCCAGAATCGCGGGAAGATCCCTCCAAGGGCGAGTATCCGTCCTCGCCCAAAGAGTCTTCAAATCTTTTCCACTCGCAAAGACAGTCAACGCGGGATCCACTAGGCCATCTTTGTAGGAAGGATATGCAATCCCGTCTGTTTTGACAACGCCTTCCTCCATGAAGAGCAGGAACTTATCGATAGGGAAAAGCTCCCCCTGGTAAGTAGCCCGATAATTATCGGACGTGGCATCCTGTTCCCCTCTTGGCATGCTCTCCCAGAAGGGCCTTCCCATGCCCTTGGGAAAGGCATTGAGGGCCTCCACATCTCTCTGGGTCAAAAGATTCAGGTGCAAAGTATCAAGCAGAGTATCGCCAACCAGATAGGAATGCAGGTATCCAGCAAACCCGAGGAGAGTTCCCGCTCTTCCCGTGGCCTTTTTGACAACACCCTGGGAGAGACAGATATCCTTGTCATACTTCTTTCCACCGCATGCATAACAGGCAGAACGGAGTAAGAGCATAATCCGCTCCGCCTGAGAAAGTTCGCGAGATTGGCTCCATTCTGTAAGGACGACTTTATTTCCATCCGCCACATTCACCACAAGACCGCCAAAGGGATCCTCGGAGCCTCCCTTTTGCTTCAACTGTGGGAATTGCAGGAACGGTTGATTGCCATACATCTCGAAGCAATCGTGGTGATCCGTCAGATATTGCCGAGCAGCGGAAGCGATTTTTTCATTATCCAAGGCCTGCCAGGCATCGTCGTCGGGGATATCGATAGCGGCGTGGACGATGCATAGCAAGAGCCGCAGAACGACGATTTTGTCGACGGCATTTCCCGCCAGTCGTCGGATAGAGGGTTCGGAGAAGAGCTGAAAGAGGCTCCTTCGTTGCTGGTCTCCCGCAATGGGGATCCAGGGGTAGTCACAGAGGTTGATTTGTTCCATGGGGTAGTTATTTCTTCAAGGCACAATATCCAAGTTTCGTATGATAGGAAAGGGTCTTCTTGTTATCCACCGGCAGACAGGACTGCGTCATGAGTGTACCATCGTCATTCACGTAGGCAGCGCGAATTGGGCGGGAGTCATCATCTCCCACCCAGATGACGTCACGGAGGAATTCCAGCGAGAACTCACCGTATTTTGGAGCGGAGTACACAGGCACCGTCACCAGCGTCTTCATAATGGAGGCGGCAATCCGGGCCTTCTCCCAATGCGAGGCCTCGGGAGGCGGGAGGAGAATGGGGGAATCGGAAAAATACGGCGCAATCGCCTTCTTCAAAGGAAGACCCGCATTCCCCTTCTTCAACAAAAGCACCTGGACTGTCTCCATGTCACCACATCGTGTGACCGCATTTTCGTCATCGTCCAGAGTCCCGAAGGCAACGCCTTGGGAGACGGCGGCCTTTTGCTCCATCTTCGACTGCTTTTCTCGGCGCTCCTGCCGCATACTTTGCGCCACGCCATCTTCCTCCTCCCGCTCGCGGTAGGTCGCCTCGAGAATGGGTCGGATGTCGTCGGGGAGGTGGACTGCGGGTCTCTCCCTCCAGAGCAGTGCGGAACGCCACATGCAGTAGGAATCGTAGGGAAGCGCCAGTTCGCGCTTTTGCCAAGTCTCGGGGGACTCTGCGTTCTCGGGAAAAACGACCAGGGTCTCCCGCAAGGCCTCTGCTGGTCGGACGGCATCCAGAGTGCGGTGTCGCCACAGACGGCCGATTCTCTGAAAAAGCATATCCGAGGGAGCGACCTGGGTGACCAGGAAATCCGCATCCACATCGACGGACTGCTCCAATACCTGCGTGGCCACTAAAATGCGGCCCTTCTGACGCCGCTCCGCCGCGCCATTTTTTCCTAGGATATCCACCCAGTGTTCTTCCTGCTCTCGACGAATGCACGAAGGGAAGCGCGAGTGAATCAAGCCGAGTTCCACGTCTGCGGGAATGAATGTCGTCAGCTGTCGGTAGATTTCCTGCGCCTGATCCACAGTATTGACAATCCAGAGGACCTGTTCCCCCCGTGTGGCATGTTCGTATGCGGCGCCGTAGGCATCTGCAAGCTCCGAGGTCTGTGAGAGCTTGACTTCCGCCGACTGCGTGGCGGCAAACTCACGGTATTCTACCTCCCCACCCTTCCCGTCGGAAATGGAAATCAAGGGATAGGAGCGCGGAGCGGCGTCTGCGGATTCGGAGACTCCCAGCAAGCGCTGTCTTGCGGCGTTGGTGAGTGTGGCGCTCAGGATGATGGTGGTGGCGCCCCACTCCCGAAGCTTTCGGACCAACGAGACGATGAGCGACCCGGTGTAAGCGTCGTAACTATGGACCTCGTCAAAGATAACGACCTTTCCCGACAGAGCGAAGGCACGCAGATCGCGGTGTTTCACGTTGATGACGGAAAGGAGCGCCTGGTCCACGGTGCCCGCGGCAAACGGCGCCAGGAGCGCCCGCTTCCGCGTCTGGAACCAACTACTCCGCGCACCCGATGCCTTGCCGCCTTCTTCCCTGGGCTCCTCCAAAATCCAATTCAGCCAGGCATCACCATGAATCAGTAGGGCTTTGGACCTCTCTTCCTCCACAGCATCGCCCCCCTTCTGGAGGAAGCAATTCAAACGCTCGTAGATCTTTTCGGAGGTCAATTTCGTTGGCATGGCGAAATAGGCGCCATTCGCCTGCCGACAAGAAAGAAGCTGGTGTGCCAAGAAGAGTGCGGCCTCCGTCTTGCCACTGCCCATTCCGGATTCAATGACATAGACCTTTCCTGGAGCGGCAATGCCCTCGCAGGCCTTCTGAAGCAAATTCGGCGAAAACCCGAAAAGTTCCTCAAAGGAAAGTCCCTCTTTCCAATGTACAGGGACCAAACCGGCATTTTCGACGGTCGTCCGATAATCCCGTTCTTTCGGAAGCGCGCCGCCGTGCGGGAGGTCCATTCCGGAACTAAGCCAGTCGGCGAGAATGACCGCTCCGACAGTCGTGGTGAGATACACATGGATCTCCTTCAGTCCCTCTGTAGAAAGTTTCAGTTCGGTTTTCAGTCGTGCCAAGAGCTCCTTGCGCAGCTCCTCCCAGGCCTTTCCCCCCAGTTCTTCCTTGGTCTCACGCCCAGCCGCCGACCAATTGGCGCCGCCATGATGACATCCCGCCATCCGCGCAAATTCCCGACCATAACGATTCAGCACGATCTCGGAGTTCCGTGGATGACCGCCGACATCCTCAACGAGTCCCTTCCAAGGCAGGGTACGCCCCAATGCCGTGTAGATCTTCTCTTGGAAAGCGGGCGTCGCTTTTCCGATGTCGTGGAATGCCGCCAACGCCTCAGAAGCTTCCGTGATCTGAGCAGCCAAAGGGTATCCCTTCCAGATTTCCCGCAAAGTCCGAAGCATCTCGCAGGTCGCTCGCAAATGGGTATACAAATCACACCCCTCGACCGACTGCCATTCGCCATTCCGCCAGACCTGACGGGTCTTCGCCAAACACTCCCCCGCCGGCAACGCCGGATACTCTTTGATCTTAATCTCCTGTGATGGGAAAAACGATGGTGACATGAACTTGCTAGAAACAAAATCCCCTAAATGACAATTATACCCCCCAATACTTTCTATGAATACACACTTTCACAAGAATGCACACTCATACAAAGTATTACTCTACATTCGCGAACTAACAGAGTCCCCCAAAGAACTATTAATCAAGTGAGTTCTCACACTCACTAATCCAGTAATGGACTCACTGGATTACCAATCTAGGAATGGACTAAGGAATGAACTCAATTAATCGCTGAACAAAATCCAGTGGACTTTAAATGAAATCCAGTAGAAA
>CAVDSU010000093.1:0-8766 GCA_963611685.1 bacterium
GGATTCCGTGTCCGCGCAAGCGGCTTCCGTGCCTTCCGTGGTTAAAGCCAACCGCAGAATACACTGTTCTGTGCCTTCCGTCCTTAAAGGCAGCCATCCCTATATGCGCGTACGCGCGCGCGGGCATGCGCACGAGCCCTGGCCCCCTCCCTTACCGCTCCCCATGAGCGTAGCCCCCAAAACAAGTTCTGCCTTGCCATTCAACGAGTTGTCATAAAGATTGTAACTCTTGTGGTTTTTCGCAGGATTGTGGCTTTTCCCCGATGGAGATTCCACTGGTGGGGGGGGCGGGCGTCTTCCAGGGCATGACACTCCGCAAATGGCCTTCCGCGAGCGCGTTTCATGATAAGCCATGCGGTAGAATGGGGGGAATATCCAAAGGACGGAGGGGCTTGCGCCCCCCGCACCCCTCGAATAGCTAGAGAGTCGGCGAACCCAGCCATTCTGCCTGCTCGGCCTCCATTTCCCCATGCGCTGGTCCATAACGTCGCAGATACGGCCCAAGGAACGCCACCCATGCTGCCGGTGGACGAAGCGCCTTTCGGCGCAATGGGCAATGGGCAATGGGCAATGGGCAATGGGCAATGCCTGGTCAAAGGCAACCACGGAATACGCAGAAACGGCTGGCGTCGGCACAGAAAGGATAAAAGAACCCCCTTCGGGGGATTCCGTGTCCGCGCAAGCGGCCTCCGTGCCTTCCGTGGTTAAAGGCCAACCACTGAAGCCCCCGAAACGGCTTCGTCGGCGCGGACTGTCGCCGGCGCTGGCGCAGTAGAAAGGGGATTATCTTATTTGGCATGTCTACTTATCCGACAGCATCGAGCCTTGTCAAGGCATTGCGGCACTTTGGTGCCAGTCGTCACAATCAGCGGAAGGCGTCCTTTTTTGTCGTGGAGGGCATTCGGGTTTGTGGCGAGGCGTTGTCTCGTCGTTCGTCGTGGCTAGAGGGCGCGTTGGTCTCGCGGTCCTTTGCGGATTCCGAGGAGGGCGGTCGTTTTTGTGGATTGCTGGAAGCGCGGAACTTGCGTCCCCATGTCTTGTCGGAAGGCGAGTTTGGGGAATTGGCGATGACGGAGGGTCCCCAGGGGGTCATGCTGGTCATGAAGAAGCCGGAGTCCCGTGCGCCGGAGTCCCTGAGCGTGCCCTGCACCCTGATTTTGGACCAAGTGCGGGAGCCCGGCAACGTGGGGACCATCCTTCGGACTGCGTGGGCGGCGGGTCTCTCCCAGGTATGGTTCACTGCCGGCAGCGCGGATCCCTGGAATCCCAAGGTGGTGCGCAGCGGCATGGGCGCGCAATTCGCCCTGGAGACTCACCTCTTTCCCGATCTTCCCGCCGCCGCACAGGCCTTCCATGATCTGGGAGGCAAGCGCGTCTGGTGCGCCATGATGGAGGCCAAGACCACGCTTTTCAGCGACGACTTCGAGCCCGCCGGCGGCGCCATTGTGCTAGGCAACGAGGGCAATGGCATCACGCACCCCGAGGTCGGCACCGCCGTCACCATCCCCATGCCCGGACACGCCGAATCCCTCAATGTGGCGCAGGCCGGGACCCTCCTCCTCTTCGAGGCGCTCCGCCGAAGCGCACCCCATGCCTAGGCGCAGGACGCCATAAAAAAACCTTTCATCGAAAAAACCTCCCAAATTCCTCCCACCATGGGCGACAACGCACACTCTCTCCGCCGCGCGGGACTCCTCCTCCCGGCGCTCCTCCTCTTCCTCCTGGCAACCGCGCTCCCCGCGCAGATCGCCCTGGATCTCCAGGTCAGCCAGAGGCGCTTCCTGCGCTACGAGCCCATCAAGGTCCTTTTGACGGTGAGCAATCTCTCCGGCAATACCCTGGATTTCGATGGCGCCACCCCGGAAAAGCAGGGCCGCATCGCCTTCGAGATCACCAGCGCCTCCGGGCGGGTGCCGAAGCTCGTGAACTCCCTGGGAAATCCCGCCAGCGGGCTCCACCTGGCGCCCGGCGAGACCCGCACCCTGGAGATCCTCCTGAACCAATACTACGACATGCAGCGGGAGGACGGCTATACCGTCCAGGCGCTCCTGGACCACAACCGGCTGCCCCGCCGGCACATCTCCCATACCGTGCGCGTGGAGGTCCAGGACGGCCTGCCCATTCTGGTCAAGAACATCGGTCTGCCCACCGAGCGCAAGACCGGCCTCATCAAGGCAATCCAGCTCTCCCTCCTCCGCTTCGCCGATACGGACGAGGACATCTACGCCCTCCGCGCCGAGGACAACGACAATGTCTATGCCGTCTATCGACTGGGCTCCTTCATCGACGGCGAAAAGCCCCAGATGGAGCTGGACGACAATAGCCTAGTGCACGTCCTCCTCCAGATTCGCCCCCGGCTCTACGTCTACTACATCTTCGGCTTCGAGGGACGTACCCTCCGCCTCCGCCAAAAGCGCTTCTATGTCTCCGCCGACGGCGCGCCGCCCTCCCTCAACCGCGACGCAGGATACCTCCGCGTGATCCACGGACAAATCGCCCGGGAGGGCATCGACTACTACGAGCCCAAGGACGACGAAAAGAAGTAATCCCTCCCCGGTTATGGACGAATCCTCCCGCACGCCCCTGCGCTCCGCCCGAGACGACTACGACTACGGTGCGCCGCCGGCTCCACAACAGCCCGCCATGACCCCGCTCCCACCCAAAGCGCCCTTCGCTTCCCGATTCCAGAACTTCATGTTGGGATGCCTGGGCGGAATCCTCCTCGCCATCCTGACGCCCGTGCTCCTGCTGGGAGTCTGCGCGTATTCCTGCAGCCGTGCCCTGGATTCCATGGACGCCAGCCCGCTGTTTTCGAGCACGAGTCTTCTGAATGGCGAGGTCCTCCGGGAGGGCGCGGGCGAGGAGAAGATCGCGGTGCTCTCGATTTCCGGCATCATCGGATACTACCCGGAATCCGCCTTCTTCGAAGCGCCCCGCAGCGGCAATGCCGCGCGGCTCCAGGAGGAGCTCCGGAAGATCGAGGAGTCCGGCGAATACTCCGCGCTGGTCCTGGACATGAATACCCCCGGCGGCGAGGTGGTGGCCTGCGACCAGGTCCGCACCCAGCTGGATCGGCTCACGATCCCCGTAGTCACCTGCATGCGCTCCATGGCCGCCTCCGGAGGATACTACATCGCCAGCGGCAGCGACGCCATCGTCGCCAATCCCATGACGCTCACCGGATCCATCGGCGTCATCCTCCAGGGGCTGGAATACAAGGACCTCCTGGCGAAGATCGGCGTGAAATCCGTGGTCTATCGCTCCGGCGACTTCAAGGACATCCTCAGCGGCGCGCGCGAGGCCACTCCCGAGGAAAGGGAATACCTCCAGAAGATGGTCACACAGGACTTCCACCACTTCTGCGAGGTGGTCTCCCGCGGACGCACCAGGCAATTCCCCACTCCCGAAGACGTGGCGAAATCCCCCGCCGGCGATGGACGGCCCGTCTCCGGCGACGACGCCCTCACCTTGGGACTGGTGGACGCCCTGGGGGATTTTGAGGACGCCCTCGAAATCGCAAAAAGGCTGGGAAAATGCCCCGACGCCTCCGTGGTCCGCGTGGGCTCCCAAAATACCCTCCGCGCATTCTTCGAAAACTACTCCCATCTCCCCCATAAGAACGCCTCCATCAGCCTCCCGGGCATGACACAGGCTGCGCTGCCGGCGGGAGAGAGATTCTACCTCACTGCCCCCGTGCAGGGAAGATAGGGAGCAGGGAGTAGGGAGCAGGGAGGAGGTTTGCAAGGTCGCTGCGCGGCTCTTCCGCGGCATGCGCCACGGTACCGGTACCGCCGCACAAGCGGCGGAAGAGCGCCGCAGGCACCAAAAAACTAGCCACTAGCCACTAATTGCTAGGTACTTTACAGCGCCGGCGCACGGGCGCCTGCGGCATTTTGCAGGCTAGCCGCTAACCTGCCAGGTGCGAAAGAAGGAACTCCCGCGGGGCGTCCGCCCTAAATAGCTCACGGCGAATTGCTTACTGCCAATTGCGGGGACATGACGTGCGCCCGCAAATGTGGTTGGTGGGCGCGGATATATTCTTCTTCCAGGGGGATCCAGAGGGATTGGAAGACGGCGGCCTTTGCGGGGCCGTTCCGGAGGGTGATCCGGCGGAGTTGTTCGTCGGGGGTGATGTCGAGGAAGAGTGCCAGGTCGCAATAGTGTCCCAGCGCGGGGTGGAGGGCGTAGCTGCCTTCCAGGATGCGCCAGGCATGGCAGGCGGGCAGGGTGACGGGGGTGTCGGCCAGGGCGCCAGTCTGGCAGGAGAAGGGCCGGTATGCGAATGCCTCGGGGCGATGCAGGAAGGGGATGACCTCCGTTTGGAGGCGCTCGTAGTGGATATTTCCGCCTGGCTGGGAGCGCCGTTCGGGGGTGCGCAGCTCCGGCGGCAGGAAAAAGTGATCCGCGTGGACCACGCCGCATTCGGGTCCCAGTCGTTCTGCCAGGGCGGCGGCGAGGGTGGATTTTCCGGCGGCGGCGCGTCCGTCGATGGCCAGCACGCGCGGGGCGCTGTCGGGGCGTCTTGGGGCGGCGTCCAGGAGGGCGAGGACTTCTTCCAGGTGTGTGGGGGTCATGGGAGGATGGGGGTGTCTTCGGGCCAGGGGATCTCCACGGGGACTCCCAGGAGGAATTCGGCGATTTCGGCGGCCTTCTGGCGGGGGTCGACGTCCCGGAAGGCGTCGGGATAGAGCGCCTTTCCCATGAGATAGCCGTCGGCGTAGGCCATTTCCAGGTTGGTGTAGTAGGCGTTGTAGGGGAGGATCCGGTGGACGCGTCCGGTGCGCACCGCCGTCATGAGCCGAAAGACCTCCGGGCGCTTCCGGAATTCGTCCTGGACGATGGGGGTGGCGCTGTCGTCCAGAAAGACCACCTGGGGATCCAGCGCCAGGACCTCCTCCAGCGTCAGGCGACGGGGACCGGCGCCGCCGGGCAGCCCGTCCACGGCATTGTTTGCGTGGATTGCCTGGAGGAGTGTCGAGTGTGCCAGCGTGCTGCCGAAGCCCTGGAGTCCGAAGCGGGGGTGTCCCGCGAGATAGACGCGTGGGCGTTCTGTGTCGGGGAGGGTGGCGGTGCGGCGTTCCAGGTCGGCCTGGAGGCCACGGATGTATTCCCGGACTTTCGTGGCGCGTGCTTGGCGATCCAGAGCGGTCCCCAGGATTTCCAGAGAGCGGTCGACCATGGGATCGAAGACCTCCTGGGTGCCGTAGTGGAGCACCACCACGGGGATGCCGGTGTCGCGCTGGAGCTTCTCCATTTCTCCGGGGGAGGAGTAGAAGGTGGAGAAGATGACATCGGGTCGGCAGGCGAGCAGCGCCTCGGGATCCAGTGTGCCGCCGGGGCCGCCGGAGCCGATGGTGGGCAGGGCGCGGAAGAGCTCCCGGTGGGCGTCCTGGTAGGGTCGGTAGGAGAAGAGGAAGCCCTTCTCGCAGGCCTCCACGCCAACGAGATCCTCGATCTCGCCTACGTAGCAGTAGAGACGCAACGCCCCCGCGCCAAGGCAGACCACGCGCGATGCCTCCGCGGGAAGCGCGACCCGGCGACCCAGGCAGTCGGTGACCACACGGACGGCGGCGTCGGCAGACTCCCCGTTTTTGGGGGCGCAGCCCGCCAGGAGGCAGCAGAGCGTTGCCGCCAGCAGCAGTGCGAATATGGCTTGTGTGCGGTGGCGCTTCATTGTGGCGGGAGGAAGTCGAAGGCGGTGGTGCCGGGGATGAGCCGTGCCTGGACGCCGTAGAGTCGGGAGAGGTTTTCGCCAGAGAGGACCTCGCGGGTCTCGCCGTGGGCGAGGGCGTGGCCGTCTTTCAGGAGGAGGCATTGGTGGGCGGTCTGGAGGGCCTGCGCGGGGCTGTGTGTGGCCAGGACCGTGAGGAGACCGCGCTCTTCCGTCAGGCGGCGGAGCAAGGCGGAGATCTCCATTTGCGCGCGGACATCCAGGCTGCTGGTGGGCTCGTCCAGGAGGAGCAGCCGCGGCTCCTGCGCCAGGCAGCGCGCCAGGAGGACCCGTTGGCGCTGTCCGCCGGAGAGCTGTCCCAGGGGGCGGTCGGACCATTGCGCTGCGCCGGTGAGCGCCAGCGCCTCCTGTGCGGCATGGAGGTCGGTGGGGGAGGGCCGCCAGCGTCCCTGTGGGAGTCGTCCCAGGAGCACTGTTTCCTGCGCGGTGCATTGTGGGAGGGGCGAGTGTTGTGGGAGGAGGGCGATTTTTTGTGCGCGGGCGGTGCGGTCCAGGGCGGCGAGTGCGGTGCCGTTGAGGAGGATGGCGTCGTTGGGGGCGGGCCTGAGGAGTCCCGCCAGACAGTGCAGGAGGGTGGATTTTCCGGAGCCGTTTTCTCCCAGCAGCGCCAGGCATTCTCCGGGTTTTAGGGAGAAGGAGAGTCCCGTCAGGACCGTGTGGCTGCCGTAGGCGAACGAGAGGCCGTTGACTTGGAGGGCGGTGGTGGTGGTCATCATGGGCGGTCGCCTCCGTTTTGGGGGTGTGCGAGGCCCAGCAGTGCCAGGAAGAGTGGTGCGCCGAAGAGCGAGGTGAGGGCGCCGGCGGGCAGGAGGACTCCCCAGGCGGGGAGTCGGCAGAGGAGGTCGGCCAGCAGCAGGAGTGCGGCGCCGGCGAGGAAGGCGGCGGGGAGGAGCCCCCTCCGGGATCCGCGGAGGAGTCGTTTTGCCAGATGGGGCGCCAGCAGTCCCAGGAATCCCAGGATTCCCATGAGGGAGACCGCGGTGGCGGTGACCAGGGAGACCAGGAGGATTCCGTGGTGTCGGAGGCGGTGGGTGTCCACGCCCAGGGATTCGGCGGTGGGGTCGCCCCATTCCAGTGCCTGGCATTGCCATTGGTGGCGGAGGAGCCAGGCGAGGACGGCGGAGGTGACCAGTGCCAGCGGCAGGCATTGCCTCAGGGTGATGCGCCCCAGGTCGCCGAAGGTCCAGAAGAGCGCGGAGGAGAGCTGCGTGTCCTGCGCAAAGCACTGCAGGAGCGCGATGGCGGCCAGCGCCATGGCATTGAGCGCCATGCCCGTCAGGACCACGGCCTCCGGAGTGAAGGCGCGGCGGTGGGCGAGGGTGGTGACCAGCAGGGCGAAGGAGAGTGCGGCGAGGAAGGCGCACAGCGGCGTCGCCCAGGACAGGAGGGCCGCCGGCGCCAGGAGGATCGCCAGATTTGCGCCCAGTGCGGCGCCGCTGTTGATGCCCAGGGTGGAGGGCGCGGCCAGGGGATTCCGGAGGAGCCCCTGGAGGGCGAGTCCGCCGACGGCGAGTCCGCCGCCGGCCAGCAGTGCGCCCAGCGCGCGGGGCAGCCGGAGATCCCAGAGGACCCGGCAGGCGCGCGCATCGCCGCTTCCTAGCAGCGCCAGCAGGAGATCCCTCCCGGAGAGCTCCAGGGCGCCGGTGGAGAGGCTCCATGCGAAGAGCGCCGCCGTCAGGAATCCCAATAGGAGGAGTGCGCGGCGGGAGTCCTGGGGGAAGGCGGGGCGGATTGGGGCGGCGGTAGCGGTCATGGCGCTAGAGGGGCTCGATGGTCTCCAGGGAGGCGGAGACCCTCCCCTGGTTGAACCAGGTGTTGCGCAGGACCGCCTCCGCGAGCTCCGGATAGGATTCGCGGCAGGGGAGCTTTAGGCGCGTGAGGCCCTCCGCATGGCCGTCCAGGAAGGAGACATTGCAGACCTTGCCGTCCTTGTGGCGGAAGAGCGCGGCGCGGTTGAGGCCGTAGGAGGCGCCGGTAAGGTGTCGTCCCTCGGGATTCAGCACATAGCAATAGTAGCAGAGGTGCCCCGTGTTCTCCACCAGCATGGCGGTGGCCGCCGGCGCCTCGAAGGAGGTGGTCTTCAGGGCGCCCTGGCCGGCGGAGGCAATCAGGTAGTTCAGGCCGTAGTTGGTGGCGATGTCCGCATGGTCCGGTTCGTCAGGACAGAAGAGGACCTTCGAGGGCGACGAGGAGGCCGCCGCCGCAGACCCCAAATACTGCCGCACCACCTCGTCAAGCCAATTCTTCGCCCCCACCGTGGCACCGTAGGAGTTCACGCCACTGCCCTTCATGTTGTCCAAACAGGGAAGGTAGTCGTCGTAGTCCGAGGCATACAGCAAAAAGGCCAACGACAGCTGACGCTGGTTCGAAAGGCACGAGGCACTCCGCGCCTGCTCCCGCGCTTTCGACAAGACCGGCAACAGCATCGCCGCTAAAATCGCAATGATCGCTATGACGACCAAAAGCTCGATCAGGGTGAAAGGAGTCTGGCGGTGGAGGAGATGTGTGTTGTATATATAACTCCTTGTGTTGCAAGGAGTTGTAGAAAATGTAGAAAGGCACATGGGAGGAGATGCTCTGGGGGACGCCGAGAGAGGGGTGGCGTTCGATAGGTGGTTCGGCGCCTTCTCCTAGGAAGTGCGTCAGGTGGGAGAGTCTCCAGGACACCCCGAATAGCTTTCGAAAACGGCAAAAGAGCCCGCGCCTTGCTGGAGAATCCCGTTCTTCCAGCCTGCGGGGCCTCCCTGGGCCCCACATTGCGCGGCACGCCGCAAAATATAATGGAAAAAAGCATGGTTAAAGCCAACCACGGAATACGCAGAAACGGCTGCGCCGGCACGGAAAAGGATAAAAAACAATCTTCGGTGTGCTTCCGTGTTCGCGCAAAGCGGCTTCCGTGCCTTCCGTGGTTAAAGCCAACCACTGAATACGCAGAAACGGCTGGCGCCGGCACGGAAAGGCACAGAACACCCTTCGTTGTGGATTCCGTGTCCGCGCAAGCGGCTTCCGTGCCTTCCGTGGTTAAAGCCAACCAC
>CAVDSU010000094.1:0-8671 GCA_963611685.1 bacterium
GCACGCGCCGGTAGATTCCGGCGCGGGGTTTCGCCTGCGAAACCCTGGCCAAATTTCCTCCTTCCTCCTTCCTCCTTCCTCCTTTCTCCACAAAAAAAGGGGGTCCCGCAGCTGATTTCAGCCACGGGACCCCTTTTTTTGCGTTGCTATCTATCGACTAGCGGTTGTCACCACCGACGACATTGCAGTTGGGATACCAGTAGTAATCGGAGACGAAATACCGGCCACCCTTGTCAGGATTGTTGGTGCGGGCCTTGGACAGGGGGCAGGCCTCCACGTGACCATCGGAGAAGCTCATGTTGATCTGGTCGCTATGACGGAAGAACTTCAGGTTCTGGGGGTTGCTCCAGGTAGAGCAAGGACCGTTCATGGGATCCAAAGCGAACATGCACACGCCGGTGAGGTTGGTCTGAGGACCAGAGTGGGCGCCGTCGAAGAAGTTGACGTGGATGGAGGGATACTTGATGCCGCTCACACGGTGCCAGTCGCCAGCCTCCTTGTAGCCGTCAGCAAGATAGGTAGCCTTGGCACGGTAGGAGTAGGACATACCGAGGGAGGCCACGTAGCTGATGTTGCCGCAGACACGCTCGCTGGTGGGGCAGGAGGGGCACAGCAGGATCTTGTGCCAGGCGCTCTTGTCCGCCTCACTGCTGTTGGGATCCTTGGCCAGGGGGTCCTTCTCGGCCCACTTGTTGGTGGTCATGGGAGTCTCGGGGATGAGGGGGTTCAGGGAGAACCAGCTGTAAGGCTCACGACCACCGGCGGAAATGGAGTGAAGCCACAGACCCGTGTCCTCAGCGCCATTCATGGTGCTGTACTGAACAGGGGCCAGGTAGTCGTCGTAGTCGTTGGAGTAGAGGATGTTGCCCAGCTGGACGTTCTTCAGGTTGTTGGTGCAGCTGATGGCACGGGCCTTCTCACGGGCCTTGGAGAGCGCGGGCAGCAGCATGGCCGCCAGGATGGCGATGATGGCGATGACCACCAGCAGCTCGATCAGGGTGAAGGAATGACGTTTCATTTTTTTCTCCACTTTTGGGTTAAAGGATGGGGGATAAAACAACAGGAAAACAAAAGACAATCCAAGTCGCCAAACCATGGAATTTGGCGGTTTTTCCTTGTCAATGGAGAGTATAACAAGGAAAATACCCCCACCAAATATTGTTTTTTAGAAAAAAATGCATTTCCTATATATAAAAAACAAAAAAAAGAGCCATTCCCCGCCCATTTGGCGTCGCTCAGGCGGCATTTTCACTGCCGTCACCGTCGTTTTGGCGGCTGACGCGTTAGCAACCAGTGGGTTCTTTTGGGAGGGGGAGGGTGCTTTTCCTCTGCACGAGCTGGAGGGTAGACTTCTCGCATTTTGGCAGTGGGGTCTTTTCCACCAGATGCTGGAGGACGCGCATAGTCATTTCGCCGGCGGGGGAGTGGACGCTGGTGAGGGGTACCGCGGTATAGTCATCGAATTCGGAGTTGTTGTATCCGAAGACCTGCACGTCCTCGGGGATGCGGATGCCCTCCTGCAGCAGCACCTCCATGGCGCCCAGGGCGATACGGTCATTATGGAAGATGGCGGTGCGGCATTTTCCGGCGCGGAAGGCCTTCACCACCTCATGACCGTAGTCCGCACCCACCTGGAAGGCGGACCACGGAGGCACATCCTCCAGGACACTCCCGTATTCCTCCTTCCAGTCCGGCACCAGGACGCGCACGGCCTCGTGGGTGACGATAGGCAGTGCGCCCTGCGCGACCACGCCCTGGATCAGCCACTGGTGAAAGGCCTGCCGGTTGGTCAGCCCCACATATTGGAAGAAATCGGGGATCGCCTTTTCGGGGATATCGCAGTCGGTCACATAGACCTGCAGTCCCTGATAGAGATCGGGTTCCAGGGGATACTCCTCCGAGATTGTGCCGATGATCACCAGCGTGTGCAGGCGCATTCCGCGGATATAGCGGATGGTCTCCCGGAAGGCGCCGGGCTGGTGGTGGATATCCAGGCAGCTGAAGACCTGGTAGTCGCACTTGCGGGAGCTCAGGTATTTCATCACCTGGTTCAACACGGGGAGATTTCGGTCGTCCGTGGAACCCAGCAAATAGAGGATTCCGATGGTATCCGTGCCACCCTTCCGCAACAGCTTGATCGCCAGCTGATTCGGGATATACCCCAGGCGCTCCGCCGCCTCCCGCACACGGGATACCGTCACCGCCGATAAATGACAACGCTCCGGATGCGCCGATAACGCCACCGATACCGTCGCCGTCGACAAGCCGAGTTCCTTCGCTAAATCACGAATCGTCATCGCTAAAAAAAGAAGGAGGAAGGAGAAAGGAGGAAATTCAGTATTCCTTGATCACCGCAGAAAGTGCCTCCAGGAGGGCCTCGATTTCCTCTGTGGTGGTTTCGGGAGCGAGGCTGATGCGGAGGGCGGCGCGGGCGAGGTCGTCGGGGACGCCGTGTGCCTGGAGGAGCGGGCTGGTCTCGTTCGATTCGGCATTGCAGGCGCTGCCGGCGCCCACCAGGATGTGGTGATGCGCCGCCAGGAGTCGTGCGACGAGGGCGCCCTGGTATCCGGGGATGGCGAAATAGAGGATATACGGTGAGGCGTTCTCGGGGGAGAAGAGCAGCCAGGCGCCCTTTCCGAGGCGATGGAGTCCCTCCCGGAGTTGGCGATTGAGGGCGCTCACGTGTTCCAGGGCGGACGAGGAGTTTTTGCAGGCCTCCTGTGCCGCGGCGGCAAAGAGGAGGCAGGAGACCACATCCACCGTGCCGCTGAGAAGACCCCCCTGCTGTCCGCCGCCCGTAAGGAGCCCCTTCAGCTTCAGGTCCCGCCGATAGAGGAGCGCGGCGCCGGTGGCGGGTCCGCCCACCTTCCGGCTGGAGAGCACCATCATGTCCACGGGAGCGCGCTCCCAGGGCAACGGATGCTTTCCCAGCGCCTGGCAGGCATCCAGCAGGACGCGGCAGCCCGTGGGGAGCATCGTGCGGTCGCCATCCCAGAGGACGCCGGTCTCGTTGTTGACCAGCGAGAGCGCCGCCAGTGACGGCGCAAGCGCGGGGTCGCCCTCCCCGCCCTCCCCTGGAGAGAATTGGATGTGTCCCTGGTCGTCCAGGAGGAATCCCCGCAGCGGGACGCCCAGCGCCTTTGCGGTAGCGGTGAGCGCCTTGTGTCCCCCGCGATCCCAGGCAAGCGCGCCCCTCTGGACCGTGAAATCGAATCCGCGCAATGCGAGATTGAGTGCCTCGGTGCCGTTGGCGCACCAGATGAGCGCGGTGTCCTGTTCCCGGGCGCCGACAGCCTGGAGGATGGTTCGTTCCGCCAATTTCAGGGCACGGCGGTTTTCCTCGGCATAGCAGGTAAGGCCGTGGGGATTTCGGGAATATCGTTCTGCCAAGGCGGCGTAGTGTTCTCGGCAGAATATGGAGGGCGTATGTCCCGCGGCGCGATCCAGGTCGATTGGCTCAGGGAGCCGTGGGGGCAATGCGTCCAAAAAGTCACTCACGGACGGCCCTCTTTCTCCATGCGCTCGCCCACCGCCAGCAGATTCTGGATGTCCTCCAGATCCAGGGAGCCGTCGGGCATGAGAGCGGTGTTCAGGAGGAGATTCGCGGAGTGCTGGTGGGCGGTGCGCAGGTCCTCCCAAAGCTGGTCGCTCTTGCGGTGGGAGCCCGCCAGCTCGGGATAATAGCTGCGGTCCGCGCCTCCGGAAAGAATGCGCTGCATCTCCAGGGGACGGGTTGCATTGGAGGCCAGCAGCCCCTTCGTGGACTCCAGATCGGCGGCAGACAGGAAGTCCTCGCTGCCGGCATAGCCCTCCTGGAAGGAGACCAGCGCATTGGGCTGCAGGAACCGGATCAGCTTATAGAGATCCTCCAAGTCGTAGGGCGCCTCCCGTCCCTGGAGGCTCTCCGCGCCGGTGAAGCGGATGCCCGCCACCGGACCATACTGGGTCAGCAATTCATGGAGCTGCCCTTTGACAAAATCCAGGTATTCGCTCTGCGCCATGACGCCCTGCGGGACGCCCTGTGGATGGCGGCGCTGATTGCGTCCGAAGGGATACTCCAGGAAGAGCCCGATGCCGTGGAATTCGCAAGTGGAGGCCAGCTCGCCCACCAGGTCCCGCTGCGCGGCGCTGTTCACCGTGTGGAAATCGCAGGACTGGCTGTGATAGAGGCAGAAGCCATCAGGCAGCACGGCGGGAAAGACCACGTACCGCGCGCCGGCGGCGACCGCCAGCTCCACGATGTCGACGGCATCGAAGTTCTTGCAGTCGAAGCGCTCGGGGAGCTTCGCGTATTGCTCGGGCGTCAGGACGCCCTGGGGGACCTCCTCGCCCTTGCCCACAAGCGAAGGCAGCCCGAAGTGCAGGGAGAGCCCCTGGATGGCGGAGGCGAACCACTCCAGCGCGGCGTCGCGGGGATTCTCCCGATACTGTTCCGCCTGGTCAAAGAGGTAGGTCGGCACGCTGTCCGCAATGCCTTCTTCGTTGTAGTTGACGGTCAGTGCCATACAGGAGAATCCCTCCAGGGACGCGATTCTTCGGCCTTACTTGAACTGGGGCATGGGGAAGGCGTGCGCCAGGGCCTTGACCTCCTGGTGCACCTGCTCGATGACCGCCTCGTTGTCCAGATTCTCCGCAACGCGGGTCATGAAATCGGCGATCTTCACCATCTCGGGCTCCTTCATGCCGCGGGTGGTGACGGCGGCGGTGCCCACGCGGATTCCGCTGGTGACGGTGGGTTTCGCGGGATCGAAGGGGATCATGTTCTTGTTGACGGTGATGCCCGCCTTGTCCATGGCGTCAGCGGCGTCGCGGCCGGTGACGTTCTTGGGGCGCAGGTCCACCAGCATGCAGTGGTTGTCGGTGCCGCCGGAGACAATGCGGAAGCCGCGCTCGGTCAGGGCATTCGCCAGCGCCTTGCAGTTCTTCACCACCTGCGCGGCGTATTCCTTGAACTCGGGGCTCATCGCCTCCTTGAAGCAGACCGCCTTGGCGGCAATGACGTGCTCCAGGGGACCGCCCTGGGTGCCGGGGAAGACGGCGGAGTTGATCTTCTTGATGTACTGCTCCTTGCACAGGATGAGTCCGCCGCGGGGTCCGCGGAGGGTCTTGTGGGTGGTGGTGGTCACCACGTCGCAGTAGGGCACAGGGCTGGGATGGACGCCCGCGGCGACCAGTCCGGCGATGTGCGCCATGTCCACCATGAGGAGGCATCCCACCTTGTCGGCAATCTGGCGCAGGCGAGGGAAGTCGATGATGCGGGGATAGGCGGAGGCGCCGGCGAGGATCATCTTGGGCTTGATCTCCAGGGCGGTCTTCTCCAGCTCGTCATAGTCGATGGTCTCGGTCTCGCGGCTGACGCCGTATCCCACGAAATTGTAGGTGCGGCCGCTGAAATTGACCTTCAGGCCGTGGGAGAGGTGTCCGCCGGCGTCCAGGCTCATGCCCAGCACGGTGTCGCCGGGCTCCAGCAACGCAAAATAGACCTCCTGGTTTGCCTGGCTGCCGGAGTGGGGCTGCACATTGGCGGCCTCGGCGCCGAAGAGCGCCTTCGCGCGGTCGATCGCCAGCTGCTCCACCTGGTCCACGAAGGCGCAGCCATTGTAGTAGCGCTTGCCGGGGAGGCCCTCGGCGTATTTGTTGGTGAGGATGGAGCCCTGTGCCGCGCGGACGGCGGGGGAGGTGAAGTTCTCGCTGGCGATGAGCTCCAGGCCGTCCTCCTGGCGGTGCTGCTCGCAGTCAATGAGGGCCGCCAGCTCGGGATCCACATTCCGCAGCGCGGCAATCTCGTCCAAGGAGGCCTTCTCCACCTTCTCCAAGCGGCGGGCATGGCGCTCGCCCTGGCTGAAGGGGGCATCCAGCCACGCCTTCACAATCTCCAGGGTCTCCGCATCGGACAGGGCGTCGCCGCCCGTGACCAGGATATTGCTGTCGTTGTGGTCACGGCTGGAACGCGCCTTCTGCACCGTCTCCACCAGCGCGGCGCGCAGTCCATGGAAGCGGTTGGCCAGAATGGACATCCCAATGCCGCTGCGGCACACCAGGATGCCGCAGTCGATCTTGCCGTCCCGCAACGCCACGCACAGGGGCGCCGCGTAGTCGGGGTAGTCATCCTCGGGATCCAAGGAAGCGGGTCCGAAGTCCACGACCTCGTAGCCCCCCAGCTTCCGGAGCTCTCCGGCCAGAAAGTCCTTCTTCGCCAGGCCGCCGTGGTCCGACGCCAGGCCGATCTTGATGATTCCGGAAGTGAGTTTCCAGTCGGTAAGCATTGTCTTGTCTCCGTTCTATGGTGAGATTGAGGAACCCCCGCCGAAAAAGGAGGACGGGGGCGTAAAGAAACCATGCAAAAAATTGGATTTGACAACAGAAGCCCAGCCGCTAGGACTGCACTTCCTTGAGCTTCGCCATGACCAGCTTCAGGTCCTCCCAGACCTGGCGCTTGAGGGACACAACCTGCGATGGATTACTGGCCAGTCGAAGCACGTAGGAGGGATGATAGGTGGGCATCACCGGAATCCCCTGGAACTCCCGCCACTTGCCATGCTCGGTGCTAATGCTTCCCCCACCAAACAACGCTTTCAACGCATTGCCGCCAAAAACAAGGATGACACGGGGACGCACCAGCGCAATCTGACGAAGGAGATACCCGCGGCACGCTTCAACCGCTTTCCCCGCCAGCGAGTCCGACATCCCACAGCACTTGCTCGCGTTGGCCACATACACCGAGGTGGCGGGATCCGTGCTCGCAGGGTCACGACCCATGGCGCGAATCATCTTCCACAAAAGCGCGTCCACGTCGGACTCCACCACGGCGCCATGCTCGTCCACAGTATTCCGCACCCAGTCGCCAATGACCATCAGCGGCGCCTGGCGGCAACCCGTCTCGAAAATGCGCCCCTGCTTTTGCTCGCAGCCGGCACAGCTGCCGCAAGCACGGCACGCCGACGCCAACTCCTCCCAGCTCGTCTGGGAGACGTCCGGAGCCGCGGGATACGCCTTCTTCTCCACCACATGACGACGGGACGGCGAAGAAGGAGGAGGCGTTTGCTGGGTCAATGGCGTTTGCTGCGGAGGCGGCTGTTGTTGCGCCTGCTGAAAGCGGCGGAGAGTCTCCTCCCTTTGGGACGAGGAGGGCATTGCCGTGGAACTCGCGGGCGCCGCCACCGGACGCTTCAGCGGACGATGCCCCAAGACCAGACGGTTCTCTTCCGACAACGCCACCGAGGCCACACCCCGCAGGCGCATCTTCCGAATCTGTTCTTGAAGCTCTTCTAGCATCGGCTAACCGCTGATTGCAAAGACAGGGCGGCAAAGCGCCGCAGGAGGGCAGAAAAGCGCCGCCACCCCCCCAATGAGCCAGCCACTACCCACGAATGGCTAGGCACTTGCCGCGAAGGCTACAGCTTGACTTCCACTTTCCGGTTGCCGGGGACGACCTCTCCAATCGCCATGGCGCGGAAGCCGGCGTTGCGGATGAGGGTGACGGCATCATCGGCGCGGTCCTGGGGGACGAACCAGACCATTCCGGCGCCCATGTTGAAGACGCGGTACATCTCGTAGGGATCGATATCGCCGGTCTTCTGGATGAGGGAGAAGATGGGGGGCGCATCCAGGATCTTGGAGGCGTCGAAATGGACATCCACGTCCTCGGGGAGGATGCGGGGGACATTGTCGTAGAGACCGCCGCCGGTGATGTGCGCGATGCCGTCCAGGGGGAACTTGGCGTCCAAGGCCGCCTTCACCGCCTTCCAGAAGCACTGGTGGGGCTCCAGCAACGCCTCGCCCACGCTCTTGCCCTGCAACTCGCTGGGGCGGTCCTTCACGTCGAAGCCGCCGCGCTCAAAGAGGACCTTTCGCGCCAGGGAGAAGCCGTTGGTCTGCAGACCCTTGGAACCGATGGCGACCGCCACGTGACCAGGACGGATCTTCTCGCCCGTGATGATCTGGTCCTCCTCCACAATGCCCGTGATGCATCCCACCAGGTCAAAGTCGTTGCCGTACATGCCCGGCATCTCCGCGGACTCGCCGCCAATCAGGCACACGCCCTCCGCCTTGCAGGCGTCCGCACAGCCGGAAAGGACATCCTCGTAGAGCGGACTGCGCATCTTGCCAATGCCGATGTAGTCCATGAAATACACGGGGGTGGCGCCCTGCACCGCGATGTCGTTGATGCAGTGGTTCACGATGTCGTGTCCCACAGTATCGAACTTCTCCATCATCTGGGCAATCATCAGCTTCGTGCCCACGCCGTCCACAGAGACCACCATCACCGGGTGCTTCCACTGCGTCAAATCAATGCGATACAATCCGCCAAAGCCACCAATGGGAGCCAGCACCTGCGGAGTGCGGGTGGCCGCAATGCGACCCTTCACATTCTTCAACAACTGAGTCGCCAGGTCAATGTCCACGCCGGCGGCCTTGTAGGCCTCGCTCTTGCCTTCCATCTTGCTCATAAATGGCTCGTTTCCTAAGGGTGGGGGGTTCGCTAAATCCTCGCTCCCGCGCACACGCGGGACGGAAGAGGCCCTAATATAATCTGCGAGGGGCGGCCGCCGGTAGGCGGCCCGCCCCAGCGCAGATTATAAAAAAAGGAGGAAGGAGGAAGGAGGAAGGAGGAAGTTTGGCCAGGGTTTCGCAGGCGAAACCCCGCGCCGGAATCTACCGGCGCGTGCAT
>CAVDSU010000095.1:0-8485 GCA_963611685.1 bacterium
GCAACTAGCCACTAACCACTAATTGCTAAGTACTTACATCGTAACTAGCCACTAACCACTAATTGCTAAGTACTTACATCTTGCGGCAATGCCCGTACCGCGGCTCCCGCCGCGGAAGAGCGCCGCAGGCACCTTGCAACTAGCCACTAACCACTAATTGCTAAGTACTTACATCGTAACTAGCCACTAACCACTAATTGCTAAGTACTTACATCGTAACTAGCCACTAATCACTAATTGCTAAGTACTTACATCCTCCTTCCTCCTTTCTTTTGCGTGGTGCGCGTCTGCGTCCCACGCAAAAGAAACGCCCCGCGGCGAGTTTGCCACGGGGCGTTTCGCGTTTCACCTATTGGAGGTGGTGGTCCCTACTTCTGGTGATACTGGGTATGGAGGAGGTGGTGTGCCTTCTCGGAGCCGGGCTCGCCCAGGTATTCCTTGTAGAGGGTCTTGATGTCGGGATTCTCGTGAGACATGCGCAGGGGCTTGTTGGCGTCTTCTGCGTAGAGTCCCGCCATGCGCTTTTCGAGGAGGGAGCGGTCGCCGTGGAGGTAGGGCTGTCCGCCGCCGTTGATGCAGCCGCCGGGGCAGGCCATGATCTCGATCGCCTGGAAGCGGCCGGGCTCCTTGCGGACCAGCTCCAGGACCTTCCGGGCATTGCCCAGGCCGGAGCAGACCGCGGCATTCACCTTCAGGCCGGGGGCGACTTCCACGGTGGCCTCCTTGATGCCGTCCAGACCACGGACCGCGCGGAAGTTCACCGCGTCGCCCTTCAGGTCTTCGCCCGTCAGCATGTTGTGGACCGTGCGCAGTGCGGCCTCCAGCACGCCGCCAGTGACGCCGAAGATGTCGGCGGCGCCGGTGGACTGTCCCAGGGGGCTGTCATACTGCTCGTCAGCCATGTTGGCCAGGTTGACGCCGGCCTCGCGGAACATGCGGCAGAGCTCGCGGGTGGTCAGCACGTAGTCCACGTCGCGGACGCCGTTGGGGGCGAACTCGGGGCGTGCGGCCTCGTACTTCTTGGCCTGGCAGGGCATGATGGAGACCACGATGAGGTCCTTGGGGTCGATTCCCATCTTCTCGGCGTAGAAGCTCTTGGCGATGGCGCCGAACATCTGCTGGGGGGACTTGCAGGAGGAGGGGATATGGAGCAGATCGGGGAAGTTGTGCTCGATGAAGTTAATCCATCCGGGGCAGCAGCTGGTGAGGATGGGCAGGTTCTTGCCGGCCTTGACGCGCTCCACCAGCTCGTGGGCCTCTTCCATGATGGTGAGGTCGGCGCTGAAGTTGGTGTCGAAGACCTTGTCGAAGCCCAGGGCACGCAGACCGGCCACCAGCTTTCCGGTGACAGGCACGCCGGGCTCCAGACCGAACTCCTGACCCACCGCCACGCGGACGGCGGGGGCAGTCTGCACAACCACGGTCTTGGAGGGGTCGTTGATGGCCTTCCAGACCTTCTTCACGTAGCTGATGCCGGTGATGGCGCCCACGGGGCACACATTCACGCACTGTCCGCAGAAGGTGCAGGAGGTATCCGCCAGCGGGATCATGGACGCGGTGCCGACCTTTGCGCCGAAGCCACGGCCATAGCCGGTGAGGGTGCCCACGGTCTGGACCTTGTTGCAGACGGTCTCGCAACGGCGGCACATGACGCACTTGGAGAGATCGCGCATGATGGCCTCGCTGGAGTCATCCACGTCGAAGTGGTTGACGGCGCCCTTGAACTCGATGTCGCGGATGCCGAACTCGGAGGCCAGCTTCTGCAGCTCGCAATCCTGGTTCTTGGCGCAGGTCAGGCAGTCCTGGGGATGGTCGGAGAGCATGAGCTCCAGGACGGTGCGGCGGGCGTTGAGGGCACGCTGGGAGTTTGTCCACACCTCGACACGGTCATTGGTGATGGGGGTGGCGCAGGCGGGCACCAGGATGGGCCGCGGACGGATTCCGGTGGCCTCGACCAGGCAGATGCGGCAGCTGGCGGGCTTGTTGGGCACGCCGCAACCCACGTCCTTGCAGTAGCACAGGGTGGGGATGTTGATGTTCAGCTTCTGGGCGGCTTCCAGGATGGTGGAGCCGGAAGGGACCGTGACTTTAGTCCCGTTAATGGTAACAGTGACGTCGCTCATTGGGTGTTCCCTCCCTTACTCCTTGACGATGGCTTTCTTGGGGCATCCGTCGATGCACGCTCCGCACTTGATGCACTTCGCGGGATCGATGTAGTGCTTCTGCTTGAGTTCGCCGGTGATGGCGCCCACGGGGCAGTTGCGCTTGCACTTGGTGCATCCGATGCAGCCGTCAGTGATATTCAGGGTGTAGAGCTTCTGGCAGGTTCCGGCGGGGCACTTCTTGTCGCGCACGTGGGCCAGATACTCGTCCTTGAAATACCGGAGAGTGCTGAGGATGGGGTTGGGGGCGGTCTGTCCCAGTCCGCACAATGCGGTGTCGCGGATGGTGTTGGCCAGCTTCTCCAGCTCGACCAGGTCGTCCTCGGTGCCATTGCCGTCGCAGATCTTCTCGAGCATCTCGAGCATGCGGCGGGTTCCGATGCGGCAGGGAGTGCACTTTCCGCAGGACTCGTCCTTGGTGAAGCCCAGGTAGAACTTCGCCATTGCGGGCATGCAGTCGCGGTCGGAGAGCACGATCATGCCGCCGGAGCCCATCATGGAGCCGATCTTGGCGAGGTTGCCGTAGTCGATGGGGGTATCCAGGTTTTCCTTGGTGATGCAGCCGCCGGAGGGACCGCCGGTCTGCACGGCCTTGAATTCGCGGCCGCCGGAGATTCCGCCGCCCACGTCGTAGATGATCTCGCGCAGGGTGGTGCCCATGGGGACTTCCACCAGGCCCACGTTGTTGATCTGGCCGGCCAGGGCGAAGACCTTGGTGCCGGAGTTGCCGGAGACCGTCTTCTTCCAGTTGCCATTCTCGTCGGTCTCAATCTGCCAGTTGCCGATCTTGGAGTACCAGGCGGCGCCCTTGAGCAGGATCACGGGGATGGAGGCGTAGGTCTCGACGTTGTTGACGTTGGTGGAGCAGCCCCAGTATCCGCCGCCGATGTTGGCGGGGAATGGCGGCTTGGTGGTGGGCTCGCCGCGCATGCCCTCCATGGAGTGGATCAGCGCGGTCTCTTCGCCGCAGACAAAGGCGCCGGCGCCCAGCTTGATCTCGATGTCGAAGTCGAAGCCGGAGCCCAGGATGTTCTTGCCCAGCAGGCCCAGCTCGCGTGCCTCGTCAATGGCGGTCTGGAGGCGGTGGACCGCCAGGGGGTACTCGGCACGGATGTAGACCAGGCCGTGCTTGGCGCCGATGGCGTATCCGCCGATGGCCATGGCCTCGACGATGGAATTGGGGTCGCCTTCCATGATGGAGCGGTCCATGAAGGCGCCGGGGTCGCCCTCGTCAGCATTGCAGACGATGTACTTCTCGTCGGCCTGGGTGCCGGCGGCGATCTTCCACTTCAGTCCAGTGGGGAAGCCCGCGCCGCCGCGGCCGCAGATGCCGGAGTTCAGGACCTCCTGGATGACCTGGTTGCGGTCCATGTCCAGAAGGCACTTCGCCAGCGCCTGGTATCCCTGGCTGGCGATGTATTCGGTGATGTCCTCGGGATTGATCAGTCCGCAGTTGCGCAGGGAGATGCGCTGCTGCTTGGCATAGAAGGACATCTTCGCGTAGTCGTGGACGCGCTCCTTGAGCATGGGCTCGATGAAGAGGAGCCGCTCGACCAGCTCGTGTCCGACCACGTGCTTCTCGACGATCTCCTTGGCGTCCTCGGGGGTGACCTGGACGTAGAAGACATTGTCGGGCATGACCTTGACGATGGGTCCCTGGGCGCAGAAGCCGAAGCATCCGGTCTGGACGACCTTCACGTCGTCGGAGAGGCCGGCGCGCTCGATTTCGTCGCGCAGGTTCTGCATGAGCTCCTGGGAGTTGGAGGCGTGGCAGCCGGTGCCGCCGCAGCACAGCAGTTCCTTCTTGCGGGAGTGGATGTCGTGTTCGCTGGTGCAGCGCAGGGCCAGCTTGCCCTTGCATGCATCGTACAGCTTAAGGAGTTCTTCGCGGTTGGTGATCTTTTCCATAGTCGTTGCGTCCTAGCCCTTTGCCTTGTATTCGTTGATGATGGCAACGGCCTTCGCGGGGGTCACTTTTCCGTAGACCTTGCCGTTGATGACCATGACCGGCGCCAGACCGCAGGCGCCCACGCAGCGCAGTGCGCTGATGGAGAAGAGACCGTCGGCGGTGGGGACGGTGTCGGCCTTGACGCCCAGGACGCGCTCGATTTCCTGGAGGACGCGCTCAGAGCCCTTGACATAGCAGGCGGTGCCGAGGCACACGTCGATGCGATACTTTCCTTTGGGCTCGGTGGTGAAGTAGTTGTAGAAGCTGACGACGCCGGAGACCTGTGCTTCGGTGAGGAAGAGCTTCTGGGCCACGTGTTTCTGGACTTCGCGGGGCAGGTATCCGAAGATATCCTGGGCCCGGTGCAGGACCTGGATCAGGCGGCCGCGGCGGCGTTCGTCGTCGGCCACAATGCCCAGTCCGTCAATAAAGGCGTCCAGCTCGGCGAATTTCGCCTTGGCGCCCTCAGAGAGATTGCTGCAGCACATAGGGTGTGTTTTGCCTTTTTGTGTGTGTTGGTTTTGGGGATCCCGGCGCGTCCGCGTGTGTGTGTCCGTGAGCGGCCGGGGGTTTCTGGGGGAAAAAACGAGTCGTAATATACCGCGGTGCCGTGATCTTGTGTGGAAATCACGGTGGGAGGCGTCGCTTTTTGGCGGGAAAGTTTTTTTCTGCCGGCTTTTTCTTCTTCTAGGGCTGGAAGACCTCGCCGTCCTGGAGCGTGCGCAGGGTGAGTGTGCCGTCTTCCTGGAGGAGTGCGAAGGTCGGTGGGAATCCGCCTTTGGGGAGGCTGATGGAGCCGGGGTTGAGGAAAGTGATACCGGAGGGCAGCTCTTCCAGTGCGGGCAGGTGCGTGTGTCCCTGGGCAAAGACCGCGCCTTTGGGGAGAGGCGGCAGGTAGTCCTTGTGGTAGAGATGCCCGTGGGTCAGGAAGAATCTCCGGGTGGGGGTGAGCAGGTGGGAGTATTCCGCCAGGATGGGGAATTCCAGCATCATCTGGTCCACGTCGCTGTCGCAGTTGCCCCGGACCGCCAGGATCCGCTCCTTGTTGTCATTGAGGATTTTCGCGACTTCCTTGGGGTCGTAGGCGTGCGGCACGCCGTTTCGGGGGCCGTGGTAGAGGGCGTCTCCCAGGAGGACCAGGGTCTCGGCGCCCAGGCGGTCCGCCTGCTGGAGGAAGAGCCGGAGGGTGGCGGGGACGCCGTGGATGTCGGAGAAGAATGCGACGGTGTGGCTCATTTAGAGGTCCCCGGGCTGGCAGATTTCGTCGAGGCAGTATGTGCCCTTTTCCACGGGGCGCTCCTGCACCCAGAGGCCATTGGTGAAATCGGGGATTTCGACGGGTGCGGAGCCCCGTGCGATGGAGGCCTCGGAGAGGGGGGTGATGGCCATCCAGGCGGCGGCGTCATAGACGTCGATGGGCATGGGCTTGCCGTCGCGCACGGCCTCCAGGAAGGCGCGCATCACCAGGTAGTCCATGCCGTCGTGTCCGCCCTGGACGCCCAGGCTCTGGTACTTTTTCCAGAGGGGGTGTTCGAAGGCATCCCAGTGTTTTTCCATGGGCTCCCAGGTCTCGGGGTCCCACCCCTCCTGGCTCTTGGTGATTCCCTGGATGGAGACCGCCGCCTTGTCCTCCATGTAGATGCCGCGGGTGCCCTGGATGAGATTTCCGCGGGAGTATGGGCGATGGAGGGAGCAGTCGTGGGTGAGCACGATGGTCTCGCCGTTGGCGCACTTGATGACGGTGGTGACGATGTCGCCTTCGTTGAAGGGGAAGGTGGCCAGGGGGTGGTCGGCGCCCTTGTGCTCCTTCGCCCAGGCATTGAGTCCGCGCGCCTTGGAGGCGGTGGCGGTGAGGGAGACCATCCGGTTTCCGCGGTTGATGCCCAGCCATTTGGCGATGGGTCCCAGTTCGTGGGTGGGATAGAGCTCGCCGTTGCGCGTCTTGAAGTTTCTCAGGCGGTAGTGGCGGTTCTCTTCGCCGCAGCAGATCTCCTGGCGCAGGTCGTGGTGGTAGCCGCCTTCGCAATGGACCACCTCGCCGAAGAGGCCCTCCTTCACCAGCTTCAGGACCGCCATCTCGTTGCGGCCGTAGCAGCAGTTCTCCAGCATCATGCAGGGAGTGCCGCTGGCCTCCTGGACACGCACCAGCTGCCAGCAGTCGTCTAGGGAGTATGCGCCGCCGACCTCGAAGCCCACCGGGATCCCGCGCTCCATGGCGGCCACGGCGATGGGCACATGGCTCTCCCAGGCGGTGGGGACGACGACGCAGTCCAGGTTCTCCACATTGTCCAGAAGGTCGATGTAGCTGTCGTAGCTGCTGGGGGCCGGGCGACCCGCCTTCGTGCACTTCTCCACCATCGCCTTCAGGCGGTCTTCGTAGAGCTCGCAGACGGCGACAATTTCCACATCGGGCATCTCCAGCAGCATTTCCAGCAGGCAGTTTCCGCGCTTTCCGCCGCCGATGAAGCCGATCTTGGTCTTTGGGTGCTGGGGTGTGGGGGAGTTTTTCTTGGACATGGGGATGGACGTGTGTGGGGGGAAGGGTGTTTTAGTGGCTGGAGAAGAATGCCAGGCAGAAGACGCCGGCGATGATGAGGACGAGTCCCAGGAGCTTTCGGGGGATGTCCTTTTCCTTGAAATACCATGCTCCGCAGGCGAAGGAGACCACCACGGAGCAGCGCCGCAGGAGGCTGAGGACGCCGACCTGCGTGTCGGGGGCATGGAGGGCGTGGAAGAAGCAGTAGTCCGCCATGATGAGCAGGACGCCGATGGCGGGGATGCTCCAGCGCCACTGGAAGGGCTGGTCTTCCTTCAGGAAGGGGATTTTCTTTTCCAGGGCCCAGACGGCGCCCAGCAGGAGCACCAGGTCAAGGGAGAAGTGCAGCTGGACGGTGTCGGGAGGCAGTCCCAGGGGGGAGAAGAGGAGCTTGTCGTAGAGGGCGCTGGCGGCGCCGATGAGGGTGGCCGCCACGATCATCCAGACGCCGCGGGACTTCAGCGAGAATCCCTCCGCCTTGCCGGAGATGCTGAAGATCAGGTATCCCAGGAAGATGATCGCCATGCCCAGCAGTTGGAGTGGCGTGGGGATTTCCCGGTAGAGGGCGGCGCCGCCCAGGGTGACCCAGAGGGGTGCGGAGGCGCGGATGGGGGAGGCCAGGGAGATGGGCAGGTCGTGGAGGGCGAAGTATCCGGCCACCCAGCTACCGCCCACGATGGCGGATTTCAGCATGGTGAGCCACCAGAGGCGCCAGTCGCAGCGGAAGGTCTCCCAGAAGGTGCCGGTGGCGATGTGTACGCCGACCAGGAAGAGTGTCCCGCAGGCGGTGGCCAACACCAGCACGGGCATCACGCGGTTTTTGGCGACGGCGTGCTTCTTGGAGAAGTCGTAGACTCCCAGGAAGAGTGCGGAGAGCAGGATGAGGGTGAGCCAGGGGAGTTCGGGCATGGGGGGCTATGCCTCGGGCTTCCGGAAGAGTCCGCTGGTCCACTCCGCCAGCGTGCGGGTCTCCAGTTCCTGGAGTCCGGTGGAGAGGAAGGCCTCCCGCAGGTGCGGATACTGGCTGGTCAAAATGCCGGAGAGCACCAGGAGGCCGCCGGGACGCACCATGGAGAGGAGATTCTCGCGGGCCTCCAATAGAATGGGCGCCAGGATGTTCGCCAGCACCAAATCCGCGGGGAAGGGCACTTGCACTTCGTGGACGTCCGCCTGGCGCAAAAGCACCGCGGGCTCGCCGATGCCGTCCCGGCGGAAGTTCTCCTGCGCCACCAGGATGGCTTGCGGGTCGTAGTCGAAGGCGAAGACGGGGCAATATCCCAGTCGTCTTGCCGCCATGGTGAGGATTCCGGTGCCGCAGCCGGCGTCGACCAGTGTCCTGGGACGCGCGGGATTGGCGTCGTCGGCCAGGTCGTCCAGGAATTCCAGGCATCCGCGGGTGGTGCCGTGGGAGCCGGTGCCGAAGCTCATTCCGGGGTCGATCTCCAGGAGGATGTCCTCGGGACCCGCCTGGCACTCTTCCCAGCTGGGCTTGATGACCAGCCGGCGGCTGGCGCGGAAGGGGTGGAAATACTTCTTCCAGCTCTCAGACCAGTCCTCCCGCTGGATCAGCCGTTCGCGGATCTCCCGCACCGAGTGCGCCAGGAATTGGTCGCCCCATTGGGCAAGTAGGGATTCCACCTGCGCTTTTGCGGCGGCCTGTTCGGCGGGGGTGTCGCAGAGGACATAGGTGATGCCCTGGCGCTTCTCCAGGTCCTCGTAGCTCGAGAGCGCCTGCGGCGGCAGGTCCAGGGTCGCCAGGAGCTCCCCCAGCGCCTCCACGTCCTGGCAGTCGGTCAGGATCTCGACGGCGTGGATGGGGGTGTCGGGGATGGGCGGGGG
>CAVDSU010000096.1:0-8293 GCA_963611685.1 bacterium
CAACAGGGGCTGGGCAGCTGCTGGGTCGCGTTCTTCCAGCGCGACGCACTGATTCAGGAGCTCTCTATCCCCCAGGACTACGTCCCTGTGGCACTACTCCCCGTGGGATACCCCGCTCCCGACGCCCTCCCCGCACCACAGCACGCAAAGCATGCCCCCGCCTCCGCTTTCGCCTGGAAGAACCACTTCTAGACGCCCTCACGCAAGAGACACCCCCCCGCAACAACCCCCTGGGAATGCGTTCCGCAAAATGCTCTTTCTCGGTTTCTGTCGTACCTAGGCAATCCTACGGGATTCCGGGGAAGGGAAATTCCCCGAGTAAACGCTTGAAAAGCAGGGAAGAGAGACTACAGTAGGTCCTGTGTCTCGAAAAAATAGGAAAAAATCCGGTTTTTTGCGTGGAATTGCTTGAAACTCCCTAGAAAATGGGCTAGAGTATGCAATTGACACGGAAGAATTCGGATTTCCTGCCTGCCTGAGGACACAAAAAATCCCCGGAAGGGCAGAGGTGCCTCCCACGAAAGAGGCGAAGCTCTTTTTTTAGGTTTGTTTTTTTTCGATTCGTTTCCACCCAAAACAAGGACAAGACAATGAAGAAATCTCTCATCGCTCTGTTTGTTGCAGCTTTCTGCTTCAGCAGCATGGCTCAGGTTCTCGTCTATGACTTCAACGCTTCCTTCAAGCGTCTGGATGTCAAGCTCGTGAAGTACAACTACACCTTCCCTGAAATCAAGGCTGATGCCGAGCAGGGAATCGAGGGTCGCGCTGCCGTCACCGTCAAGAACGCCATGATGGACTCCGCCAAGGTCGTCAGCGACAAGTTCACCGGTTACATGGTGATCGATGCTTGCAAGAGCTGCGAAGGCGAGATGGAAGAGAGCGCTGCTGAGGACAACACCGCTGTGTTCTACATCGTTCGCAAGGGCGACAAGGCCAAGAACGTCTACCGCGCTGTCAGCACCTTCCGCGCCGCCATGTTCGGTTCCAAGACCTTTGAGAACCCCGACTACGGCATGGTCAACGAGACCAAGTTCACTGATGCTCTCGGTGACTTCGAGATCCCCCTGACCTGGGATGCCAACGAAGACAACAATGGCTTCCTCGGCTTTGACAACTACTCCGAGGCTGGCGAGGAAGAAGATGATGGAAACGTCTTCTACGGTCAGGGCTATGGCAAGGTTGCCAAGCAGTCCACCACCGTTGTTGACAAGTACACCGACTGCAATGGTGACCACGTGAGCACCCAGACCACCACCTGCTGGATGGTCAAGAACCTGGCCGGTTCCGTGGTTGGCGACACTAACTACACTGGCGAGTGCGGCGAGTTCATCTTCGATGTCTGCAGCGTGGAGGCTCTGAATGACGCCGTCCTGCCCGGCACCTTCACCCTGAAGCTGAACAACAGCCTGACCTTCAACAAGAAGGCCTTCCGCTTCGCCGACTTCGCTGAGGCCGAGGAGGCCATCCTGGCGAAGCTCAAGTTTGACGCCAATGAGGATTACATCTACATTCCCGAGGATGGCGATGGTTCCAATCTGGAACTTGAGACTGGAGTGGTCTGGGGGACTATTGAGAAGTAGTCTCAGACTCGATGGAATCTCCGGTCTTCGGATCGGGGATTCTCCTGAAAAGGAAGGAATGGGAAACCGTTCCTTCCTTTTTTTTATTGCTATAGTGGGTAGTCGCGGAAGGCGTAGTCCCAGGGGCTTTCCGGGGAACTATTCTAGGGAGGGATGGTCAAAACGAGGCTTTCTCCTTCTCCTTTATAATCAGTTTTTATTCGCTTTGCTTTTTTTATGACGCGTAACAAGATCATCTTCTTTTTCGCCTTGGTGTGCTGCCTGTTGTGTGTGGCGCTTGTACTGGGGCTTTTGCGCAATCTCGCATCCCAGGAGCGGCCGTCGGGGAGTGTTGTGTCAGCCACGGTTTCCACGGAGAATGTCTCTCTTGGCGGATCGGCTGTCATGGACACGGCGTTTGTGCCCGTGTTGGACATGGATTTTGTGGAGGAATACATTCCTTCCGGTCGGGTCTGGTCCGAGGAGGAGTCGCAGGACTCCGAGCTTTCCCGTTTGCAGGAGATCTTGGACACCAATGTGAACGAGGATATTCTGGCGCAGGCGGAGTTCTTGGTGAATTCCGACAACGCGGTGCGTCGTCATGGCGTGATTCCCGCGCTCCAGTGGGTGGGCACTCCCGCCGCCATGCGTCTGCTGATTCCGCTTTTGAATGACAGCAATCCCGATGTGGCGCATGAAGCGCAGCTCGCTCTGGAGGGCATCATGGACTCCATGGTGAACCAGGTGACCACCGACGACGAGGGAAACTTGGAGGTGCAGGACGAGGAGGAGGTCACTCTGGACGAGCTCTACGACGTCTATCGGGATGCCATCATGGCAACCGAAGACGAGGATTCCTGTGACATGCTCCTGCTGAAGCTTTCCACAATGGAAGTACAGTTCTCTCTCCCCGTGTTGGTCGAGATCCTAGAGACCGGCGCCGACTGGCAGAAGGCCCTCGCGCTGGAATACATGGACAGCGTGACCCACGGCGATGGCGTCACCAACCGCGAAGAGGCCGTGATCTGGCTTCAGAAGGCCAACAATACCCAGCGCGTGGACGAATAGACACGCGAAAATTCTCAGAAAACCCTGGCTGTAGCCACGGCGTTGCCTTCCTCCATTATCTTAACCACACTATGATGAAAAAATACCTCACATCCCTTTTTGCCGCCACACTCTCCTTCGCGCTCCTGGGCACGCTAGCTTCCTGCAAGCAGGAGTCCGCCCCCGAAACGGAGTCCTTTGCCTGGGAACAGCAGGAGACCGGCACGCCTGCTGAAGATGCCACCAATGGCCTCTCCAAAGAGGGCATGGCGTCCCTCCGCGTGGACGAACTGGCCTTGCGTCTTCCCGAGGGCGATTTCACGTGGGCACAGATTCAGGAGTTCTTGGCGGACACCACCGCCATCTACCAGGACGCCCAGAGGAAGGGCACCGCTGCCTCTGCTACGCCGCTGACCAACGGCCTGGACTCCCGCCAGCAGCAGCAGGCACGCCGCGCGATTCGGCAGCTGATCCGCCAGCGGATTCTGCTTGGCGAGGCGCGGAAGGCCGGCACCATTCCCGGGCAGGACGCCTTCAAGACCCTCTCCTTGCGCTGGGAGAAGCAGAGCAATGCTAGGATCTCCTTCGAGGACTACCTGAAGAAGTTCCCCCTGGAGGCGAAGTCATCCCTCCAGATGGACCGACAAGACATGCTCTTGCTCACCAGCTATCTTCAGCAGGTGCTGGACCAGGTGGAGATCCCCGCTGACATGCTGGAGAAAAACCTCGTCCACTTGAAGGAGCTCCGCAAAACTCTTGAAGAAGAGCAGGCGAAGAAGCTGGAGGACTTCAAGCTGATTGCGCAGATGGATGGTTTCCAGAGCGACGAGGGCTTCCAGCTCTTGGCGCGGAACTTTTCCGAGGGCACCGAGGCCTCCAAGGGCGGCGTTTTTGACAAGCCCATGACCCGCCAGGAGATCCAAGATTGCAACTGGGGACAGCCCTTCGCCTGTCAGAAAGGCGAGACCAGCGGGCTGATCGAGACCCCCACTTCCTATCGGTACATCCGCGTGCTGGAGGTCTATCCCGCAGCCCGCGCCGGCGAGGCCGAGACCCTGAAGGTGGCACAGATCCTCCTGGCGAAGCGGGAGCTGGAGGGCCTCCCCACTGAGGCAGAGATCAAGGAGAAGATGCAGTATCATTTCCAGGAGGAGTGGGCGATGAAGAAGATCGCCGATATCCTCCGCACAAGCACCTTCGCATGCCCACTCTTCCCCAATATCCTGGAAGGATGGCTTCCCGAGGAAGACGCCTCTAGCCAGCCGAAGTAAATTTCCGCTAACGATAGAGAGGAGGGGGGACAGAATCCTATGCAGATTCGGCGCTTTTATGTGGAGGGGGAGTTGCCTGGGGTAGGGGAGGAGGCGCTTCTCTCTCCCCAGGAAAGCCTCCATGCCCTCCGCGTCCTGCGGCTCCGACAGGGCGATGCCCTGCAACTGCTCAACGGCCGCGGCGTCATCGCCGACGCCATCCTCGCGGGCGAAACCGGCAATAAGCATGATCGACAGGCGCTTTGCCGGGTGGAGACGCTTCGGAGAATCCCGCCGCCTGAACTCTGGCCGGTACTCTGTGTGGCGCCTCCCCGCGGAAAGGCCTTCGATTTGGTCTTGAAGGCCGCCGTGGAACTGGGCGCGTGCGCAATCCAGCCCATCCTCTGCACCTATGGCGTGGCACGCCCCGAGGAGATCGCCGGCTCCTGGCAGGATACCCTGGTCGCCGCCCTGAAGCAGTCCGCCAATCCCTATCTGCCACAGCTCCTCCCACCACGGGAATTCGACGAGGTCCTGAAAAGAGCCACGGATTCTCCCGATGCCCCCGGAATCCTCTTCGGCGCCTCGCCCGCCGCCGAAGCCACCGCACACAAGCACTTCGGTCCCGCGGAGGCGAAACAGTGCCGGCATCTCTTTGTGGGACCCGAGGGCGGCTTCGCCCCGCTCGAGGAATCCGCGCTCCTGATGGCCGGCGCCATTCCCGTGACCCTGGGAAGTGCGGTCCTCCGCGTGGAGACTGCCGTTCCCGCACTGCTGGGATGCCTCTACGGCGTGGCGAATCTCGCCCGGGAATAAAAGGCGGCATAGCGCTAAAGTTTTCAACCACGGAAAGACACGGAAACGCTTTGCGCTTACAGAATGCGCAGAAACCCTTCTTGCAACCTTCCGTGTCGGCGTAGCCGCTTCCGTGTATTCCGTGGTTCTCTTTGCTGGATTTTTACTTCATGATCGATCTTCATTGTCATAGCACCGCCTCCGACGGCACCTGTTCCCCCCGGGAACTGGTTTCCATGGGAGTAAAACTGGGCCTGAAGGGCCTGGCACTCACGGACCACGATACCATGGATGGCCTTCCGGAGTTCCAGGCGGCCGCGCGGGAATTCCCCCAGATCTGCTGCGTGCCTGGCGTGGAACTGGCCGCACGCAATCGGGAGGACCCCCGCCTGGGATACCATATCGTGGGACTCTTCCTGGGAGAGCCCTCTCGGGAGATGAACGAATTCATGGCGGGATGCCGGAATGCCCGCGTCAAGCGGAATCACGCGATTCTGAAAAAGTTGGCGGATCTGGGGTATTCCCTCGATATGTCGGATTTGGAGCGTGAGGCCAATGGCGGCGTGGTGGGTCGCCCCCATATCGCCCGCGCACTGGTCCGTCTCGGCGCGGTCGCATCCGTCCAGGGCGCCTTCCAGCGCTTCCTGGGCACGGCAAAAGCCGCCTATGTCGCCCGAGAGGTGCCGTCCCCCGAGGAGGCGATCTCCGCCATCCACTCCTGCGGCGGCGTGGCGGTCTGGGCGCATCCCTTCACCAAGGGAAACCACACTGTCAAAAAGCTCCACCAGATGGCGGTGGACCTAAAGGCCATGGGCCTGGACGGCATGGAGGCGTATTACGCCCTCCATACCCCGAAGCAGGTCCAGAATGTCCTGGAGATCTGCCGATCCGTGGGACTCTTCCCCTCCGGCGGCTCCGATTTCCACGGCGAGAATATCCATGGGGTGAAACTGGGCGTGGGAACAGGACACCTCCAGGTGCCCGATCGCCTCTTGGAACCCCTCCGACTAGCCGCCGCCCATCGCGCGGCAGTCCACCAGGAGCCCCCCAGCGCCGCTAACCCGCAGTCCGCCCGCTAGCTAGGACGTCATGATCCTCCGCCACTCCATCGCGCGCCAGAATCCGGGAATGCCCTCGACGGGGGCATTTCTTGCTTTTCTGCTCCTGGCAATGCTGTGCCTGGCGGTCCATGCACGGGAGCTGGATCTCGCGCGGCTGGCCAATCGCTGCATCGCCTCTGGGGATCTGGAGACCCGCGTGGTCTATCACCCCAAGAGCGGACTGATGGATCTCTCCACGCGCTTCCGCCAGGAGGGCACCCGCCGCGCCTGCTGGGACTTTCCTTTGGAGGGCGCCGACCTCTCGCGCTGTGCCGGCATCCGTCTGCGCTTCCGCGTGCTCAACGGCGATTTGGCGCACCAGCTGAATTTCTATTGCAAGGCGGGCGGCGTATGGTATCAGGGGGTCCTGACGCCGCATACCAATGGCCTCTGGGAGGAACAGGTCCTCTCCAAGGCCTCCTTCCTTCCCGAGGGGGATCCCGTCCGCTCCTGGCGAAAAGCCGAGACTCTCCGCTTTGCCGCCTGGCGCGGCGCCTCCGGCGACTTCTCCCTCCAGATCGCATCCCTGGAGATCCTGGAGGCCAATGTGCCCCTGGCACTCGTGCGCGGCGGCGGTTCCTCCTCCCAGGAGACCACCCGCCGGGAATCCTTGCGCCATGCCCAGAATCTGGGCGAGAGCCTGTCCGCCGGCGGAATCTATCCCGCGATTCTGGAGGAGGCGGATCTCTCCCCGAGCGCCCTCCGGAATGTGCGCTGCGCAATCCTCCCCTACGGTGAATCCCTGGAGGAAAACGCCGAAAATACCCTGTGCGCCTATCTGCGGCAGGGCGGACGTCTGGCCGCATTCTACGCGCTTCCGCCCCGCCTCGCCAATGTCATGCACCTGCCTGCCGGGCGTTTCCGGAAGGCCTCCGCCATCCCCGGCGGCATCGGCGGCCTCGCCACACAGGGCGGCGCATCCTTCCGACAGGGAAATCCCGCCGTGCTGGCGGTGGAAAATCGCCCCTACGGGGATCTGAAGATCCGCGCCTGGTGGACCGACTCCTCCGGCAAAAAGACCGCGCTGCCCGCGATCATCCAGTGCCCGTACGGCTTCTGGATGACCTACGTCTACCTGAAGCAAGACGAAGCGCACGCCGTCCCCGTGCTCGCCGCATTCCTGGAGGACCACGCCCCCGGACTCCGCAACGCCGCCTCCACGCGCCTCCTGGAACAGGCGCGCTTCGCTCTGGCGAATGCCGGTGCCGGGAGCCACCAGAAGGCCCGGAAACTCCTGGAACGGGCGCAGTCCTCCCGAAAGACGGGCGACTACACCGGGGTCTTCACCTCCGTCCTCGCCCTGGAAGACGCCCTGGCGCAGGAGGCCATGCCCGCCGCAAATCCCTCCTCCGACGCCATCGCCGGAAATGCCGACGAAATCCGCGGGGTATGGATGCGCGCCGCAGCCGGTCTTCCCGGAAAGGGCTGGAACCGCACCCTCCGACAGCTGAAGGACGCCGGATTCAATGCGGTTTTCCCGCATCTCCTCTCACCCTACGCCGCCGCCTGGAATTCCCGGCTGGTCTCCGGACGACTGGAGCCCTCCGTGGACGACCCCACCGGCGAGTGCGTCGCCGCCGCCCAGAATCAGGGAATCCAGGTCCACGCCTGGGTGCAGGTCCTCAATGTCACTGACGCCCCACAGTCCTTCCGAAAACGCCTCGAGGAGCAGGGACGCCTCCAGCAAAAGGAAAGCGGACAGTCCATCCCCTGGCTCTGCCCCACCCAGCGCGAAAATCGGCAGCTCCTCTCGAATCTGGTGGGCGAGTTGGCCCGGAAGTATCCCCTGGCGGGCGTTCAGCTCGATATGCTCCGCTATGAGGGCTCCAGCTGCTGCTACTGCCCACGCTGCCGCGCCGCCTTCCAACAATATCTCGGACGCGCCCTGAAGAATTGGCCCGAGGACCTCCGGCAGGATCCCCGCGCACGCACCGCCTGGGAGGCCTTCCGCGTTCGACAAATCACCATGCTGGCACAGGAGCTCGCGGACGCCGCCCGACGCGCACGACCCAAAATCAAGGTCTCCGCCGCTGTCTATCCCGAATGGGAAAATGCCCGCAAATCCGTGGGACAGGCACCCCTGGATTGGCTCCAGAAGGGCATCGTCGATTTCCTCTGTCCCATGGACTACCGCGCCTCCGCGGCACTCCTCCAGGGAGACCTGGCACGACAACGCCAAAACGCCGGCTCCCAAGCCGAACGAATTCTCCCCGGAATCGGCGCCACCGCAAGCAGACTCTCTATTCCCGAAATCAAACGCCAAATCCAGGCGGTCCGAAATGCCGGCATGGGGGGATACGTGATATTCGAATGGACCGCCCAATTGGCCGAACAGTGGCTCCCCACCCGCTAGCACAATGGGCAATGTGCAATGGGCAATGTGCAATGGGCAATGTGCAATGTGCAATGTGCAATGGGCAATGGGCAATGGGCAATGGGCAATGTGCAATGTGCAATGTGCAATGGGCAATGTGCAATGGGCAATGTGCAATGGGCAATGTGCAATGTGCAATGTGCAATGGGCAATGGGCAATGGGCAATG
>CAVDSU010000097.1:0-8196 GCA_963611685.1 bacterium
TGGTGGGCTTGCAATGTGTGGGAAAGGGGTTACAGTATGCGCCGTTTCTTGTGATGCTCCTCATAGCTCAGTTGATAGAGCGCCTGGTTGTGGCCCAGGAGGTCACCAGTTTGAGCCTGGTTGAGGAGCCCAGATTTTCCGCAGTGTTCCGTTACCTTACGACAAGGGAGGCAGTTCCTGAGTCAGCGGGCTGACGTATCGGTTCACGAACATAGCGACCGCGATGCTCAAAATGGTGGTCGCAGGCTGACGAGCCTCCGCCTTTCTCCGTGCATTCCTGCGCGATGTGGCGTGGCAGGCGTTTTCGTTGGCAACTTAGGACTAGCCCGCATTTCCCGTCTTTGGGAATGCGGGCTTTTTCGTTTTTTTCGTGTTCCGGGGGGATTTCGTGGCTTGCGTAGGGTATCGTGTTCTTCAGGAGTTTTTTTGTCATGTCGTCGGATTCTGCCCGTGTGGCGGTGATTGCCATTTGGATTCAAGAGCGTTCGAGTGTCGAGGAGGTGAATCATCTTCTGGGGAGTTACCAGGAGTTGGTTCGCGGCCGCATGGGCCTGCCCTTCCGGGACTTCTCCGCCAGCCTGATTTCCTTGATTCTGGAGGGCAACACGGACCAGTTGGGGGCGCTTTCCGGAAAGCTGGGAATGCTCCCTGGCGTGACGGCGAAGATTCTTTTCCTTACCAAACCCTGAAATCCCCGGTCGGATGCTCCGGCCGATAAACACCTCTCTATCATCATGAAAATCCGTTCGTTGATCCTTTCTGCGCTGGTGCCCGTGGGGCTTTTTGCCCAGGAGGCCGCGCTTCCCGAAAATGCCGTGGCGGAGTCCCCGGCGGTGGCTGTGGTCCAGGAGGAGTCCGCTCCTGTCCAGGAGAACGCCTACCTGGAGCCCGTGGTGGTCACTGCCCGCGGCGTGCCCCAGGCGGTCTCCCAGACGCCCGGCGGCGTCTCCGTCATGGAGTCCGCGGAGCTCTTCCAGCGTCAGCCGCTCTCCCTCTCCGACGCCACCGCCACCCTCCCGGGCGTGGCGGTCTCCCGCGATGGTCGTTGGGGCGGCGAGGTGAATGTACGCGGTTTGGGGCGTGGACGGCTGGTCTTCCTGGTGGACGGACAGCGCATCATCACCGCCACCGATGTGGCGGCGCAGTTCGGACTGGTGTTGCCCCAGGAGATCGAGCGCATTGAGATTTTGAAGGGGCCCATCAGCCAGCTCTACGGCAGCGGCTCCATGGGCGGCGTAGTGAACGTGATCACCAAGGGCGCCGATTTCACCGACGAGGCGGAGTTCCACGGCGGCACCACGGTCTCCGGCTCCACCAACGGCGAGGGCTACGCGGTCCACGCCTGGACCTCCTATTCCCAGGAGGACTTCTGGGCCTATCTCTCCGGCGGAATGCGCAGCCAGGACTCCTACAAGGACGGCGGTCATGACACCGTGAAGAACAGCTTCTTCGACGACGCCCAGAGCACCCTGAAGCTGGGCTATCGCTGGAACGACCAGAATGTCACCGAATTCAAGTACAGCCGCTACCGTGCCCAGGACGTCGGCATCCCCGGCGCCTCCAATCTGCCCGCCATCTCCCAGCGCGTGGTCTATCCCCGCACCACCCTGGAGGACTTCGCCCTGAAGCACTCCTTCCTCCCCGAGGGCGACATCTGGAAGAAGTCCACGCTGGAATTGGGCTTCGGCGTCATCGAGCGCCATGTGCGCATCGACCGTTTCAACAAGGTGGCTTCCGGCGCCCAGCAGGTGCAGGTGGCCCCCCGCGCCACCCACCGCACCCTCTCTGCCCGCCAGGAGAACCACCTGGAGCTGGCCGAGGGGCACAACCTGACCTTCGGCATGGACTACTGGCGCTGGAGCTACACTGGCAGTCGCCTCAAGAAGGTGATCCACCCCGTGAAGGGCGCGCTCTCCGCCTGGGATGACCCGCTCTCCGATTCCTACCAGAACAACCTGGGCGCCTACGGCGAATACACCTGGAATCTGGCGCCCCAGTGGACCCTCAATACCGGTCTTCGCGTGGACCGCAATTGGTCCCGCAGCGAGGCGCTCTACGACACCAACATCGTCACCAAGGCGCATAAGCTCCTTCGCCGCCGGCAGAGTGCCGACGACTGGTCCTGGAGCGGGCACATCGGCCTGACCTGGGACTTCGCCGACAACTGGTCCATGACCCTCCTGGGCGCCCGCGGCTATCGCACCGCGGACCTGATGGACCGCTACAAGTACATCCAGCTCAACGCCACCGCCGGCACCGCCACCTGGGGCGATCCCGGATTGGATCCCGAGGTCTCCTGGTACGCCGAATATGGTCTGCACTACGTGGGCGAGGAGCTCCGCGCCAGCCTCTCCCTCTTCTACCACCAGCTCCATGACCTCATCGAGGCGCAGGACTACGGAAAGGCCGTCACCATTGGCGGAAAGAACTACTACAATGCCCGCATGAGCAACGTGTCCCGTGCCGTGATCCAGGGCGTGGAGGCGCAGGCGGAGTGGGATCTCACCAAGGAGCTCACCGCCTATGCGAACATTTCCTGGCTGGAGGGCACCGATGAGAGCAACGACCAGTATCTGCGCTACAATCCCCCGCTGAATGGTCTGGTCGGCCTGCGCGCCCACTGGGATAACGGCCTCTGGATCCTGGGCGAGGTTCAGGCCGCCGCGTCTCAGAAGCACACTCCCAAGACCGTGGAACACTCCAAGAAGTGGGCCACCGTCAATCTCCGCGGCGGATACGACTTCAAGCTCTGGGATCTGGATTGCTCCTTCACCGCCAGCCTGGAGAATCTCCTGAACAAGGAATATACCAACTACCTCTCCACTACCCGGAACCTGGCCTACCAGGAGCCCGGACGGAATCTGGTGCTCGCCTTCTCGACGAAGTTCTAGAAGCGCAAAAAACGCAAAAAAGAGGGCCTCCGTGCTTCGGCGCGGGGGCCCCTTTTGCGTTCATGAGGAATGAGCCCTCCTTCGCCTAATTTGGGAAAAGTGTCTTGATCGGGGCAGGGGCGATCCCAAGGACGGGGACGGCCGTCCCCGCATCCCCGCCGAATTTTTTCCCCGGCTACCGGCGGGGGCATATTGGTAGATAAGTGCCGCAGAATGGCTACTGCAGCCGTTGCTGTTGCCTGGGGTCGAAGGCATTTCGGACGCCCTCGCCGATAAAGACTCCCAGGAGCATGACAACGAAGAGTGCCAGTGAGGGATAGAGTGTGAGCCACCAGGCGCTGCGTTCCGCCTGTGCCTGTGAGAGGAGTTCTCCCAGGCTGGGGGTGGGTGCGGGCAGTCCGAAGCCCAGGTAGTCTAGTGCGGCCAGGGATCCGATGGCGCCCACCAGGGAGAAGGGGAAGAGGGTGACCAGGGGCGTCAGGGCGTTGGGCAGGATATGCTGCAGGGCGATGCGCCAGCCGGGGATTCCCAGGCATTTTGCGGCCTCCACGAAGGGCTGTTTTCTTAGGCGGAGGCTCTCTGCGCGCATGTAGTGCGAGATGCCGATCCAGTTGAAGAGTGCGTAGCAGAAGAGCAGCAGCGAGAATCCGGCGCCGTAGAGGGATCCCATGAGGATCATGACATAGAGGAAGGGCAGGGCGCTCCAGAGCTCCGTCAGTCGTTGTCCGGCCAAGTCGGTGAGTCCCCCGCAGTATCCCTGGAGGATTCCGGCGAGCGTCCCGAAGACCAGGGAGAAGACCACCAGGAGCATTCCGAAATTCAGGGCGATGCGCAGGCCGTAGAAGATCCGCGCGAAGACATCGCGTCCCGCGCTGTCCAGTCCCATGGGGTGTCCGGGGACGGGTCGGAAGGGGAATCGGAGGGGTTCCTGCTCCACCTGGAGGCGGAGGCGTCGCTCCCGCGTGAGCTCCTGGCTCCAGGGCTCCAGCGCCAGGCCCGTCTCTTGCGCTTGCGCGCGGATGGCCTCGCGGCCCGATTGCACCGCACGGCGCAGCTCCTCCGGCAGCGCGAGGAATTCCTCTGGCTTGCGCAGGGGGCGCTCTTCGTTGGGCAGGAATTCCCATTGGCGGGGCGAGAGCGCGCCGCCTGCGGCGGCATTGTCCTCCAGGGCGCGGGCGCGCAGCGTCTTTCGTCCGCCGGCGCGTTCTTCCGCGGGGGCGAAGGAGAGTTTGACGGGTGGCAATCCGGTGTCTTGTTGGGGCGTCAGCAGGAATTCGAGTGCGGCGCATTTTTCGCCGCGCCAGCGGCTCTCCAGGGCCTGTGGGAGTCCCTCCGGGATTTGCCATAATTCCGCGAGGGGTCGATTTTGGAATTCCGGCGTGGGGGCATTGGGGGGCAGGAGGCTCTCCATGCCGGTGCCGCGGGTGATGACGAGTTCTGGATTCAGGGTCAGGCTGGCCACCCGGGGTTCCGGGGTCACGCGGACGCGTTCCCGCAGATAGGGGAGGATTTCTTCGCGGGAGACGATGCGGTAGGGATCATTGCGGAAGAGTGGCCAGAGGACGAAATCGTCGTGGAAGACTCCGCGGGCTTTCAGGGCGGCGTAGTCCGGTGCGCCGTCGCCGGCGTCGGGCATGAAGGCCCGCGCGGGATAGCGGCAGAATATGGGGAAATACCATTTGCCTTCGTGGCGCAGCGCCAGTGGCGCGCTGTTGCAGGTGACCTCCGCTATCAGGGTCACCAGATAGAGTGCCGCCAGCAACAGGAAGCTCCACCATCCACGACGCAGGCGGCGGAAGCGCCTGAGGCGCTTGCCAAAGAGTGGACTGGGCTTCCAGAAGGGCATGGCGGCGGATAGAAAAATGGGGTTATGGGGGTTATTTCAGCGCCTTCCGGGTGGGCTTGGGGGATTCCAGGCCCTCTTTCAGGTGGAAGCGACGGCCCGCGGCCTCGCCGGCGGCGCGGTGTTCTTTGGAGAGCATGGTTGCGGTGTGGTGGTGGGAGCGCAGGCGTGGGTAGACCCACCGGCAGTATTCCTCCAAGTGCGTGTGGTCCCACTGTACCAGTGCGCGCATTTCCGGGCGCTGATTCTGCTCCCGCAGCGCCTGTCGGAAGCCGTCCAGGACTCCCAATTCGAAGTCCCGCCGCACCCGCGTGTGGGAGAGTGCCTGTCCCAGCATGAGTGGCGGCAGTTGGTAGAGTGCCTGTTTCATGTAGGTATGCAGGCAGTCGTACACGTATGTGGCGATGCGCAGGTCTTTTCGGGTGCCGCAGATGCTCAGCTGGTGTCGAAGGGTCCCGGGGCGGAGGGCTTCCAGGTCGGGGACATTCTCCCAAATGGCGCGCACGTGGTAGAATTCCTGGAGGATGCCCGCCAGGGTGGACTCCCGGATTTCCATGCGGTAGAGGGGGCATCCCAGAAGCACGGTGTAGTAGTCGCTTCCCTCCGCGCGCTCTTCCCGGATCTCCCCGTATTCCTCCTGGTAGCGCGCCTCCAATTCCCGCGCCTTCAATAACGCCGAACGCGCCTCCTCTTCGTTGGGACTCTTCGAGAGCGACAACAATTTCCGGATCTTTACCAGCAACCGGGATTGCGGGGTCAGCGCGCCCTCCGATTCCTCGGAGGAGTCCTCTTCTTCGCGGTAGACGACCTGGTCCAGGGTGGGGTAATCCCCCGATGCCTGCGGACGCGCCCCGAGCGCCTTGCATGCCGAGAGAAAGTGCGGACCATGGGGCGCTTCGTCCAATCCGGGATAGAGGGTCTCCACAAGCTGGTGCGCCATCTCGTGACGCACCACATCCACTACCGCATACCAGGGATGCTCCAGAATCAGGTGCTCGTTTAACTCAATGCACTGCACACGCCCGCCACGCCACTGCCCCCAACGTCCCGGCAATTCCTGGGTGACCGAGAAGATCGGCCGACGCATCAGCGAACGCAGGCTGGAGGGCAGACGCAATGCCGCACTGTCCCACTCCCGCTCGAGTGCCTTGGCGAGTACGCTGGTGAAGAAGGGGGAGGACATACGGAAAAAGGAGGAAGGAAAGAGGAGTTAGGAGTTGTGGTCCACTCTGCAGTGGGCCTTGTCGGCGGTTGACCGTCGACAAACCGCCAGCGGCTTGGAGGGCGGGCGCCGCAAAAGCGCCTTAACGTAACGCTGCTGTGGGCAGCTGGTGGGGAGGGGCGTGTGGTGGCGTGGGGATAGTCGGGAGTGTCTGGGGCGGGATTGCAGTTGTCAGAAAGTGTCTTATATTACACGACTTCCGGCCGCTGCTATGGCGCCAGACGGCCATCGTGCGGGGCTTCCGCGCGGTTCTTTCCCTTTTTGCGCCCCGTATCTCCCCTAGACAGAGTCAACCAAATCACCAACCCGCGTATGAGTAACATTGATTTAGACAACATGCCGTCGATGGAAGAGCTGCTGCAGGGCGGCTCCACACAGGCGAAGAGCATCCAGGAAAGCACCATCGTCAACGGCACGATTGCCCAGAAGAACGACAACGGAATTCTCCTTGACGTGGGTGGCAAGTCCGAGTCCTTCATTGATCGCAGCGATCTGAAGAATTTCGAGGATCTGAAGGTTGGCGACGAGCTCGAGGTCTATGTCGAGCGCGTCGAGGGTGAGAACAGCGCTCCCCAGGTCTCCGTGAAGAAGGCGGAGGTCCAGCGTGCCTGGAACGACATCATCGAGAATCACCAGGAGGGCTCCATCATCAAGGGCCGCATCACCAGCCGCGTGAAGGGTGGTTTCATCGTGGATGTGGGCGTGGAGGCCTTCCTGCCCGGCTCCCAGGTGGACCTGGGCGCACCCCGCGACCTGGATTCCTACGTGGACCAGGAGATGGATTTCAAAATCATCAAGATCAACACCGAGCGCAAGAATGTGGTTCTTTCCCGTCGCGAGATCCTCGAGGAGGAGCGCAACCGCCTCCGCGCCAAGCTGCTGGAGGAGCTCCAGCCCGGCCAGATCCGCAAGGGTATCGTCAAGAACATCACCGACTTCGGCGCCTTCGTGGACCTCAATGGCATGGATGGTCTGCTCCACATCACCGACATGAGCTGGAGCCGCGTCACGGATCCCCACACCGTGGTGCACAAGGACCAGGAGCTGGAGGTCATGATCCTCGAGGTCGACAAGGAGCGCCAGCGCGTCTCCCTGGGCCTCAAGCAGAAGGAGGGCAACCCCTGGGATACCGTCGACGTCAAGTACCCCGTCAACAGCCGCGTTCACGGCAAGGTGGTCAACGTCATGCCCTACGGCGCCTTCGTGGAGCTGGAGGAGGGCATTGAGGGCCTCATCCACGTCACCGAGATGAGCTGGACCAAGAAGGTCAATCGCGCCAGCGACGTGCTCAACATCGGCGACGAGGTCGACGCCGTGGTGCTGGCCGTTCACAAGGCCGACCGCAAGATCTCCCTGGGTCTGCGCCAGGCGCAGGCCAATCCCTGGGAGCTCATCAAGGAGAAGTATCCGAAGGGCACCCGCATCAAGGGCAAGGTCCGCAACATGACTGGCTACGGCGCCTTCGTCCAGATCCAGGATGACATCGACGGCATGATCCACGTCTCCGACATGAGCTGGATCCGCAAGATCAACCATCCCTCCGAAGTGCTCCAGAAGGGCATGGAGGTCGAGGCCGTCATCCAGGACGTGGATGTCGAGAACCAGCGCATCAGCCTCTCCATGAAGAAGCTCACCGATGATCCCTGGCAGAACATCCAGGAGAAGTACAAGGTCGGCGACACCGTCACCGGTAAGGTCACCAAGCTGGCCTCCTTCGGCGCCTTCGTGGAACTCGACGGCGGCATCGATGGACTCATCCACATCTCCGAGCTCTCCGATGAGCGCGTGAACCGCGTCAAGGATGTGGTCAATGTCGGCCAGACCGTCACCGCCCGCGTGAAGAATATCTCCACCGACGAGCGACGCATCGGCCTCACCATGAAGACCGGAAACGCCACCTTCGAGAACAACGAGCGTCCTACCGCGGGCGCGACCTTCTCCTCCACCCCCGAGGTCTCCGGACTCGGCGGACTCTCCGCCGCCTTCGACGCCGCTCTCGGCGCCAAGGAGAATACTCTCGAGGTCGACGGAACCGAGAAGTAAAAAAAACGCAAATCTCCCGGATGCGCCCATAAAGACGCATGCCGGGAGAAGACGCAAAAAAGGGGCCCCGTGCCAATAGGCGTGGGGCCCCCTTTTTTGTGTAAAAAAAAGTAGGAAGGAGGAGGGAGGAAGGAGGAAGTTCGGCCAGGGTTTCGGCTGCGCCAGAAACCCCGCGCCGGAATCTACCGGCGCGTGCG
>CAVDSU010000098.1:0-8195 GCA_963611685.1 bacterium
CTGGCGCGGGTTTTGTAGGAAGATCTCCAAAGGACGGAGGGGCTTGCGCCCCCCGTGCCCCTGCCTTGTTTCTTCCGCCTACCGGCGGTGTGGTGTCGGCTTTGGGGCTGCAGTGTAGCTTTATGCGGCTGTGTTATGGGGTAGGGGGGGGGGCGAGGGGCTTGCCCAGGGGCGTGCGCCCCCCGTGCCCCTGCCTTGTTTCTTCCGCCTATCGGCGGTGTGGTGTTGGCTTTGGGGCTGCATTGTAGCTTTATGCGGCTGTGTTATGGGTTAGCGGGTGCGGGGGGCTTGCCCAGGGGCTTGCGCCCCCCGTGCCCCTGCCTTGTTTCTTCCGCCTTTTTTGTATTCCGGCGTCTTTGTTCGCCCTTATATTTTGGGCATGTTGTATTCTTCGGAGAATGAGACCATTTGTGCGTTAGCGACGGCGGTTGGCGGGGCGCTTTCGGTGATTCGGTTGTCGGGGGCGGCGTCCCTGGGGGTGTCGCGTCGGCTATGGCGTGGGCGTGGGGTGCTTGGCGTGGAGAATGCGCGTCGGATGCTCCTGGGGGAATTGCGGGATCTCTCTGGCGGTGTGATCGATGTCAGTTGTCTGGCGGTCTACATGCCGGGACCGCACAGCTATACGGGTGAGGACGTCGTGGAGTTCCATCTGCATGGCGGGGCGATTCCTGCGCGGCTGGCGTTGGAGGCGATACAGTCTTGTGGCGTGCGCAGTGCGGAGCCGGGGGAGTTCACCCGCCGCGCCTTTTTGAATGGTCGGCTGGACTTGACCCAGGCGGAGGCCGTGGAGCAGATGGTGGAGGCCGAATCCCGTCAGGCGCTCTCCTTGGCCAATCGCCAGCTTTCCGGCGAGCTCCGCCAGTTGGTGGAGGCGCACTACCGGGAGCTGGAGCTCCTCCTCTCCGAGGTGGAGTCCCGACTGGATTTCCCCGAAGAGGAGCTGGATTGGATGAGCCCCGGGGAGCTCCTGGGGCGCCTGGATGCCCGGAGGGATGCACTTTTGGAGCTGTCTTCGACGCGTCGGGAGGGCGAGATTCTCCGGGATGGCGCGCGGCTGGTGCTCTCGGGGGCGCCCAATGCCGGAAAATCCAGTCTGCTGAATCGGCTGCTGGGGCGGGAGCGCGCCATTGTCTCGCCCACGCCGGGCACCACCCGGGATACCGTGGAGGCGGACTTCGTCTTGCGGGGAATCCCGCTGCATCTGGTGGATACCGCGGGCATTCGTGGCGAGGGCGCGGAGTCGGTGGAGCTGGACGGCATGGCGCGGGCGAAGGCGTCTGCCGCGGATGCGGACATCGTGATTTGGCTGGTGGATTCCACGGACGCCGCGGCGTTGCGCTGGCCGGGCTGGGAGCACCGCGGGGTGGTGCTGGAGGTCTTCAGCAAATGCGATCTCTCTCCGGCGCCGGAGGGCGCCCTGGCGATTTCCTCCCGTACGGGCGAGGGCCTCGAGGCGCTCTCCGCACAGATCGAGGAGCGCCTTTTGGGGGCGCCTGCGGGTAGCGGGAGCCTCCTGGCGGTGAGCGCACGGCACGCCGCGTTGCTGGAGGAGTGCGTCCGGGCATTGGACGAATGCCGTCCGCTCGTGGAGTCCCGTCAGTGGGAATTGGCCGCCATCCCCCTGCGACAGGCCATCGCCGCCCTGGGGCGCATCACCGGAAAGACCCCGGACCCCGATGTCCTCGATACCATCTTCCATCGCTTCTGCATCGGCAAATAGCAAAACAAAAAACAACCCCTGACACGATTCTTCCATGACTATGCATCAAGACGACCTCTTCTCCGTTTCCCAGGACAGCGCCCCCGTTTCCGAGCAGGACGCCCTTCGCCTTGAGGCGGAGGAGCTGCGTGCGCAGATTCGCCACAACGACCAGCTCTACTACATCCAGGCGACGCCGGAGATCTCCGACCAGGAATACGACCGACTCTACCACCGGCTGTTGGACATCGAGGCCGCGCATCCCGAGCTGGTCACCCCCGATTCCCCCACGCGGCGGATGCACGGCGGCGTCCAGGAGGGCTTCCAGGCCGTGGAACACACGGTGCCCATGCTCTCTCTCGAAAATACCTACGACGCCGCGGATCTGTCGCGCTTCCACGAGGGCGTCCTGCGGGGACTCCATGGCGAATTGCCCCGCTATGTGGTGGAGCCGAAGATCGACGGCGTCTCCATCGCGGTGCGGTATGTGGACGGCGTATTGACGCAGGCGGTGACCCGCGGCAATGGCCGCCAGGGCGATGACGTGACCGAGAATGTGCGCACCATCCCCTCCGTGCCCCTGCGGCTCCTCTGCCCCAATCCGCCCGCATTCTTCGAGGCGCGCGGCGAATGCTACCTCTCCCGGAAGGGCTTCGCCGACATGAACCGCCGCCGTCTGGAGGAGGGACAGGAGCCCTTCGCCAATGCTCGAAATGCCACTGCCGGCTCCATCAAGCTTTTGGACTCCCGGCAAGTGGCCCAGCGCCCCCTGGATATCCTCTTCTACACCCAGGGACGCATCGACGGCGTGGAGATCACCTCCCAGCAGCAGCTCCTGGAGACCTTCCACTCCTTCGGACTGAAGATCCAAAAGTGGTGCCGCGTGGTGGAGGACTACCAGGGAATGCTCGACGCCATCCGCGAACTGGATGAATTGCGGCCGACGCTCCCCTACGATACCGACGGCGCCGTCATCAAGGTGGACTCCTTTGCGCAGCGCGAGACCCTGGGCTTCTCGGCGAAGGCGCCTTGTTGGGCGAAGGCCTACAAATACGAGCCCGAGCGCGCGGCCACTCGCCTGAAGGGCATCACCATCCAGGTGGGACGCACCGGAATCCTGGCGCCCGTGGCGGAGCTGGAGCCCGTCTTCCTGGCGGGATCCACCATCTCCCGCGCGACGCTCCACAACGAGGACGAGATTGCCCGAAAGGACATCCGGATTGGCGACACGGTCCTGATTGAAAAGGCGGGCGAGGTGATTCCCGCGGTGGTGCGGGTGGTCTTGGAGAAGCGTCCGGCGGATTCGAAGCCATACGATTTGCCGGGGAGCCTCCAGGGGAAGTGCCCCTCTTGCGGCGGACCCATCCATCGGGATCCCCAGTTCGCCGTCTGGCGCTGCGAAAACCTCCAGTGCCCCGCGCAAAATGTGCGGCGCGTGGAATACTTCGCCGCGCGCAATGCCCTGGATCTGGAGGGCCTTGGCGGCGTGGTGTCCGAGGCGCTCTGCGATGCCGGGTGGATCCGCGAGCCACTGGATCTCTTCCAGCTCACCCAGACACAGCTGGCGGAACTGAATCTGGGCACGGCCGAAGAACCCCGCATCCTGGGACCCAAGAATGCGGCAAAAATCCTAGCCGCCCTGGAAAAGTCCCGCCAGAAGGACCTGGGACACTGGCTCCAGGCAATGGGAATCCCCGAGGTGGGCGCCGCCACCGCATACCAGCTGGGACGCATCCACAAGGACCTCCTGCAGGTCACGGAATCCCCATACCTCCACGCATTGCTGGAACTCCTGGCACTCCAGGAAGACCACTCGCCCCTCACCCCCGAGGAAGAACAACGGCTCGCGCCGCAACTCCTCCAGGCGGGATTGATCAAGAAGTCCTCCGCAAAGGCGAAGGAACGCGCCTACGTGACCACCAGCGTGGGACCCAAGACCGCTCACAGCATCCTGGATTTCTTCCAGAGCCCTACCGGAAAACGCTGGCTGGAGACCCTCGGCACCCTCGGAATCAACCCGAAGGGAGACGACGAGGGCGCCGCCTCCACCGGAGACAAGCCCCTACAGGGACTCACCTTCGTCCTCACCGGGACCCTCACCTCCATGGGACGGACTCAGGCCGCTGCCGCTCTCCGCGCAAAGGGCGCAAATGTGGCAGACGCCGTCAGCAAAAAAACGACGTACCTCGTGGCCGGCGAAAATACCGGCGCCACCAAAACCGCAAAGGCCGCCGAATTGGGAATCAAGGTCATCTCCGAAGAGGACCTCCTGAAATTCTTGGCGGATGACAAGGCCTGACAAGACCCGCCAAAGCCTGCGGTTTCTCCCCGCCCTCCCGAAATCACAACTTTTTGACTTGGGGATTAGGGAATTTTGGGATGTGCGGTTATAGTACGGGCTTTTGCCGAGGATTTTTGATTGTTAGCAGTCGTTTTTTTTCGACCGATAGGAGAATTTTGTTTTTATGGAAGAGAAGCAAGTTTCGCAAGCGGAATTGAACCGCAATTTGGCGCAGATGTTGAAGGGTGGCGTGATCATGGACGTCACGAATCCCGATCAGGCGAAGATTGCGGAGGACGCGGGTGCCTGTGCGGTGATGGCGTTGGAGCGGATTCCCGCGGACATTCGTGCGGCGGGCGGCGTCTCCCGCATGAGTGACCCCGCCATGATCCGTGGCATTCAGGAAGCGGTTTCCATTCCTGTGATGGCGAAGTGCCGGATTGGCCACATTGTGGAGGCGCAGATCCTGGAGGCCATCGAGATCGACTACATCGACGAGAGCGAGGTCTTGACTCCCGCCGACGACCTGTATCACATTGACAAGCGCGCCTTCAAGGTGCCCTTCGTCTGCGGCGCCCGTGATTTGGGCGAGGCTTTGCGCCGCATCAACGAGGGCGCGGCGATGATCCGCACCAAGGGCGAGCCCGGCACGGGCGACGTGGTGCAGGCGGTGCGCCACATGCGGCGCATGATGGCGGAGATCCGCCGGGTTTCCTCCATGCGCGAGGACGAGCTGTACGAGGCCGCGAAGGAGCTGCAGGTGCCCTACGACCTGGTGGAGCGTGTGCATCGCGAGGGCCGTCTGCCCGTGGTGAATTTCGCTGCCGGTGGCGTGGCCACTCCTGCGGACGCCGCGCTGATGATGCAGCTGGGCGCCGAGGGCGTCTTCGTGGGCTCCGGCATCTTCAAGAGCGGCGATCCCGCCAAGCGTGCGCAGGCCATCGTGAAGGCGGTGACCAACTACCAGGACGCCAAGCTCATCGCGGAGCTCTCCTGCGGCTTGGGCGAGGCGATGGTCGGCATCAACGCCGACGAGATCCGCACCATCATGGAGGAGCGCGGCAAGTAGCCATGGGCTCTGTTCGCACCATTGCCATCCTGGCGCTCCAGGGGGATTTTGCGGAGCACGGACAATCCCTCCGCGCCCTGGGCGCCCGGACTTTCGAGATCCGCCAGGCCAGCGACCTCTCCCGGCCCTTCGACGGCCTGGTCATTCCCGGCGGCGAAAGCACGGTGATGGGGAAGCTCCTCCGGGAGCTGAATCTCTTCGAACCCCTCCGACGCAAGCTCGCCGAGGAGGGACTCCCCGTCATGGCCACCTGCGCCGGACTCATCCTCCTGGCACAGCGCATCGACGGCGACCCGACCCGGCACTTCGCCACGCTGGACGTCACCGTCCGCCGAAATGCCTACGGACGGCAGCTGGGGAGCTTCTTCACCCAGGGATCCTTCGGTCCCCTGGAGAATGTCCCCATGTCCTTCATTCGGGCGCCCTCCATCGTGGAGGCCGGTCCCGAGGTGGAGGTCCTCTCTACCTTCCACGGACAGCCTACCGCCGTCCGGCAGGGCCGACAGCTGGCTATGGCCTTCCACCCCGAACTGCTTACCGATACGCGAATCCACCAGTATTTCCTGGAGGAGGTCTGCAAGGACACGGCGCCTCGCGGGCGGGCGTAGGGGACGCGTCCCAATTGTCGGTGGAAGAGGCGCGCGGCGACGGAAGGAACCGCGCCGCCGGCCAGGCATTCCTGGCGCTCCGGGGCCGCGGGTTAGAAATTGGTTGTTTGGGGCGTCTGTCGACTGCGTGTGGAGGCGGGTAGTCGGGGCGCCTTTATATTTTGGGGGTTGTCGGCATAATACATTCAGACACTAGAGAAAACAAGATTATGAGCAAGCATTACGAGAAGAGGGGAAAGCATCGCGAGCGTTCGGAAGAGCGTCCCGTGAAGAAGAGCGCGATTTCGGCCCAGGAGTGCATTGGCGAGTTGTCGGTGAACATCCAGGGCTTTGGGTTTGTGCGCATGGACGGTGGGGACTCGGTATTTGTGCCGCCGGGCTATCTCGGCGGCGCGGTGACGGGTGACACGGTCCGCGTGGTCTTGGATCCCGCGGGGGATCCCGCGCGTCCTGTGGCGCACGTGAAGCGCATTCTGGAGCGAAAATTCCGCTTTTTGGTGGGGTGCATGGTGCCCTTGCGGGGCGGCGGCTGGGGCGTGCGGCCCCTGCGCCACGAGCTGCCCGGGCTCCTGCGGATCGCGCCCGAGAGCCTCCGGAAGCTGCCGGAGGGACCCCGCGAGGGCAATTGGTGCCGCTGCGAATTCCCCTTCCCGGAAGAGGACTTCCCCGCAGAGACGCTCCCCGATGTCACGCTCCTGGAGTGCTACGCCGCATGCGGAGAGGTCTCTTCCGACCTGGACGCCATCGTCGCAGAATACAACATCCCCGCGCCCTACACCGAAGAGGACGAGAAGGACGCCGAGGCGCTCCAGCCCGTGAAGGTCCGCCGGCTGGATTGCACGAAGGACACGGCGGTCACCATCGACCCCGTGGACGCGCGGGACTACGACGACGCGCTGTCGTTGGGGAAGTCGCCCCGTCCCGGCACGGTGGTGGTGGGCGTCCATATTGCGGACGTGGCCAGCTACGTGCGTCCCGGGAGTGCCCTGGACCGCCAGGCGCGCCAGCGTTGCTTCACCTCCTATTTGCCGGGGCGCACGCTGCCCATGCTGCCGAAGGCGCTGGCAAACCGCCAGTGCAGCCTGCAGTCGGGACAGGAGCGCTTGGCGCACAGCGTCTTCATCTGCTTTGACGAGCACACCGGCGAGATCCTCTCCTGGCAGCGCCGCCACACGGTCATCAATGTCACTCAACGCCTCTGCTACGAGCAGGTGCAGGCGTATTTGGACGGCGGCGAATTTGAGGCTTCCCAAGAGGTGAAGGAGCTGGTGTCGAAGCTGGCCGGCGTCTCGCGCCTGCTGCGTCATCGGCGCATGACCCGCGAGCGCTTCCTGCCCATGGGGATGCCGGAGATCCGCGTGGTGTGCAGCGAGCATCCCTCGCAGATTTTGGGCGTGCAGCAGAGCGAGGACAATCCCTCCCACCAGCTGGTGGAGGAGTTCATGCTGGCTGCCAACGAGTGCATCGCCATGGAGCTCCAGCGTCTGAGGCTGCCCGGTCTCTACCGGAACCACCAGGCGCCCGATCCCGAGAAGCTCCAGGAATTTGCGGAAAATGCCACCATCATGATGGGCGAGCGGGTGAAGAGCCTCTCTACTCGCGGCGCCATCGTCCGTTTCCTGAAGCACGCCGCGGAATCCCCGCTGCGGGATGTCCTCTACATGGCGTTCCTGCGGCATCTGCCGCGCGCCGACTACGGCGTGGATCCCATGGGACACTTCGGCTTGGGCAAGGAGAACTACTGCCACTTCACCAGCCCCATCCGACGCTACGCCGACCTCCTGGTGCACCAGCAACTGCTGTCACACGATCTCCGTAGAAAGACCTACTCCGTCGAGGCAGTCCAGGATCTGGCGATGCTCTGCTCCGCCAAGGAATACCAGTGCGACCAGGCGGAATTCGCGGCCTCCGACCGCATGAAGATCCGCTACTTGGGCATGAAGCGACAGGAGGACCCCACGCTCCTGCTCACCGGCGAGATCTGCAAGATCACCAAGAGCGGCTGCCAGGTCTACCTGCCCGACTACGGACTCATGGCGTATGTCAATGAACTGCCACACTCCTGGCGCTTCGATTCGCTGAAGATCCAGTGGACCAACCGCGATGGCGATACCCTCCGGATGGCCCAGAAACGACTCTTCGAGATGGTCGCCGCAGACCCCATCCGCGGCGAATTGATCCTGGCGCCCGCCGCAAAACGCGAAAGCGACGCGAAACCACGCCGCAACAAGTAGCACGCAGGTAGCCATTCGTGGTTTAGATTGGCAGAATTCCGCCGCCAATCCACGCGCAGTGCCGGCGGCAATGCCTTTGGATACCCGGACTCTAGGCGAAACTCTTGGTTTTTCCCCCGCATGGCCCACTGCGCGGTTTGGCGCAAGCTCCTAATTTGCACTTGCGCCGCACTTGCGCGCCTATTCGGGCGCGATTGGCGCACGCGCCGGTAGATTTTCCGGCGCGGGGGGGCGCCTGCGAAACCCTGTCCTAACTTCTCGCAGACCCGCCGTAGCCTTGGCGAAGGCGGGCTCCTTTCTCCTT
>CAVDSU010000099.1:0-8158 GCA_963611685.1 bacterium
CCCCCACACAATCCTTATAACTCAAATTGCGCAACCAAACATTCCAGCAGTGCGCCAATTCCTCCCGCGGCACCCTCGAACGATTTTCAAAGAGCAATTTCATGAAAAGTGCGCTCTTCTTCCCATCCCTATTGTCCCACGGCGAGCGTCTACTCGACAGATCAAAGCTGTTCCTCGGCAGCATAAAGCGGCTCCTCAAAACTTCGGAGAAACGTAGCCACTTCTTCGGATTTGCGGACAGAGTCTCAAGAACCCCCGGAGCACTCAGGCGCTCCAGCATAACCTTAAAAACCTCATCATAGTCCTTCAAAACACTTGCAAAATAGCTTTCCGTATTCAAATGCCATTCATCCCATTCCCATGATTCGATCTCCCGATTAAACCAGTATTGCACCACCTGATCCAAACTCCGCTCCCGCTCCTCTTGGGTGAGAGACTCCTCTTCAAGGTTGCTTGCCATTGTGTTTTCTCCTACAAAAGACTCCCCGACAATTCCACCACTCGTCGAGCGCGCCAGATCCAGATTCCGCTCCCGCTCTTCCTGAATGAGAGACTCCTCTTCAAAGTTGCTTGCCATTGTGTTTTCTCCTACAAAAGATTCGCCGTCAATTCCATCACTTGTCAGGCGCGCCAGTAACGCCACCAGTCCGGCCAGACGCTTTGGCTGAACGTCTCACCATATCGGTTGCGTAGCTCATAGAAGTGTTTTTTCTGATCATCGTTCAGGGTCTCGCAGAGGTCAATCCACGTGATTCCGGCCTGGTTGGCATTTTCGGGATCGCAGCCGTGTTCCCGGAAGAAGCGCGTCACGCTTGTTACGCAATCGCTTGCAAACCAGAGAGTTTCCAGGTTATGTATGGCATACCACAGCAGATTTCGTCCGAAGGCGTCCCGGACGGCTCCCACGGTCCCGGGCTTGACCTCCTCGATGATCTCCAGCATCGGCACCGCCTTCGCATCGGGGAAATTCGCCACCAGGAGACAGCAGAGTTCCGAGAGGGGAATGACCTCGTCGGGGATCTTGTCGTTTTCCAGAAGTTCCGCAGAGTTCTTTCCGTGTTGACCATTCTTCGCCAGCAGATAGGCGTCATCCTCCTGGCACACCACGTAGCCGCCATCTGGCGCATCGACGAACACGGGTCTTTGGAGCGCCTTTAAGAAATCGTCCCAGCCTTCCAGGAAGACATTCCAGACTTTTGCCAGCTCCTGCCGCGAAACCCTCTCGCGATTCGCAAGCAGGAACTTCAGGAATAGCAGCCGACTTGTCGAAAGCAGGCGTTTTTTCACGAATTCGGAGAGAGTCCAGCACTGTTCCGGCTTGGCGGCCAGCGCCTCGAGAGTCCCGGGCAGCGACAATCCCTCCCGCAGAGTCTCAAAATGCACTCTCCCGCTCTGCCGACTCCGTTTGAACCAGCTCTTGACTCGCCGGACAAGCCTCTCCTGCTCCTTCTTCTGGCATACTATAATCCCCTGCCCCTTTTCCCTCATCGGCTCCTCCTCTATTCCAAATGCGCCACGCGTCCCCACGGCACGGGCGTCTTTCCATCGTTCGTAAGAATCCACATGACGGGATATGCGGGCGCACGATCCGGTGCACTCCCATAGCCGTCCGTGAAGAAGACCATCAGATCGGGATTTGCACGGCTGTGGGTCTTCACGTATTCGAAGACGGGCCGGAAATCCGTTCCGCCACCACCCTTCACCTTCCATTTCTTGTCGGGAGGCGGAAGCCTATCCTGGGTGTAGTGCTCCACATCCTGGATCGTGTCGTCGCACTGAATGACCTCCAAGTCGAATTTGCCGAAGGACCGCATCAGGGAGACGAGCTCGGCAAAGAAGACCGGAAGATCATTGCTGGTGCTTCCACTGGTATCCAGCGCCACCACCGCCCGCAGGGACTCGCCACACATGCTGGGCAGATAGAGATCCTGCCAGACATGCCGACGGGAGGGCGGCAGCCAACGGCGCTGCCCGCCATAGCAGATGGTGACGAATTGCTTCAGGAGCTCCTGCCAAGGCAGCGAGGGCTTCTGGAGAAACTCCAGAAGCCGCTTAATCTCCGCCGGGAGCGTCCCCTGCGCGCGCTCAATTTGCTGTGCCGAGGCGATGGCGCGCGCACGCGCATGCTCTACCGTCGTTTCCGTGACACGGGGAGCGTAGTCACTGTCCACCACAAGCGCGCCATTTCCCGGTGCGCCGTCATTCGAGGATGCGTCCGCGGCGACGTTTCCCTCCGGGACTTCGGGGGCGGCATCTCCCGGGTAGACGTGTTTGTCGAAGCTCTCCTCTCCCGAGCCGAAGGCCTCATTTCGACTCTTTTCCTGCTCTTCGGAGGGGGCGCCCTTTTCCTTTTTCTCGGGGGATTTCGGCAGCAGCTCGTAGATTTCCTCGGCAGAGAGCCCCTGCCAACATGGGTCATGCGGGAGCACGAAGGGCTCGGACATCCTCTCATCCTTCAAGGCGAAATGGATCTCCAGATCCGCCGCGATGTTGAAGCGCCTATGATCGCGGTCTTGGCGGCGGGCAAAATGCAGAAAGACGCAATGCCAGATCTCGTGCGCCAAGACGAAGAGCCGTTCATCTTGCTTCAGCTTCGCGTAGAAATCGACATCCACGAAGATATTGTCGCCGTCGGTGGCGGCGGTACCCAGCCGGTCGTCGCGCACGGGAATCAATTCCATGCGCATGATGATTCCGCCGATGAAGGGCCAGCGCATCAGGAGCCTATGCCGATCCTGGGTGAGCTGTTCCAGGCAGACCCGCTTGCGGCGCTCCTCCGCCTGGTTGGGGGCTCTGGTGAGAATTTTTCGTTCCATGCGTCACCCTCCCTCCCCTAGAACTTCACGTGCTTCTTCATCGCCGCGCCGTGGGTGGCAGACCACGCCTTGTAGGACTTGTGCTGATACAGACGGGTCGCTGCCTCCTTGCGCTCCAGCACGCCGCAGCCATTCATGACGTCCATCATCACCATGCAGGCAAAGTCGCTGGAGAGCTCCAGGCTGATGCGGAAGAATCCATCCAGGAGGGCCTCGGCGTCGGCCTGATCGCGTCCGCGCCAGACATAATACGTCATCGCCGCGCACAGGGCGTACTTCCGATCCACCTTCTGGGGAATGGTGACGGGCACGGAGGGATTCCGCATCATCTTCAGGACGTCGTCGAAGCAGGCGTTGAGCTTGTGGTATTCGTAGAACTCCAGTCCAGCGCGGTTCCCCACCAGGCCATAGACCAGCTTTCGCTGGAGCCCCTCGTCGTCCTCGGGGGCAATTCCCAGCATGACGCTGACGCGTTCCCAGGCGCGGGGCGTCGGCCATCCGCGCTCCAGATTCTCGTCATTTTGGCGGAAAAGGCATTCGGGGCGGAAGCGGAGGAATCCGACGACGGAGGGGTGGATTCCGTGGAGCGTCGCCCAGTGCACCCAGGACTCCACGTCCTCGGCCAGCTCCACATGGAGGAAGCGGTTTGCCAGGGCGGAGGACATGGTGGTGGAGACGGCGGCGTCCTCCACGCGGTTGCCCGCCGCGCAGATATACCATCCGTCGGGCACCTTGTAGAGATCTCCCAGACGGCGGTCGAGGATGAGCTCGTAGGCGGCCACCTGCAGCGAGCGGTCGGCGGCGGTCAGCTCGTCGAAGAGAAGGATTCCGCGTCCCTCACGGGGCCATTCGCCGGAGACCAGCCAATCCACCTTCTTGTTGTCACGGTCGGGCACGGGCAGTCCCCGCACATCCACGGGCTCCCGCTGTGCCAGGCGCACGTCGATGAAGCCGATGCCCATCTCCTCGGCGATGCCGCGGATGATGGAGGACTTTCCGAGTCCTGGGGCGCCCCACACCATCAGGGGCGGCAAGACCTTCGCGTGCTCCGGATGCGCCTCCAGCGCCTTGAGCTGCATGCGGAGGATATTCTCCAGCTGGTCGCCAGAGATGCGGTTGTGCATATCCACGAGAGCATTGTTATTCTTGCCTTCCATGGCGGTCTTCTCCTATTCTAGTTGTTTTCCATCTTGGACTCCAAAACACGATCCACCAGGCCATTGGCGACGGCCTCCCCGGCGGACATAAAAAAATCGCGGTCGCTCTGCAGGCGGATCTCCTCGGCGGGACGCCCCGTGTGGCTCGACAGAATTTCGTAGAGCGCGTCCTTCAGCCGCTGGATTTCGCGCGCCTGGATGTCGATATCGGCGGCGGTGCCCTCGAAGCCCCCGGAGGGCTGGTGGAGCATGATGCGAGAGTGCGGCAGGGCGAAGCGCTTTCCGGCGGCGCCTGCGGCCAGGAGGACGGCGCCCATGGAGGCGGCCTGTCCCAGGCAGTAGGTCCTCACAGGGCAGGAGATCATCTGCATGGTGTCGTAGATCGCCAGTCCCGCGGTGACGCTTCCGCCGGGGCTGTTGATGTACAGATGGATGTCCTTCTTGGGATCCTGGGACTGCAGGAAGAGCATCTGCGCCACCAGCGAATTCGCCACGTCGTCGTCGATGGGAGTGCCCAGCATGACGACGCGGTCTTTCAGCAGTCGGGAATAGATGTCGTAGTGGCGTTCGCCGCCTGCGGTTTGCTCAATGACAAACGGGACCATAAATTTACTCCTATTTTTGAATTCCGCCGCCCGGGACCTTTTCTCCCGCAAAACGGCACAGCCTCGTTGCTTCTTGCCTCTCTCCCTCCTACTCCTGGAAGCCGATGCCGTGGCGCTCCTCGCCCAGGCCACGGTAGCAGCCCTGGGAATCCCGGGACTGCGCTTCCTGACGAAGCGCCTCAACGATCTCGCGGCCAGAGAGCCCCTCGTTCTCCAAGTAGAAGAGCTGCTGGCGCACATTGCGGAAGTCGGAGGGCGTCAGGCGCTCGATATTGTGGAGGGCACGGAGGTCTTCGGGGGAGAGTGCGGGGGCTCCCAGGGGGCCGAAGTAGGTGCGGTAGAAGACCTCCTTTCCCGCATGGTCCAGGAAATCGAAGTGCAGTCGGAAGGTGAAGCGGCGCAGTGCGGCGGGATCCAGCCGTTGGATGAGGTTCGTGGAGACGATGAAAATGCCATTGAAGTTCTCCATTTCCGCCAGGAGGGTATTGACCTGGCTGACCTCCCAGGAGCGCTGGGCGCCATCCCGGGGAGCGAGCAGGGAGTCGCCTTCGTCCAAGAAGAGGATCTCGTCATTCTTCTCGGCCTCGGCAAATGCCGCCGCCAACAGCTCCTCGGTGCCGCCCACATACCGGGAGAGCAGATCGGAGGCGTTCTTGACGTTCAGCTTCCGGCCCAGGCGCTTGGACAGATACTTGACGAATTCGGTCTTGCCACTGCCCGGCACGCCGTGCAGCAGCAGATTCAGGCGCGGGCGGTCCCGCAGACCGCCCCCCAGACGATCCCGCGACGACAGGAAGTTCCGGCAGACCTGCAGGAGGCGCTCCGGACGGATGCCGCCGTGGATGTTCAGTCCCTCCAGCGAGTAGTCCCGCGCGGGCTCCAGGGCGTCCTCCCGGGAGCGCCGGATGCCCAACAGGGTGCAGTGCGCCTGCAGGAAGGTGGAGATGCACTCCTCGAAGGACTTTTGGGGATCCTTGGCGACCAGCGCGGCGGCATTCTTCACCGAGAGCGCGATGCCGCCGGCATTGACCTTGTAGCGGCGGGAGGCGCTCTCGACGAACTCCCGCGACAGCTTGCCCTCGCACTGCTCCTTCTTCAGGCAGTTCTCCCAGATGCGCATGCGGGTCTCGGGAAGGAGCTCGTCGAAGAGCACGGAGTAGTCGAAGCGGCGGCGAGAGGAGCGCGCGATAGCCTCCTGGGGGGAGTTGCAGATCCAGAGGACGGTGTGGCGGTTTTCGTCAATGGCGGCATTGAGCTGTCCCTTGGTGATCGCGCCGTCCGGGCAAAGGAAGAATCTCCCGGGGAAGTCGCCCACCTTGTTGGCCTCGATCATGTCGTCGCATTCGTCCACCACCAAGATGCACTTCTCGGGATCCAGCTGCCGCTGCGCCGCCGCCAGCGCCGCATACCGGAAGCTGCACGAGTAGTGGTGGCGCGTGGCGTCGCGCTCGGTCTGCGCGATGAAGTAGAGTTCCCGCCCCAGATGCGCCGCCAGCGAGACCGCAAAGCTGGTCTTTCCGGCGCCCGCCGCGCCGTAGAGCAGGATGGACCGTCCGCAGGAGGCGGGCTTGGAGCGCACCATGTCGGAGATGACCGCGCCGTGGTTCTCGGCGATCTTTCCGTGGAACTCCCAGGGGAGCGCCTCCTCGGTGCAACGGGTCCAGAAGCGCTCGGTGAGCGCCTGGGTGCCCACGCCCTGGAGGTAGTTGACGAAGGCGCGGTTCAGGTCGCCGTCGTCGTCAATGACGCCATACTTCCGGAGATTCCCCTTCCCGGAGAGAGAGTACGACAGCTGACTCTCCGTCATGCCGGAAGACACCGCCAATTTCCGGAGGTCGATCGCCCCCCGGAAGGTCCGGAAATCCAAGTCCCCCAGCTTCAGCTCCTCATTCTCCTTCAGGAAGAGCACGACCATCAGCTCACGCTCGCTGTCCTCGAGCCCCAGGCACTTCTGGAGCTCATCGACACGCGTCTCGAAGGCGCTGGAACGGTGGGTGGGGGCTCCCAGACACAACCGGTATTCCGCCCCGCGGATGCCCATGGCGTCCGCCAGCATCTGCCAGATGCGCTTGCGGTTCGCGATCGTCCTGTAGAGCGCCTCCAGGACGTCGTCGCCATCGGGCCACACGGAATCGGGGAAGGCGCGGTAGTAGCGCCCACTCCCCATAACTTGCTCCAGGAAGGCCTTCTGGCTCTTCTTGACGGGAATCAGGGCGTCCAGAATCGCCTGGAGCTCGGCACGGCGCATCGACGGCGCCACGGTCCTCCAGAGCTCGTCCTCGGTGATGTCCTGGGGGGGAGCATGACGGAAAACTCGCTCCATCACCTGGCAGCGCTTCATCTCCAGAAAGGGATCCACCTGCTCCCCAAATAAACGCTCATCTTCCAACGCCACCAAAGGATCCTTCTCCGACTTCACCACCGGACTCTTCTTCGCCTTCACGCTTGCCTTCGTCTCCTGATTCTTCTTCTCTTTTGCCTCTGCCATCAATAGAAAACTCCCAGTCTTTCGGCAAATCCCCTGCGGAATCCACCAACCACTCTCTCTTGAGGACCGACCGGCCGACTCACGACCGCCGTCCACTCTCTCTATTACGGGAAATCCCCCGGAATTCTTTCACCCCTCCAGAAAAATCCCCGAATCCTTTCCGCCCGCCCTAGCTGGCGCAACGCATCTCCTCACTCCCCAGCCGAATCAAACGCTGCAGACAACGGGCAGTGGCACGGTTGACGTCGCTCTCCTTCATGCCCAGTCGACGCGCGACCTCCTTCGCACGCATGCCTTCCAGCTTGAACATCTCGAAGGCGACACAATTCCTCTCCGAGGTCTCCCCACGCTTCAATTTCCACAAGAGCCTCTCAAGACGCCTCCGACGCTCCTTCTGCTCGACGGCAAAATCCGGAGAGGCCACTCGGTCATCCGCCCAATCGGAGAGGTCGTCGCAATTTTCCACCTTCGCAGAACGACGACGCTCCTTGCGAAGGACGTCCCGAGCCACATTCTCCGCAATCTTGGCAAGGAACGCCTCCAATGTCCCACGAGAGGCATCGAACTTGACGTGCGACCCCAAGCAGCACTTCAACAACACTTCCTGAACCAACTCCTCCACACGAATGTCACCCTCATGCCACCCAAAACGGTGCGCCACCCCCTCAATCAGACGCTGATGCGCACAAATCTCCTCCGCCGTGAGGCACCGAACAACACTCCCACCCAAATTCATCCCAGCATTCACTTCCGTCATGCAAGCCCTCCTATGATTCCTGCTACACAACAATGCCGTCCCCCCCAAAAAACCATGACGGAACTCCCATCATCACGACATCCGGGAGCATGGATAGAAAATGGCATGCCAAAATTCTGCAAGGTGAAAAATCGCCATCACACCTAAAAATAGTGATAGAAAATTGTGCAGGTGGTAAAATATTGTTCGAATTAACGGGGAATATGATCAGTTTTTGCAAAGAATAAGACGCCACCCAAAGGACGGAGGGGCAAGCGCCCCCGAATTAGTGGCTAGTCCCTAGTGGCTAGTGGCTAGTCTGCAAGGTGCCGCAGGCGCCCGTGCGCCGGCGTTTG
>CAVDSU010000100.1:0-8001 GCA_963611685.1 bacterium
GAATTCAACCACGGAATGCCACAGAAATTTTTTCACGGAAGAACACAGAAAAAAATTCGGTGTCCTTCGGTGTCTCGCGGAGCGGTTTCCGTGTGTTTCTGTGGTTGAAAAATCTTTCCGGGTATTCAGTGGTTGAAAAATCTTTCCGTGTATTCGGTGGTTGAAAAGTCTTCCGGGTGTGCGGTGGTTGGTTTTAGGTAGTTTTTGATGGGTCAAGTGGGGTCTTACAATTGGACGGTGGAGGAGCGTGCGTTATGGCGGGCGGCGCCCTGGCGTTTCCAGAGCGTCTTTCCGTCGCCGGGGGAGGCGCTGGAGGACGGCGCGTTGTGCTACAGCGAGGGGTTGGACTGCGCGATGCTGCTGGACGCCTACTACCACGGGATCTTCCCGTGGCCCTTTGAGGAGGAGACCATCCTCTGGGCGTCGCCGCCCATGCGCGGAGTCCTCCCCTTGGAGGAGTTCCACATCCGCAAGAGCCTCCTGCGGGAATGGAAGAAGACGCCCTTCGCCTTTCGCACCGACAGCTGCTTCCTGCGGGTGATCCAGGAGTGCGCGAAGGCGCCGCGGCCCGATGGGCCCGGCACTTGGATCACCCAGAAGATGATCCGCGCCTACCATGACTTCCATAAGATGGGATACGCCCATAGCTTCGAGGCCTTCACGCCCGACGGCGAATTGGCCGGCGGTCTCTACGGCGTGATCCTCGGGAGGGTCTTCTGCGGGGAAAGCATGTTCTTCAAGGTCTCCGGCGCCTCAAAACACGCATTCTGCTACGCGGCACAGCAACTCCAGAAGGCGGGAATCGTCCTCGTGGATACCCAGATGGTCACCAGCCTCTCCGCCTCCTTCGGAGCACGGGAGGTCCCACGCGAACAATACCTGGCTCAACTGGAAAGACTCCGCGACGACCAGCCCACGACCCTTGAGGAAGACACGCCGCCGTTGAAAGTGTAGATTTCCCCCGTTGCCCAATAAGGCAAACGACGGGTCACACCCCCACGAAAACACAGGAGAATCCGGGAAACACAACTGAATTACATGAGTTTTTTGCGATTTTCTTCTCTGGGGGTGTCGTAATTTGCGCAAGTGGCTATATGGTAAGGACCGTGCCGAATGTTAGGCATTTTGGTTGTGTTTTAGTCTAGGAGTCTTTTTTTGAGAGATAGCATCCCGTGATTTTTTGCATACGGGAGGAGGTGTTTAGATGAATCGTCTGTTTGTTGTTGTTTCGCTGATTGTGGGTGTTGGGTTGTTCCTGGTGGGTTGCAAGCCTTCTGGTGCGGTGTCTGCGGACCGCATTCGTGTTGCGGCGTCGATCACTCCGCACTCTGAGATTTTGGAGCAAGCGAAGCCGTTGATGGCGGAGCGTGGGTACGCGTTGGAGGTCGTCACCTTTGACGACTACATCCAGCCGAACCTGGTGGTGGAGAGTGGCGAGTTTGACGCCAACTACATGGAGCACATTCCCTTTTTGAACTCCATCAACGAGGAGAAGGGCTTGCACTTGGTGAACGCCGGCGGCATCCACTACGAGCCCTTCGGCATTTACCCCGGCAAGAAGTCCAATTTGGCGGACTTGGCGGATGGCGACGCCATTGCGGTGCCCAACGACACCACCAATGAGGCTCGTGCGCTGCTGCTTTTGGCGGACAATGGCATTTTGACTCTTCGCGAGGGTGCGGGTCTCACCGCCACCAAGCAGGACATCGTCTCCTATGCCAAGAAGATCAACGTGATTGAGCTGGAGGCGGCGCAGGTGGCGCGCATGCGCGGCGACGTGGCCTTCGTGGTCCTCAACGGAAACTACGCGTTGCAGGCGGGTCTTTCGGTGGGCAAGGACGCCCTCACCGCCGAGAAGTCCGATTCCCAGGCCGCCAAGACCTACGTGAACATCCTCACCGTCAAGGCCGGACGCGAGAACGACACCATCGTGCGTGCGCTGGTGGAGGTCCTGAAGTCCGAGCCCATCCGGAAGTTCATTGAGGAGAAGTACGACGGCGCCGTGGTCCCCTTCGTGGACTAGGCGCGTCGGGCGCATTCCCATGCCGGAGGGGGCCTCCTCCGGCGTTTGCCTCCGCGCGGGCGCGGCCTTGGTTGCACGATGCCGTGTCCGCGTGGCTTTTTGTGCCGTCGAGCGCCTCCCCGTCTTCTCGGAAGGCGGGTCGGGTGGCATCCGCGGCGTTCTTTTTTTGAGTAGTGATTCATGAGTGAAGAAAGCACAGACAATTGGAAGTCGAAAGGCGAGGACGTGATTCGCGTTCGGGACCTGGTGAAGGATTTCGCGACCTCGCAGGGGACTTTCCGTGCGCTGGACGGCATTTCCTTCACCGTTCGGAAGGGCGCCATCTTTGGCGTCATCGGACTCTCTGGCGCCGGAAAGAGCACCCTGGTGCGCTGCCTGAACCTGCTGGAGCGCCCCAGTTCCGGCGAGGTATGGGTGCAGGGGCAGCATCTGACGGAGCTGCCCCGGAAGGAATTGCGTTTGGCGCGCCGGAACATCGGCATGATCTTCCAGGGCTTCAATCTGCTGATGCAGCGCACGGTGCTGGGCAATGTCCTCTTTCCGTTGGAGATCGCGGGGGTTCCCGCGCGGGAGGCGCGCAAGAAGGCGGAGGAGATGCTGGAGGTCGTGGGTCTTTCGGACAAGGCGGACGCCTACCCCGCGCAGCTCTCGGGCGGACAGCGCCAGCGCGTGGCCATCGCGCGCGTCTTGGCCACCAATCCCGGAATCATCCTCTCCGATGAGGCGACCAGCGCCCTGGATCCCCAGACCACCGCATCCATTCTCCATCTGCTGAAGGACCTCAACGAGCGCTTCGGAATCACCATCATCGTCATCACCCACGAGATGAGCGTGATTCAGGAGATCTGCACGGACGTGGTGGTATTGGACAAGGGTCGTGTTGCGGAGCAGGGGGCGGTGGAGCAGATCTTCCGGAGTCCCAAGACCGCAGCCGCCCGTCGACTGGTGCTGGCGGAGGCCGCGCCTGCCTCCGTGGACGAGATCCGCAGCGGAAAGATCGTTCGCATCACCTTCACCGGATTGACCGCCTTCGAGCCCATGTTGGGCAATATCATGATCGAGTGCCGCACGCCCCTGAATATCCTCTATGCCGCCACCAAGACCGTCAATGGCCGCGCGGTGGGCGAGATGATTGTGCAGCTGCCCGATTCCGAACCCCTCGCCGAGAAGTTCATGGAGTTCTTCCAACGCAAGGGCCTGAATCCCCTCGAGGTGGAGGAGGCACAAAGCCATGAATGAGTTTCTGACGAATTTCCTGGGCTCCCTGGGAGCCAGCACCCAGACCACGCAGCTCGTCGTCATGCTGACGGAAGCCACGCTGGAGACCCTCTACATGACGCTGGTCTCCACGCTCTTCGCGTATCTCCTGGGAATCCCCCTGGGAATCGCGCTGACGGTCACCGACCAGCAGGGACTGCGCCCCTGCCAGCCCGTCTACCGCTCCCTGGACGTGGTCTGCAATCTCCTGCGAAGCGTCCCCTTCATCATCCTGCTGGTGGTCATCATCCCCTTCACCCGGATGCTGGTGGGAAAGTCCTACGGCTCCAACGCCACCATCGTGCCCCTGGTCATCTCCGCGGCGCCCTTCGTGGGGCGCATGGTGGAGTCCTCCCTGAAGGAGGTCGACCGCGGCGTGGTGGAGGCCGCCGAGTCCATGGGCGCCTCGCTCTGGCAGATCATTGCGAAGGTGCTGTTGCCGGAGGCGCGGACCTCCCTCATTGTGGGCGTCACCATCGCCGTGGGAACCATCCTGGGATACTCCGCCATGGCGGGCGCCGTGGGCGGCGGCGGACTGGGCGACCTGGCCATCCGATACGGATACCACCGCTACAACACCACCATCATGATGATCACGCTGGTGCTCCTGGTGGCGGTGGCACAGGTCTTCCAGTCCCTCGGAATGCGGCTGGCCGTCAAGCTCGACCGAAGAAAACACTAGGACGCCGCAGAATGCCTCGGCGGCCGCCAAGAAGGCGGAACGGCCTTGAGGACCCAAGAACGCGAAAGGCGGCGAGGGCATCCCGGGAATGGGGGAGTCTTCGCCGCCTTTTTGCTTGCGGGGGGGATTGTGATTGTGGTGCCCGAGGCGGGACTCGAACCCGCAAGATGTCTCCATCGAGAGATTTTAAGTCTCTTGCGTCTGCCATTTCGCCACTCGGGCATTTCCTATTGGAAAGTCGCCTAATATACCCTGCTCGGGGTATATTATCCCGCAGTTTTTCCTGCGGCGCGAAAGTCCCGTCCTTGCTTGTGCATAAGCGGGAAGGGGCACGCGTCCTTTTTCTCCCCGTCTCACCCTCAAAGCTTTTAGGACGTTTTTTTTATGGAACCGGTAAAAATCGGCATTATTGGCTGTGGCAACATGGGCTCCGCCATTGCCAATACGCTTCATCAGGTGCCTGGTGCGAAGCTGACTGCCGTCTGCGACCTGAATCCCAAGCAGTTTGACCGCATTCAGCCCTCGGCGCGGGAAAACGTGTCCTTCTACACCACGGATGAGGAGTTCTTCGAGAAGTCCGGCGTGGAGTTGGCGATGATTGAGGTGCCGCACTTCCAGCATGCGAAATTGGCGATTGAGGCGATGAACCACGGCATGCACGTGAATGTGGAGAAGCCGTTGTGCGTGCACAAGGCGGACGCCGAGCGTCTATTGGCGGAGTGCGCGAAGCATCCCGAGTTAGTGAAGGGCATCATGTTGAACCAGCGCACGCGGGACGCCCACATCAAGATCAAGCAGCTCATCGAGTCCGGCGACCTGGGCGAGATCCGCCGTGTGAACTGGATCATCACCGACTGGTATCGCACCCAGCAGTATTACGACTCTGGCGACTGGCGTGCCTCCTGGCGCGGCGAGGGCGGCGGCGTGCTGACCAACCAGTGCCCCCACCAGCTGGACCTCATGACCTGGCTCTTCGGAATGCCCTGCCTGGTGGACGCCCACATCTTCTTGGGCAAGCATCACGACATCGAGGTGGAGGACGAGGTGAATGCCTACCTGGAGTATCCCAATGGCGCCACCGGAAACTTCATCACCACCACGGGCGAGGCCCCCGGAACCAACCGCCTGGAGATCGCTGGCGAGCACGGCCGCGTGGTCTTCGAGAACAACCGCCTCCTCTACAAGCGCCATGCGATCTCCACCCAGGAGCACATCCGCACGGCGAAGACCGGCTTCCAGCCCCCCGAGACCTGGGACTGCGAGATCTTCTTCGCTCCCGACGAGGTCGGGCAGACCCAGCACATGCGCGTGGTCGCCAATGTGGTGGACGCCATCCGCAACGGCGCCAAGCTGAAGGCCCCCATCGAGGAGGGCATCCGCGGCCTGGAGCTGGGCAATGCCATGATGCTCTCCGGCTTCCTCAAGAAGCCCGTCACCCTGCCTCTGGACTCCAGCATCTACGAGGCGAAGCTCCAGGAGCTCATCGCCACCAGCCGCTACCCCAAGAAGACCGTGGCGCAGGACGGCGGCGCTCCCGTGGACTTCGCGAAGTCCTTCTAGCGTCGAGGACGCCGCTTGGCGGTCCGCGGGAGGAGGCTTTTTCCGCGGGCCGTCTGGCGTTTTTTTCTCGCGGGAGGGGGGATGAGACATATTGCGGGAGTCCGAGGGGCCTCCTTGGGGAGAGATGGAGTTTAGGGATTTGAGCGAATGTTTGCCGAGGTAGTATTCAATTTGGCGACGGGGAAGTGTTTCGACTACCTGGTGCCTCTGGAGTGGCCGGTAGGGGCGGTCTATCCGGGATGCCGCGTGCGCGCGATGTTCCGCACCACGGAGAAGTCCGGCTATGTCTTGAAGCTGAAGGAGCAATCCGCCTTTCAGGCGTCGCCGCTTCTGGCGGTGGAGGACCCCTCACGGCAATTTCCGCCACAGCTATTGAAGCTGGCGGACTGGCTCTGCGAATACTACTGCGCCACCCATGAGAGGGTGATCTGGAATCTGCTGCCCGCCGTGGTGCGAAAGGGCGAGATGCAGCATCGTGAGGCGGAGTACATCGATTTGGCCCCCAAGGCGCTGGATCAGGGGAGTGCGGAGTTCCAGGCATTGACGCCCAAGCGCCAGAAGGTCCTCAAGACCCTGGTGCGGCTGGGCGGAAGCCTCCCCGCCCGCGAGACCCTGGGCGCCGTGGACGCCAGCAAGAGCGTGATTGATGGTCTGGTGGAGAAGGGCTGGCTGGTCAAGTCCAAGCGCGTGGAGGAGCGCGATCCCTTCGGGAATGTGGTGATTCAGCGGGACTCCCCGAAGGCGCTGACGCCCTGCCAGGCGTCGGCGCTGTCGGCGATTGTGGAGGAGCTGGATTCCGCGCGTCCGAAGCCCATCCTGCTTCATGGGGTCACGGGCAGCGGCAAGACGGAGGTCTATCTCCAGGCGATCGACCACTGCCTGAAGAAGGGCCGCTCCGCCATCGTCCTGGTGCCCGAGATCGCTCTGACGCCCCAGACCGCGCTGCGCTTCCGGCAACGCTTCGGCGAACAGGTCTCCGTGCTCCATAGCGGCCTCACCGACGGACAGCGCTTCGACGAATGGACCCGCATCGCCGGCGGAAAGAGCCGCATCGCGGTGGGCGCACGCTCGGCGCTCTTCGCGCCCTTCCGGGACTTGGGGCTGGTGGTGGTGGACGAGGAGCACGAATCCACCTACAAGCAGGACGAGATGCCCCGCTACAACGCGCGAGATGTGGCGGTGGTGCGGGGATGCCTGGAGGGTTGCGCGGTGGTGTTGGGCTCCGCCACGCCCTCCCTGGAGTCCTACCACAATTGCCAGGTGGGGAAGTACCGCCTGGTGGAGATGCCGGAGCGCGTGGACTCCCATCCGCTGCCGCCGGTGGAGGTGGTGGACATGCGCCTGGAGCGCTCCCTCCGGAAGGAGGAGGAGCGCGGAAGCTTCTTTTCGCGTCGGCTGAAGGAGCTCGTCGACCAGGCGCTCTCCCGTCACGAACAGGTGATTCTCTTCCTCAATCGGCGGGGATACGCCACCACGCTGACCTGCTCCGAGTGCGGATACACCGCCAGCTGCGACAATTGCAGCGTCACGTATACCTTCCACCGGAAGATCGGTAAGCTGGTGTGCCATCACTGCAACGCCACCCTGGACGCCCCGGAGGTCTGCCCACAATGCGGAAATCCCCGCATTCGCTTTGGCGGCTATGGCACCGAGCGCGTGGAGGCGGTGACGCGCGCGGTCTTCCCGAATGCCCTGGTGGCGCGCATGGACTCGGATACCATGACGACGGCGGAGTCCTACCGGAAGGTGCTGGAGGCCTTCCGCGGACGGCACATCGATATCCTCATCGGCACACAGATGATCGCCAAGGGACTGGATTTCCCCCACGTGACCGTGGTGGGAATCATCCAGGCGGACATCGGACTGAATCTGCCGGATTTCCGTTCGGCAGAACGAACCTTCGACTTGATCACGCAGGTGGCCGGACGCGCCGGGCGCGGAGAGCTCCCGGGACGGGTGGTGGTGCAGACTTGCACGCCCGACAACTACGCACTGGTCGCCGCAAAACACCACGACTACCACGCCTTCGCCGAACAGGAGCTGCCGGCACGGGAAAGCCTGGTCTTCCCACCCTACGGACACCTGGTGCTCCTGCATTTCCGACACGAGGAGGAGGAGACCGCCCGCGGAGCGGCCGAGGCCTTCGCCGCACGCGTGCAGCCGAGGCTCTCTTCGGAGGTCATGGTCCTGGGACCCATGCCCGCCCCCTTCGCACGACTGGCGGGAAAATTCCGATACCAGCTGCTCCTGCGCTCCGTCAATGTGCGCGCACTGGTCGCCGCCTGCCGACGCGCCATGGCAGAAACCCCCGCAGCCGAACTGCGGAGGGTCCCCGTGGAGGTGGATGTGGACCCAAGATTTCTGCAGTAGCCACCCGGATACGGCAAAAAAAGGAGGAAGGAGGAAGGAGGAAGGAGGAAGTTTGGCCAGGGTTTCGCAGGCGAAACCCCGCGCCGGAATCTACCGGCGCGTGCGCCAA
>CAVDSU010000101.1:0-7989 GCA_963611685.1 bacterium
GGCTATCCACTATCCACTGGCGCTTAGCCACGAATTCGGGGGGACGGGGGCGGCAGCCCATGCGTGCCGATAGAAAGCCAGCGTTGGAACGGGGGCGCGCCGACTTTTGAAAAAGGAGGTTTCCTCCTTCCTCCTTTTTTGGGGTAACAAAAAAAGGGCCCCGCGGAAAATTCGCGGGACCCTTTTTTGAAGATACTGGCGGAGAGGGGGGGATTCGAACCCCCGGTAGCATTACTGCTACGACGGTTTAGCAAACCGTTACTTTCGGCCACTCAGCCACCTCTCCGGGAATAGAAATGTTTTTTTGCAAGCCTTGCGGTAGTGGCATCTCCAAGGAGAATTGAACTCCTGTTACCAGGATGAAAACCTGGTGTCCTAGGCCACTAGACGATGGAGACCCAAAAGACGCGTGGGTTAAGATATCCCCTTGCGTGAGAATTGCAAACGGTGAGGGGAAAAGAAAGGACATTCTGGGGCGGTCCCCTGTGCGGCAGATATATTCCCGCCCATGAATTCCACCGTTGCGGCCATCCTCGATTGGTATGCCCGCCAGGCGCGCGCGTTGCCTTGGCGGGAGGATCCCCCGGATCCCTACCATGCCTGGCTGTCGGAGGTGATGTTGCAGCAGACGCGGATTGAGGCGGTGCGGGAGGCGTACGCACGGATTCTCGCGGTCTGTCCCCGCGTGGAGGACCTGGCGGCGCTCCCCGAGGAGTCGTTGTTGAAGCTATGGGAGGGCCTCGGGTATTATTCTCGGGCACGGAATCTCCATCGTGCCGCAAAGCAGATTGTCGAAGAGGGCGCCTTTCCGTCCAGCTGGGAGCAGTGGCGTGCCTTGCCGGGCGTTGGCGACTACACCGCCGGCGCCATTGCCTCCATTGTGCTGGGCGAGGCGCGTCCCGCCGTGGACGGCAATGTCCTGCGGGTGCTTTCCCGGCTGTTTTCCCGCGAGGTATCCCGTTCGGAAGCGACGGCGCTTTTTGCCTCGTGGATGGAAGTGGGGAGTTGCGGCGCCTTCACGCAGGCCTGGATGGAGCTGGGGGAGGTGGTCTGCATTCCCCATGGCAGGCCGCACTGCCAAGAGTGTCCGCTCTCCGGCGAATGTCTCGCGCATCAACAGGGCCGCGAGCAGGAGTTCCCCGCTCCCGCAAAGCGCCCCGAACGCCCCGTGGAAAAATGGACGGTCCTCCGAGTGGAGGATGTCTCTGGGCGCCTGGCGTTGCGTCGCCGGGGCGAGGGCGGTCTGCTGGCTCGCATGTGGGAGCCCCTGGTGGTCTCTGGATGGCTCACGGGTGCCCGCGCGAAGGCCCTCGTGGCGGAATGGGGCGCGAAGTCCTCCGAGGTCGTCTTGCGCCGCCTCCCCGACAGCCGCCACCTCTTTACGCATCGCCAATGGGAGATGCGAAACTATCTGGTGCGGATTGCTGTGGGCTCCACCGCCCTGGCGTCCTTGCCTCCGGGAATCCATTGGGCCACGCCGGAGGAACTCCGGGAGCGCTATGCGGTGCCCTCCGCCTTCCGGGGGGCCTTCGCCACGGAGTCCCCGTCGCGCATTTAAGGGAGCGAAGTCATGACACCCCTCCGGCAAGATCAAACCGAATCCTTCTTTTCCTACGCGGGACTGGCGTTGCTGTGCGTCCTATTCCTGCCTTTCCCCACGCAAGGGAAGCTCCAGCTCTCCGAGGGCTTCGTCCCCGTGCTGTTGTGGCGACTCTGGCAGCGCCGCGGCGAGGTCGTTGCGCTCCTGCGGAAGGAGTGCCTGGCGCTCTTGTTCGCGGGCGCCTGGATGGCGCTGGCGGTATGCGTGCATCTCCTTCGTGGCGAGGGCGTTGCCTGTTTCGATTTTGCCGTGCTCGCCTATATGGCGGCGCTTTTTTTCTACTACCGCGTTACGCCGTTGCCGAAGGACGACGTCTGCCTCCGCGCGGGACTATGCGTCCTCCTGGGCGTCTTCCTGGGGTGGCTTCTCAGCAAGGCCTGTGCGGATCCGGGGGGCGCACGGGGCTTCCTGCTCTACCACGACAAGCACTTCGCCCGCCTGGATCCCAATGCCCTGGTGACGCGCTACCAGTTCCTTTTCTCCAACCCGAATCTCCTGGGCGGCGCATACATCCTCCCCGCTCTTCTCTGTCTCCCCGCCCTCCAGGAACGGCTCCGCACGGCCTCCTTTCGACAGTTCCTCCTGCTGGCGCTTGCCACATTGATTGCTCTTCTGCCGCTGCTGGCCACCGCCTCCAAGATGAGCGTCATGACCTTCGGACTCCTCCTGGGGGCCTTCGCCCTCTGGCCCCGCCTGAAGCCCCTGTGCCCCCGACTGCTGGCCGCCGTCCTCCTCCATGCCTTCGGACTCCTCTGCCTCATCACCGTCATTTTCCAGACCTACCCCGCCCTGCGGACGGCGCCATGGGTGAATTTCCACGGACGGGGGAATTACTCCGTGCACCAGGAGATCTACGCACGGATTTTCTTGGAGGGCAATTGGGCAGACAAGCTCTTCGGGCACACTCCCGGCGAACTCCGCCGACGCTACACGCCCCTGGGGAATCCGGAGAAGATCCGGGCGATCCTGGAGCCCTACGGCTTCGAGGAAGAGACGCCCCTCTACTCCACCTTCATGGATCCCCATAACGAATACCTGAATCTCCTCTCGTTCTTCGGACTCCCCGCATTGGCCGCGGTGCTCTTTTTCCTGGCAGGACTCCTCCTCCGTGCGACCCAAAAACGCCAGCTCCTGCCCCTGGCACTCATGCTCTCCGGAGTCCTCTTCGCATTCTTCTGGGAAGACGCCGCCTCAAAACGCTTCCTCTGGGCCGCACTGGGAATCGCCGCCCAAAGAATCGCCCTCGTCCCCGCGCAGCAGGACGCGCCGCCTGCGGGGTGACGCGGTGGCGGGGCGGCGGTTTTTGGGGGGAGGCAACCCCGGGGGCGTCCATTATATTTGTGGCCGATTTTTTCCCTCTTTATTGGATCGATGAAAAGCAGAAAGGACATTTTTACCGCGGCCGTTTTGGGCAGCGACGTGATCCGCGCGGTGACCGCCACCTTCGAGGATCCCGGGAACGCAGCCAGTGGAATAGAGATCCTGGGATACGCCACCGTTGCCTCCCGGAAGGTCCGCCGCGACGAGCCCGTCGCTCCCGAAATCGTCTCCGAGGAGCTCTCCCAGGCGCTTCGCGCGTGCTGGGAACAGGCCGGCTGCGAGGAAATCCCCTGCGCACTGGTCTTGGTGCTCTCCGGAGATTATATCCATGCGCGGACCATGACGAACGAGGTCGAGCTGGATGAGCAACAGCCCGTGACTCCCCAGGACCAGATGGACCTGATCCACCAGATTTCCGTCAACGCCGAGGGTGTCGACCTCGGTGTCCCCGGCGAGATGATACTCCCCTGCGGCCTTATGGCTCGGGGCTTCCGGCTGGATGACGGGCCATTCCTCTTCAGCGCCATCGGCCGCACCGGCGCGAAGCTCTCCTGCGAATCCATTTTCTTCACCGCGGACATCGCCGCAATCGAGTGCGTGCAGCGCATCGGACAGAATGCCCTGCCCCCGCAGTGCAGCTTCAATTACCTGATCTATGCGCCCGTCGCACTCTCCAGCGGAATCTTCCCCCCGACGCAATTGGACGAACCACAGGGGCTCGTCGTGGATCTGGGCGCCGGAATGACCTCCTATAGCATCCCCGCAAAGTGGGGAGGGCCCTCCTACGGACAAATCCCCATCGGCATCGACCACGCCGCCAATGATCTCTCCATCGCACTGGGACTGCGCTTCGAGACGGGGCGCGACATCCTGAAGAAGATGGAGGGCCTCCGTTGCTCTCTGGATGTGAAGCGGGATGGCGCGGTCCGCCGCTTGACCATCAAGGAGGGCCCCAACGACACCACCATGGTCTGTGGCTCTGCCGTGGAAATCATCGTCGCCGCGCGCATTGAGGAGCTCTTCCAGCTGTTGAAGCAGCGCCTGGAGGAAGAGGGCGTGAACGCCTGGCTGGGCAACGAGATCCTCCTTACCGGCGTGGGCGCGACCCTCCCACAGGTTACCGTGCTGGCGGAGAAGGTCTTCCCCGGCCGGCATTTCCGCGTGGCGACTCCCTACGGCGTCCGGCCACTCCCCCATCAAACGATCACCCCCGAAGACGCCATCCTGCTGGGCGCACTGCGCGCCGGATGCCTGGAACACCTGCTGCAGCTCCAGAATCAGGTAAAGGAAATGGGCGTCTTGGGAAAGGTGAAGTCCTTCTGGGATTCCCTCCGGGATTGGTAAAAAAAAGACGCACGGTCTCGCGAGTTCTTCGACAGCATGACAGAAATCCCCAAAATTCTCCTCGTGGGCATCGGCACCGCCGGCTCCCGGGCCGCCTTCTACCTCTACCAGCGGGGCGCCCTGGAAAACGGACGGATCCTGGCCGTGGACTCCGACCAGGAACAGCTCCAGCGGCTCCATACCCTGGATACCCTCGTGGTTCCGCCACCGCCCGTCCTCCCCGCAGGCACCCAGGCCGCACAGGCCCGCGAGGCACTGGAGACAGGATTGGAATCCCGCCTTCAGGACTGCCAGATGCTCATGGTGGTCACTTGCCTGGGCGGCAATGTCTGCGGCTTCTACGCGCAGGTGGCCCTGGGAATGGCGCGCAGCCGCGGCATCCCCGCAGTCGCGGTGGCCGCTCTTCCCCACGCCTTCGATTCCACGGAGTGCCAGGAGCGCGCTTCCCAGACTCTGGAGGTCCTTTTTGCCCAGCACTACCACGTCTTGGCGTTAGATTGTGCCCAGATGGGGCCGCTCTTCCCCGATCCCTCCCGGGAAAATGCCTACGAACAGGCCGTGCGGTGGATTGGGGAGACCGCCATCGGATACCTGGCGCTCTTCCTCCAGCCCCGCGTCGATACCCGCCGTCGCAGCGAGTCCGAGGACCGGAAGCGCGCCATGGAGTTCGACGAGCTGCCACGGGGAGTCTTCGCCTCCTTGCGTCCGGTCATTCTGAATCAGCAGAATCTGGATGTGCCCACTTGCATTCGCCTTAAGCTCGATATCCCAACCCTGAAGTAACCAGAAAGGAAACAACACCATGTCTACAGCAGAATCTCTTGAACAACTGGCCGCGCTCTCGCGGAAGTATGGCGCGGATCCCGATTACGTCTTCCTGGGCGGCGGCAATACCTCCTTCAAGACCGCCGATGAGCTCTACATCAAGCCCTCCGGAGTGGCGCTGGCCACCATCCGCCCGGAGCAGTTCCTGAAGATGGACCGAAAGGCGCTCCAGCAGGTCTTCACCGTGGCGCCCGCAGTCCCCGCCGAGGCCCGCGAGGAGGTCGTCAAAAATCTCCAGCTGGCCGCCGTCCGCCCCCAGGGCGCCGGACGACCCTCCGTGGAGGCGCCCGTCCATGAGGTGATCCAGTACCCCTTCATCGTCCATACCCACCCCGCACTGGTCAACGGACTCACCTGCTCCCGCGACGGCGCACAGGCCGCGAAGAAGCTCTTCCCCAAGGCGCTCTGGCTGGACTACTGCAATCCCGGCAGCACGCTCGCCTTCGTGGTCAAGGAGGCCCTCGACGCCGCACAGGCCGCCACTGGCGAACAGCCCCGCGTCCTCTTCCTCCAGAAGCACGGCGTCTTCATCGGCGGAAACACCATCCAGGAGGTCGAGGAGACCTATACGCAGGTGATGGATACCCTGAAGGCCGCCTACCAGCAGGCCGGCGTCTCCCTGGAAGAGCCCGAAATGGGAGAGGCCTCTGACCAGGATCTTCTGGAGATCGCCCCCCGACTGCGCGCACTGCTCGCGGAGGACGGCGGGCCCCTCCCCATCGTCCACTGCGTCGGAAACTCCCCCGCCTACGCCGGACCCCTCACGCCCGACCACGTGGTCTACGCGAAGTCCTTCGCTTTCCGCGGCGAGCCTACCCCCGAGGCCATCGCCGCCTTCCGGAAAGAGCGCGGATATCTCCCCAAGGTGGTGGAGGTCCCCGGAAAAGCTCTCTTCACCGTGGGCGCCACGCTGAACGACGCCATCTCCTCCGCCATCGCTCTGGTGAACGCCCGGAAGATCGAGGCCCTCACCGCGGCGTTCGGCGGCGTCTTCTACCTGACCGATCCCGAATACTCCTTCATCGAAAATTGGGAGGTGGAGTCCTACCGCCGCTCCGTCAATGCCGCCGGAAAGGCCAATCGCCTCCAGAACCGCGTCTGCGTGGTCACCGGTGGCGCACAGGGCTTCGGTCTGGGCATCGCACAGCATCTGGCAAAGGAGGGCGGCACCCTGGTGCTCGCCGACATGAATTTCGATGGCGCGAAGGCCGCCGCCGATGGCCTCAATGCCGCCAACGGCAAGAACCGGGCGTTCGCCGTGGCGGTCAATGTGGCTGACGAGGCCTCCGTGGAGAAGATGGTCGCCGACATCGTCCGCAATGTGGGCGGCATCGACCTCTTCGTCAACAACGCCGGCGTGGTCCGCTCCGGCTCCGTCATGGAACTGACCCTGAAGGACTTCGCCTTCGTCACCAACATCAACTACCTGGGATACTTCCTCTGCTGCAAGCACGCCGCCCGCGTGATGTCCCGCCAGATGGTCCGCCCCGACAGCCCCTGGACTGACATCGTTCAGGTGAATTCCAAGAGCGGTCTGGAGGGTTCCAACCGCAATGGCGCCTACGCCGGCTCCAAGTTCGGCGGCATCGGACTCACGCAGTCCTTCGCCAAGGAGCTGGTCACCAGCCACATCAAGGTCAATTCCGTCTGCCCCGGAAACTACCTGGACGGACCGCTCTGGAGCGACCCGGTCAAGGGACTCTTCGTCCAGTATCTCCAGGCAGGAAAGGTCCCCGGCGCCAAGAATGTGGATGACGTCCGCGAGTTTTACATGGCGAAGGTGCCCATGCACCGCGGCTGCCTCCCCGAGGACGTGGGCCGCGCCATCGTCTACTGCGTGGAACAGCAGTATGAGACCGGACAGGCCATCCCCGTGACCGGCGGCCAGAATATGCTCCACGCATAAAAAAAAGACTCCCCGGGGGAGAACACACCCCCACACGATCAAGACGCCTCCTTTTCTCGCAAGCCATCACAACGGGAAAAGGGGGCGGAACACTTTCTCTCCGAAAGCCGTCTAAGCACACCCACCGCACCGCGCGGAAAACAATGGAAAAAGCGCGCGTGCGCGGGGGGCACGATTCCTGATTCCTGGCCTTCCCCTGCTTCCTTTTTGCGCCCTTTTTTCCACGATGTCCCAGAATAGCTCCCCAAAAGAAGCCCCCACACAGGCCCCCGCACCCGCAGATCGGCGGATGGAACGACGCTTCCGGAAGGTGCTGGAGCAAATCCAGCACTGGGGACAGGACTTCCACCGCAGCAAGGCGGAGGAATGGGCCAATTTCGGCACACACTTCTCCGGCGCCGTCTTCAGTCTCTTCGCCCTGACCTTCATGTGCGTCAAGACCGCCGAGACCGGCGACCCCCGGAAGATCGTCTCCGCCGCAATCTACGGCACCACTCTCCTGGTCCTCTACTCCGCCTCCGCACTCTATCACCTGGTGCGACGCTGGGAGGTCAAGGGAGTCCTCCAGGCTTTCGACCATATCTCGATCTATCTCCTGATCGCCGGCAGCTACACGCCCTTCGCATTGGTGACGCTAAAGGACTCCTCCCTCGGAATCTGGGTGCTGGTGGTCACCTGGATCCTCGCCGCCTTCGGCATCCTCGCCGAGACCGTCATTAAACCCCGAAGGGAATGGCTTACGCTCCTGATTACTCTCGTGATGGGATGGGAGGCGGTACTCTTCTTTAAACCACTCTATCAACTCCTCGATACCCCGGGATTCGTGATGCTCCTGGTGGGCGGGGGACTCTATACCCTCGGCGTGCCATTCTACGCCATGGACAAGACACCCTATATGCACACAATCTGGCACGCATTCGTCTTGGCGGCCTCCGTGAGCCACTGGGTCGCTATCCAATTCAGCGTGTTCTAAATGCCGCATGAACGCGCCGCA
>CAVDSU010000102.1:0-7908 GCA_963611685.1 bacterium
AGGCGGAAGAGCGCCGCAGGCACCTTGCAAACTAGCCACTAGCCACTAATTGCTAAGTACTTGCGGCACACATGTGCCGCGCCGCCGGCAGGCGGAAGAGCGCCGCAGGCACCTTGCAAACTAGCCACTAGCCACTAATTGCTAAGTACTTGCGGCACACATGTGCCGCGCCGCCGGCAGGCGGAAGAGCGCCGCAGGCACCTTGCAAACTAGCCACTAGCCACTAATTGCTAAGTACTTATAGCCTTTTTTTGCGGCGCGCGAATGCGCAGCGCCAAGAGCCTGTAATGTTCCATCCCCGTTTTGTGGCGCGGTGCAGGAGGTCCTCGGTGGTGGTCTGCCAGCCGGTATGGAAGGCGTTTGCCAGTGCGGCGGTGCCGTGGGGGGCGAGGGCGCTGTCCAGCAGATTCAGGAATTTCTCCAGGTCTTCGGGGCGATGGAGGAATCGTCCGCCGGCCAGTCCATTGCAGAGAATCAGGTCGTATTGTTCGTGGGGGCGGAATTCCAGGATATTCGCGGTTTGGAACTCCGCGGGGATGGCGTCGAATTGGGGGAAGAGCGCGTTGCGTCGCGGATCATGGGGGAGGCGCCGATGGCTTGCCATCCAGACCTCCAAGGGTTCGCTGGTGACCCCCAGGACTCGTTCGGCGCCGGTGCGTCGGGCGGCTTCCAGGGTGCCCAGTCCCACGCCGCATCCCAGATCCAGGAGGCTCCTGCAGCGGGGGAGTTGTTCCAGCTGTTGTGGATATCGTCCCAAGGTGGTCCCGAAGCGCGGGGGATCGGCGCAGGCGCAGAAGAAGGTCAGGAGCTCCTCCTTCTGGAGACCGCAGCGACCCCGGAAGGGCTCGCCCAGCTCCTCCCAGAAGTCCAGGATGGTCTCCATCTCCGAAAAACCCTCCCGCAACAGCACGGGGATCCATTCGAGGGAGGGCAGGGCTTGCCGCGCCACGGCGCGCAGGGAGACCGCGAATTCCTTCCAAGGGAGGTAGGTCTCCATGGTCATGCGCAGGTCGTGGTCGGCTACCATGCCCGGAGTCCAGCGGACCCCGCTGCGGGCATGCCAGGTCGACAGCGCGTCGCACCACCGGCGGTTGTGCTGCGACAGCACCGCCTCCAGCGCCGGGGAGTCCAGGATGGGGGAATCGCATTCCATGGAACGCCGCAATCAGGGCTGCGCGGGGGCGCCGTCGTTGTTCTTGGGGGCATCGGGATCCACGGCGATGAACTTCCCGTCTTCGCAGAGATAACAGTCTTTTTCGTGGGGCGTGGCGTCGGGATCCACGTTGCAGAGCCTCGCCAGTCCGGAGACGCGGTCCGTCGGGGTCTTGATGGCTTTTTTTGCGCTCTCCTGCGTCGCCCAGATGAGGCAGGACTTCTTGGCGCGGGTGATGGCGGTATAGAACAGGTTTCGGGTCAGCAGGGGATTTTTCAGGTCGTCGGGGAGCGTCACCAGCACATTGTCGTAGGAGGAACCCTGGGATTTGTGGATGGTGATGGCGTAGGCCTCCTCGCACTGGTCCACCAGCTGCGTGTAGGGGACGGACTTGATGTCGCTCTGCGCATCCTCGGAGTAGTCCCAGAAGTATACGCGGTCCCCCAGGCGCACGCCGACGTCGCCATTCTTGAGTCCCAGGACGGAGTCGTTGCGCGTGTTCATCAGCGGGATGCCCTCCTCACCGTGTCCCTTCGAGGCGAGGATCTCCTTCATGCGGCAGTTCATTTTGTTGAGGCCGAGGAAACCGCCTCTCGTGGCGCAGAGGACCTTGAACTTTTCGTGGAACTCCAGCCACGCCCGCGCATAATCTTCTGGGGATTCATCTCCCTTCCGCACGGGGGGCTTCAGGTTTAGCCTCTCAAACCAGGTCGTTAATTCTCGCAGGATGGCTTCGTCTCCTCCCTGCGGCATCTTCGCGCGGAACTTGGCGTCGTCCGTGGCGTTGAAAAGTCCCTCGAGGTTGGAGGAGAGTTTTGCTTCGCCGCCGGGGATGGTTTCGTAGGGCAGGGGGATGCCCGTGGAAGCAATGTCGGTCTTTATTTCTGACAGCCAGTGGGCGAAATCCACGAGGCTTTCGATGTCCTTGGAGCGGAAGTTGGTTTTCAGTTTCTGAAGGCAATCCGGGTGTTTCTCCTCCAGGAATTTCACCAGATCGGCGAAGACCACGCCGGTTTCCACGGCGTCCAGCTGGTCTTTGTCGCCCAGGAGCAGGAGTCGGGCGTTTTGGGGGAGTGCGTCGATGAGCCGGGAGAAGGCATTCAGGTCCACCATGGAGCTCTCGTCCACCACTACGAGCTGGTAGGGAAGGGGATTTCCGTGGTGGTATCGGGGGAGGCCGTTTCGATATAAGGTGATGCCCAGCAGCTTGTGGAGGGTGGTGGGCTGCAGGGCGAGGAGCCGGTCCCGGTTGGCGATGTCTTTCACACCCTTCAGCTCGTCCTGGAGGGACTTCCGCATCTGCGCGGCGGCCTTTCCCGTGGGGGCGCATAGACCAATGGAGAGCCCCGGATTATGCTGAAGCTCCAAAAGCAGGATGGCGCCCAGAGTGGTGGTCTTGCCGGTGCCGGGACCACCCGTCAAGACCGCCAGGCGCTTCCCCGAACACTTCTTCACCGCCTCCCGCTGCTCTCGGGAGTCCTTGCTGGCGAGCTTCTCTGTGAGTCCCATGACTTTCTCCTCGGAGGGCTCTTCAAAGCCACCAATCCGGTTGTGGGAGAGGCAGTCGCGGACGAAGGCGCCGATGCGGCGTTCCGCCTGGCGGCACCGCGAGAGGTAGAGGAGTCCGTCGCCCTTGTTGAGGTAGTGGACTAGCCCGTGGAAGGGCACCCAGATCAGGGGATGGATGGGATGCTCCCAGTCCTCCTGCTCGTCTAGGGCCACGACCTTCGACCAGTCCTGGAGATGCTCCTCCAGGATATCCTCGTCGTGGGCGATTTCCAGGGCGGCATCCCCGTTTTCAAAATGTGTCATGACCTCGGCGGCGAGGGCGCGGAGGGCTTCTGCTCCTTTCGTTACGCCTCCTCGGCGGATGAGCATGTCGGCGAATTCCTCCGCCAAAACGGAGGTCTTCGGGCTTTCTGTGGTATGGTTCGTTTCGCTCATGGCTATGTCTGTGTAGTAAAAAAGAGGTCTATTGGGCGTCGGGATTCGCGCATGGCTGCAACTCGTCGAAGAGCTTTTCGATGAGCGTGAATTCGGGACGCCGTGCGTAGAAGCCATTGGTGTCCTGGGAGTCCTTCGTGACGCCGCGCAGGAAACAGTAGAGGACGCCGCCAAAGAGTCTGTCGTAGCTTTCCGGGGTCAGCGTCCAATCGCGGTTGAGGGATTGGTAGGCATGGAGGAATGCCACGGTGTAGAGGAGATACTGCAGGTGGTAGAAGTGCTCCTGCATCTCTTTCTCCATGCCGTCTTGATCGAAGCCCGACATCCTTTGGTTCAAGGCGTTGGTCTTCCAGTCCAGGATGTAGTACTTCCCATCCTGGGGACTTTGGAAGAGGAGGTCCAGGCTGCCATTCAACACCCAGCCATGCTCCTTGCCGCGAGTGGGCGCCCAGTCGGTGTTTCGGGGGATCTTGTGACTGTCAAGAAGCTCCGCCAGCACGCTGCCACGGATGCCGTTCTTCAGGCGGAAGAAGAACCGCAGCTCGCTCCGGCGGTGGTCCTGGGGGATGTCCTTCAGGGCAAAGCCGAGACGCTTCGAGGGATCCGCGGGATCGGGGAGGGCGGTCTCCAAGACGCCCTCCAGCATGTCCCCAAAGGCATGGATGCGCGCTTCGCGCTCGTCCGGGGCATTCTTGGGGAGCTGGCTGCTTCGATCCAGCATCGGCTCCCACAGGGACGCCCTCTGGCTCTCCACACTCCCCTGGAAATCCAAGAATTCCAGGATTTCGTGCCAGCAGGTGCCCGCCAGCTTTCCGCGGGGGAAGCGGAAGATGGGCGCCAGCTCCTCGGCATTGCCTTCGTTGCCTACGGAATCCTCACCGGTTGCGGGATTGTCCTCGCTGTCCTGGCTGGGATCGGATTCCCCTTCGTCCTCCTCCACAGAATTCGCATCCTTGACCCCCGGGACGCCAGCGCCATCGGAGCCCTCCGCGGGACTCACACCCCCGCCCTGCGCAAGTGAACTGAAGCTGCAGGTGCACCACCCGCGCGGAAGGGCAATGTTGTCCTTCGGGAAGTTCTCCGCCACCGACGTGGGTGGCTCCTCTGGTTTCTCTTCCTCCGCAGTGGTGCCTTCCTGGAGCCAGGAGAGGAAGGCGGTGACTTTTTCCCCGAAGTAGGGGAGACATCCTTTCTCCCCAACGGTTAAGACCTTATGAAACGCTCCGAACTTACGATTGCCTGCTAACACCCGACAGAGATATTGTGCGCGTGTGACGGCTACGTAGAAGAGGCGGAGAAGTTCCTCTGTGGCTTCTTGATCCGCGTCATCCCTGTAGTCGCTTTTGCTTGCGGTCGATCCTTTAACGTATTCGCCGGTCATATCGTAGCGAACGGCATAGTTCCCGGAGGATCTGTCGTGGAATCGAGTCCCCCATATCTCGGAGCCATTGGCGTTTTTTACAAGCTCCGTTGTAAGCAGTCCCAGCACGTAGACGATGGGGAATTCTAGGCCCTTGCTTTTGTGGATGGTCAGGAGTTGGACGGCGTCATCTTCGGTCGAACGGCGCAAGGGGTAGGCATCCGCTTCGTCATCAGCATTCGCAATTCTGTCTTGGAGGAATTTTACGAGTCCGCCCACGCCAAGGCGTTCCTCTGTTTGTCTCTTTTGGAGGGCCTCCTGGACCTGCTGGAGGATGGCTAGGGGGGCTTTGCTTCCTAGCGGTATGGCGTGTGTGAGATAGGCCTTCCCTACGGTGAGATCCGAAATTTCCAAGGCCTCCGGAATCCCTTCGCCCAATAGCTCCGTCATGGTGCTGTTTAGGAAGGCGGAGAACATGGCACGGAAGGATTCCTTTTGCCAGATTTCAAGAAGTTCGCGGAGTTTTTGAGGAAGATTCAGTTCTTTTTGCGCGAGGGTATTTAACTGGACTACAGAGAACTTCGGAACAAAATTGGTGATGAGGAGACGACTTGCTTGAGGCCGATTCCCGGGATCCAAGAGAACCTGGAGGAATTTCAGCATTTGCTTCGCCTCATCGGTTCCGAAAAGGGAGGAGGACTTGACGATAGCGCAGGGAATTCCCGCCGCGCTGAGATCTTTGGCAGTCTCAGTAACATCGCCGTTTGATTTGCAAAGCACCGCGATGTCCTTATAGCGGACTCGCCGCTGTTGGGGAGCCGCACCCTCTTGCTTTTCCCAGAAATTCAGGCGCCCTTCTTTTACCATGGCGTGGATTTCCTTGATCATGTATTCGATGTATTCGCCCTTATTTTTGCTGAAATTGCAATGAAGCAGTGCGTTGTTTTCGTTCGTCACGATTTCATTGCCTTTCAGGAGATGGCGCTCCGATTTTTCTGCGCTCGGCGTCCCGATTTCCGGGAAGCGGATCATGTCACCGAGCAAAAAGAAATCCTCGCCTCGTCTTTCGCGCATGGCATTGAGTGCGCCGATGAATTCTTGGGAGGAACGCCAATTGCAGGTGAGGGAGAAGCGGTGCATGGCACCCTCGTTTTTCGTGGCGTCCAGGTAGGTAAAGACATCGCCGTTGCGGAAACCGTAGATGGCCTGTTTGGGATCCCCGATGAGGAAGAGCGCACGGTCCTCTTGCCGATCCATGCCGTCTTCTCGGAAGAGCATTCGGAAGATGTCGTTCTGGACATCGTCGGTGTCCTGGAATTCGTCAATGAAGGCGTATTTGAATTGGTCTCGGATGGTCTTGCGGAATTCCTGCCCATAAGACTTGGATTTCAGACGCTCCCGCATCTTCTTGAGCAGATCGTCGAAGGTCATGAAGTTTTCCTGCTCCTTGTCCTCTGCCAGTTTCCAGCCGACATAGAAGATTGCCGTCTTCATGACTCGCTGCTGATAGGCTTTGCGGAGCTCGTCGTTCTTAGGATCCTGGTTTAGCTGGCCCTCCTTTTCCCGCAGAAAATTCTCGGTGTCGTTCAGGATTTCCTCAAGCGACTTCCCCTCCATGTTGCTGTCATCCGCCCAGATGATCTTGTCTCGCGATTTTCCGAGGCAGTTGCGGGTCTTGCCCTTTAGGCCGTCCGGCGTGAGACCCAGTTCTTGCCAGAGTTTGGCGCGAATCAGCGAAGGGGAGCCCTCCTGGGTGTTATAGAGGAAGTGCCGGTAGAAATTCGCGTAGGCGTTCGTGATGTTGTCTTGGGGATCGCCTCGTAGTTCCTGGCCGTATCGGATGCCGCTTTCAAAGGTGTGTTCCTGGAGCATTCTGTGGCAGAAGCCGTGGATGGTGAAGACAGGGGCTGCGTCAAAGATCGATAGGGCTTGCTTTAGACGGCTGTTCTCAACAGAGTCTTTCGCTTGTTTTTCGAGGGCCTCCGTCAGGCGTTTTCTGAGGCGAGTGCGCAATTCTTTTGTGGCGGCCTCGGTGAAGGTTACGACAAGAATCTGGTCTGCCGTGGCTCTGCCCTCCAAAATCAGGCGTAAGTAGATTTCGGTGATGTTGTAGGTCTTGCCGGTGCCCGCACCGGCTTCCACTACAATGGTGCCGGAAAGGGGGCACTTCGACACATTGAGTTCCGTAAATTTTTCTGCCGATTCGTTATCCATAGTTCTGCTTATGGTAGGGTTTCTATGTTTTATTTTTTCCCCGCTAACTTATTTCTTCTGACCAGAAGAATTTTTTCTTCTGTTTGAATTTTTTTGAGGATTTTGCGCGGTTTGGGAAACGCGATATATGGCGTCGCTAATGTTTTTTGCTTGGGCTAGGATGCCTTGCAGGAAATCCTCCGAGACGCCCGGGAAGAGGGACTTGAGTTCGTCTTCTCCATGACATAGGGGGATATTTTTTTGGTCCTTATTAGAATCTTCATGAATCGGAATGGGCTGTTGAAAGGTCTGCAGATAGGCCTTGCAGATTGTCTCCAGGAGATTCCGTGAAGCCTGGCTCTCCATCTCGGGAGTGATGACATTTTTTTCTTCCTTTTCTCCCTCCTTTTCTTCTAGGTCGTGGTCTGGGACATAGGCGCAGCTATCACATATGTTAGCGTTCTGCGGGTCTGTTACAGAGAAGACATAGGCAGGGATAGGAGTGCACTTGGTGTGAGTGGCCTGCCATAGCAGTCTTTGTAGGCAGGCAAGAAGCTTATGTTTTCTGCTGATTTTTTCGCCGAAGCAGGGATGTAGGATTCGTGGGGACTGCGTGCCATTTTGGATGGCCGTTCGGATGTCGTCTTTTAGAATGACCGTGCAAGTGTCGCCACTCTCCAGGGGAATGGCAAAAGTGAGAGCGCATTCACAGTCTTCCGTGGAGAATAGTCCGAGCTTCGAAAGTTCTTTGGCGTTGTTTTCGAGTTCTTCCTGGTAGTTATGGAAGGAATTCTCGCCCAGAATGCCGTAGGGAAGCATGTTCTTTCCGCGGAAATCGCTTTTGCATTGTTCAAGGTCTTTCTGAAGGGCTTCGGAAGAGGGATCGAGAGTCCCGCTGGCCTTGTCAACGTATGGTCTTGCTACCCTTACGAGCTTCTTTCGGCACAGAGAAGCTTGTAGGTTGTCATTGTCCAGGGGTTCCTGGTCGTATGCGGAACTTTCGTTGTTCTGCTTTTTGCCAAAACTCAAAGTTTTTTGGGGCTTTGATGATCCAAAGCCCAGGGCTTTTTGGTAATACGCCTCGATGCCGTCTTGGAGGAAGTTTTGCAAGTCCGTGAGGTTGAGCGCAAGGGTTTCGGGGAATTTGCGCGGCTGCGGAATGGACGGATCATCTGTGACAGATGCGGTTACGATTTTGGGTGCGTACTCCGCGATCTTCCAGTCTTCTTCGCTGAAGGAGAAGGGATCCCGGAGACTG
>CAVDSU010000103.1:0-7906 GCA_963611685.1 bacterium
CATAGGCAGGGGGACGGGGGCGGCAGCCTCCCGTCCTTTGGGTATTTCGCTAGGCAGGGGCGCTTTTAGGCTAGCACCGTTATCGGAGGCGATGCCGTTCCGCCGCGCAGCGGCGGAAGAGCGCCGCAGGCACCTTATAGACTAGCCACTAATTGCTAGGTACTTGCGGCACAGAAACTGTGCCGCACCGTACCGCCGGTAGGCGGAAGAGCATAGGCAGGGGGACGGGGGCGGCAGCCTCCCGTCCTTTGGGTATTTCGCTAGGCAGGGGCGCTTTTAGGCTAGCACCGTTATCGGAGGCGATGCCGTTCCGCCGCGCAGCGGCGGAAGAGCGCCGCAGGCACCTTATAGACTAGCCACTAATTGCTAGGTACTTGCGGCACAGAAACTGTGCCGCACCGTACCGCCGGTAGGCGGAAGAGCATAGGCAGGGGGACGGGGGCGGCAGCCTCCCGTCCTTTGGGTATTTCGCTAGGCAGGGGCGCTTTTTGGCTAGCACCGTTATCGGAGGCGATGCCGTACCGCCGATAGGCGGAAGAGCGCCTGCGGCGCCTTATAGACTAGCCACTAGTTGCTAGGTACTTCCGGCGCGCTTCTGCGCGCCGTGCCGCCGCGTCAGTGCGTCATGACAAAACCGGGAAGGACCTGTCAGATGATATTTCAATGATAGTCTTTTGACAGGATTTGTCTTGCCGTGTCGGGGGTAGTCCTCTTTTTGTAATTCTTTGGAAATCAAGAAGAAAGGGTGAAAATATTGTGAATGTGGCTTGTAAAGTGGTGAGGGTGTGTGTTACATTTTGAGCATTCCAGGAAGGGTAGGGCGCTTGGGGATTCTCCGATTTCGCCGCCGTATTTCCGGGGGCGTCTTTTATGGTGGGTGGCCGAGGTCTCCAGCCGGGGGGCGTCTTTCGTGTGGAATTTTTGTGTGTCGGCGAGGATTGTCGCGTCCTTCTGCTCCTGATTCCTTTCCTCGAACCCTTTTTTTGTCGCTGCCTTTTCTGGCGTCCGGGCGTGTAGAACGCGTCCATGTCGGGAGGCCAATTTGTCATCCAAACCAAGCCCTCAAGGAGAGATCTGTGAAAAACTGTTCTACTGACCGTATTCGCAACTTCGTATTGGCTGGCCAGGCGGGAGCCGGCAAGACCTCGCTGTCCGACCTGATTCTCTTCAAGGGCGGCGCGGTTTCCCGTCAGGGCAGTGTGGATGCCGGCACCAGCGTCTCCGACTTCCGCAAGGAGGAGCAGGAGAAGAAGAGCTCCATCTATTCCGCCATCCTGAACACCCCCTGGAAGGACGGCCATTTCTTCTTCGTCGACACTCCCGGAGCCACCGACTTCTGCGGCGACGCCCTCAATGCGATTTCCTCCACCGACCTGCTGGTCTTGGTGGTGGACGCCTCCCAGGACATTGGTCCCGGGACCATCCGCGCCTGGCGCCAGGCTCGGAAGCTCCATTTGCCCCGAATGGTCTTTGTGAATGGCTGCGACAAGGACGAGGCGGATTTCGCCCGCACTGTGGAGCGCCTGAAGGAGACCTGCATCCGCAAGGCGTGTGTCTCCGTGACTCTGCCGGTTGGCGAGAAGAGCGCCCTGAAGGGCGTCGCCAGTGCGCTGTCCAAGGAGGGCTCCGCCGCCCTGGGCGACTTCGGCGCCAAGAGCCACCAGGACCTGATCGAGTGCGTCGCCGAGTCCGACGAGGCGCTCATGGAGAAGTTCTTTGAGGAGGGCACCCTCTCTGACGAGGACATCCTGAATGGCCTGCGCAAGGCCGTGCTGCAGGAGAATGTGGTGCCCCTCTTTGCGGGCTCCGTGGCAAAGGACATCGGCGTGACCGAGATGCTGGACTTCATCGCCCAGTATGGCCCCGCACCCATCGACGCCGTCCCCCTGAACCTGGCCTCCGGCAGCATTGACCGCAAGGGCGACGCCCCCGTGGGATACATCTTCAAGTCCGTGAACGACCTCTTCATCGGACAGCTCACCTACATCCGCGTGCTCTCCGGCGTGCTGCGCAAGGACATGGACTTGGTGAACACCTCCAACCAGGGCAAGGAGCGCCTGGGCGGACTGCTGCGGATCCAGGGCAAGAACCAGGAGAATGTGGACGAAGCGGGCCCCGGCGAGATCGTGGCGGTCGCCAAGCTGAAGAACACCGGCATGCTGGAGATCCTCTCCGGCGGCGCCACGGACGTCGTCATGGGGCCCGTGGACTATCCGCAGCCCACCACCATCTACTCCATCGCCGCCGCCACCAAGGGCGAGGACGACAAGCTGGCCGCGGCGCTGGGCCGTCTGCTGGCGGAGGACAAGACCCTGAAGATGGTGCGCGATGCGGAGACCCACCAGACCGTGATCTACGGCATGGGCGACCAGCAGATCAACCTGCTGGTGAACCGCATGAAGAACGACTTCAAGGTCCAGGTGACCCTGGACTCCCCGAAGGTGGCCTATCGCGAGACCGTCCGTGGCATTGGCAAGGCCGAGTTCCGCCACAAGAAGCAGTCTGGTGGACACGGCCAGTTCGCCGAGGTGCACATGCGCCTGGAGCCCTTCCAGGGCACCGCGGAGGAGGAGTACCAGTTCGGCAACGAGGTCGTGGGCGGCGCCATCCCCAAGAACTTCATTCCCGCCATCGAGAAGGGCGTGGCCGAGACCCGTCTCTCCGGACCCCTCTCCCACTCCAAGTGCATTAACTTCAAGGCGGTCGTCTTCTTCGGAAAGTACCACCCCGTGGACTCCTCCGAAATGGCGTTCAAGATCGCGACCCGCGGCGCCTTCCGCGCCGCCATGGCGCAGGCGAAGCCCGAGCTGCTGGAGCCCATCATGCGCCTCACCATCGAATTCCCCGACGAATACATGGGCGCCATCCAGGGCGATCTGAACACCCGCCGTGGACGCATCCTGGGAATGGACCGTCAGGACGGCCAGCAGATCCTCTCCGCGGAGATGCCGCTGGCCGAGGTCTACAAGTACCCCAGCCAGTTGCGCTCCATGACCCAGGGACGCGGCGGCTTCAGCATGGAATTCGACCGCTACGATCCCGTCCCCTCCGCTCTGGCAAAGCAGATCCAGGAGGCGGCCGCCAAGGAAGAGGAGGACGAGGAGTAGCACCCTCGCCCGTTCCCTCCCTCCCGACGCACCCCTTCGCCTCTCACATCACTCACCCCCGGATGCGCGTTCGCCGCGTCTCCGGGCGGCGAGGCGGGTCGTGCGTCGCTTCCGCCACGGCATTCCTTCCCTGCTGCCCCCCCGCGGGTCTCCCGGCTTTTCTGCCTGCGTGCCTGAGGAGACCCGCATTGGCGGGGTAGATTATGCCGGGAGCCGTAACGACGGCTTCTCTCTCCGAAAACGAGGAGGGGGGCACCCCTCTCCTTCGCTTGTCCGGGATGTTCTTTTCGATCTGCCGTTGGCGGAATCCCTTGTCTTTATTTTCTGGCTTTTTTTATGATGGATGACGATTTTTCCGAGCGCCGGCGCCGCCGGGAGCGCGATGACCGCAGGGCTCCCGGCGGGGCTCCTGCTCCCGAGGAGGGGCTGCTGGAGGAGGTGAATCCCAACGAGGGACTGCCCTTCGCCCGCAAGTGGCGCATGGCGGTCTTTGGCGGCTCCTTCGATCCCGTGCACGTGGGGCATATTCGGCTGGCGCGGCAGGTGCTGGAGCACGATTTGGCGGACGAGGTCCTCTTCGTTCCCGCACGCCGCTCCCCCTTCAAGGGCGCCGGCATGATGGACACCGGCGCGCAGCGCATGGAGATGCTTCAGCTGGCGCTTGCCGAGGCATTGGCGGAGCAGGAGAGCTACGTGGTCACCTATCCCGACGGCCGCCAGCAGGAGCGCCAATACCGCATGGGGGTCTCCGACGTGGAGTTGCGGCGAGGCGGACAGTATTCCTACACCTACGACACCCTGATGATGCTCTCCCGGATCTACCCCGATGTGGAGATCCGCTTCCTCATGGGCACCGATTGCCTGCGGGATCTGCAGAATTGGCACAACGCGGGTGGCCTGCTGAAGAACTTCGAGTTCCTGGTCTATCCCCGTGCCGGCGTGCAGCCCATGGGACCCGTGGAGGTAGTGCGCACCTTCCAGTCCCTGGCGCCGAAGCTGGTGAAGGGCATGCTTTCCGAGGAGGACTTCCCCACCTGGGAGCTCTCTTCTTCCGAGATCCGCGAGCGCATTGCCCGCGGCGAGGATCTCTCCGAGGCCCTTCCCAAGAGCGTCTGGAACTACATCCAGGAGCACGGACTCTATAGGGAACAGTAGACGCTCCCCCAAAAAAAACGAAAGCCCTTTCTTCTCTCTATCTCTACCGCATCTATGGATAACACCGAAAAGACCCCGAAGGCGCCCGCCGCCGAGCTGGACAGCCTGGAGCTGGCGAAGCTCTGCATGAAGGCCTGCGAAGACGCCAAGGCACAGGACATCCTCCTCTTCGACGTGCGCGAACGCCAGGCCATGGTGGCCGAATACTACCTCGTGTGCAGCGGCACCTCCATGCCGCATATCCGCGCCATCGCGGACCACGTGAAGCGCGCCATGCTGGAGACCGGCCGAAAGCCGCGCGGCACCGACGGCGACGCCGAGAGCCGCTGGATGGCCCAGGACTACGGCGTGGTGCTGGTGCACATCCTGGAGCCGGAGATGAGGAATTTCTACCAGCTGGAAGAACTTTGGGACGAGTCGAAGGTCATCTGCCGTTCCACACCCGCAAAGCCCGCCCCCGGATTCACCGGGCGGTAGGGGCTCATTCGTGCTTCCCACGGCGAGCCGGTGCCGCCTTTCGCGCGGCGCCCGCCCGCCGCGTCCTGGAGGCAAAAGCCAGACCAAAACCCCAACAGGGAAGGAGAACACACCCTAATGAGAGTCATCGTCATCATGGCCGGTGGTACCGGCGAGCGTTTCTGGCCGCTGTCCCGCGCTTCCCGCCCCAAGCAGCTTCTGACTCTGACCAGCAGTGGTCATTCCCTCCTGGCCGAGGCGGTGGAGCGCGCAAAGGCGGTGCTGCCCGCCGAGAACATCTACATCGCCACCAGCCAGTCGCTGCGCCAGCCCATCCTGGACTGCAACCTGGGAATTCCCGCGGAGAATGTCCTGGCGGAGCCCAGCCAGCGCAACACCGCCGGATGCCTCATCTACGCCTCCGCCGCGATTTTGGCCAAGCATCGTGAGCTGGGTCCCGAGGGAGTCACCATGGGCGTGCTCACCGCCGACCACCGCATTCCCGACGTGGCGCCCTTCGCCGAGACCGTCACCGCCGCCCTGGATGAGGCCGAGAACAACGACACCCTCATCACCATCGGCATCCGCCCCGTGCGTCCCGAGACCGGATACGGCTATCTGCAGGTGGGCAAGGACAACCACTCCTTGAACAGCAACGAGAAGTTCCCCCTCTACAAGGTCCTCTCCTTCCACGAGAAGCCCGATGCCCAGACCGCGGCGAAGTACATCGCGGGCGGCTCCTGCTACTGGAACTCCGGCATGTTCTTCTGGCGCCTCTCTACCTTCCAGAACGAATTCGGCCGCGCCAATCCCATCCTGGCCGAGACCCTGGAGGACATGACCGACGCACTGCTCTCCTGCGACGAGAAGCGCGCCCACACCATCTTCGACGCCATGCCCGATATCTCCATCGACTACGCGCTCATGGAGAAGTCCGACCGCATCTGCGTGATCCCCGGGAATTTCCTGTGGGACGACCTGGGCAACTGGGAGGTCATCCAGCGCACCTTCCCCTTGGACCAGGAGGGCAATGTCGCCTTCGGAAATCCCGTGGTGCTCGACTGCAATTCCAGCATCATCTACAATTCTCCCGGACAGGACAAGGTGGCGGTGGCTGCCGTGGGCCTCAAGGACATGGTGGTGGTTGTGGACGACGACGCCGTGCTGATCATGCCCAAGGACCGCACGCAGGATGTCCGCGACGTCGTGGCCGCCCTGCGCGCCCGCTCCGCCAGCCAGCTCTAGTCCCGACCGGCAATAGACGCGCCTGACTCCAGGCGCATATCGGGGAATCCCCGCTGCGGCGAAAGACCCTTCGCCCACGGGGACTCCCCGTTCGTTTTTTCCGAAAAAAGCACCCCCTTGTTGCCTCCGCCGGCGCGCATCCCGGCGGACACCGCCTTCCGCTGCCCTCCCTTCCATGGATCTCTCTTCGTCATCCTCCCGCAAGCGCGGGGGACTCCTCGCCCTTCTGGTCTGCGCCTCAATCTGGGGACTCGCCTTCTCTGCCCAGAAGAAGGGCATGGAGTTCCTGGGGCCCTGCGGCTTCAACGCCATTCGCTCCTTCATCGGCGCGCTGGCGCTGGTGCCCTGCATTGCGCTGCTGGATCGCCTGGATGGCCGAAAACCCTCGCTCTGGGGCTCGGCACACACGCCGATTGGACGGATCCAGCTGCTGGTGGGCGGACTCCTCTGCGGACTGGCGCTGGGCTGCGCCAGTCTCTGCCAGCAGGTGGGCATCGTGGGCGCCGCCGTGGGAAAGGCGGGCTTTTTGACGGCGCTGTACATCATCATCGTGCCCATCTTCGCTGTCTTCTTGGGGCGGCGCACCTCCGTGGTGGTGTGGATTGCCGCGGTGCTGGCGCTGGCGGGCAGCGCGCTGTTGTGTGGCGTCTCCCTGAAGGGCTTTCGTCTCCAGGGGAGCGACCTGTGGCTTCTGGCGTGCGCGGTGCTCTTTGCGGTGCAGATTCTCCTGGTGGACCGCTATGTGGCGAAGACGGACTGCTTCCGGCTCTCTTTCCTGCAATTCCTGTGCGCAGGCGTGGTCTCCCTGGTGGTCGTGCCGTTTGCCGGGGAATCCCTCTCTTTCTCCGCAATCACGAAGGCGCTGTGGCCTCTTCTCTTCTGCGGCGTGCTCTCCAGCGGCGTGGCGTATACCCTGCAGTGCGTGGGACAGAAATACGTCCATCCCGTGGTGGCCACGCTGGTCATGAGCCTGGAGTCCGTGATTTCCGCCCTAGGGGGATGGCTTCTCCTGGGCGAGACCCTGAATGCCCGGGAAATTGTCGGCTGCTGCATCATCTTTGCCGCCGTCCTGATGGCGCAGTTCCGAAAGGACTGACCCGCCGCGATCCTTCGACTCCGCCGCCGCCTTCGTTCGTTTTCCTTTTTCTCTCCCGTTGAAGTAGACAATGCCGAAGCATAAAGCATTTCCCGAGGGACAGATCAGTCTCGCGACCCAATTGAGATATTTCCGCAAGAAGCTCGGCCTTACGCAGGTCGAGATGGCGGCGCATTTGGGGATCTCGCATAGCCTCTATACCAAGCTGGAGGTAGAAAATATCACTACCACCCAGAAGCGCGTGGAGGAATTCGCCGTGATCCTCCATACCACGCCCGCATTCCTGCTGAAGGGCGAGGGCGCGGAATACCCCGCCGGCAGCCCCGAGGCATGCCCCCGACTTACCGACGAACTCCTCCATAAGATCCTGGCATTCGTCATGGATCCCGAAAATCAGGCCGCCGCACGAAAGCTGGCCGAGGCCTCTCCCGAAAAGTCCCCCGAGAAGGTCATGGCCACCTTCTTGAAGGGGATGATACTGTAGGGGGAGAAAAAGGAGGAAGGAGGAAGGAGGAAGGAGGAAATTTGGCCAGGGTTTCGCAGGCGAAACCCCGCGCCGGAATCTACCGGCGCGTGCATCACGCGCGCCCATATTGGCGCGCAGGTTGATAGGTAGAAGGGAGAAGGTTTGTGTGGCCGCTCCGCGGGAATACCGCGGCAATTACGCCGCGGTACTGGTGCCGCCGGTAGGCGGAAGAGCGCCTGCGGCACCTTATAGACTAGCCACTAGCCACTAGTTGCTAGGTACTTGCGGCGCGCTTCCGCGCGCCGTACCGCCGGTAGGCGGAAGAGCATAGGCAGGGGGACGGGGGCGGCAGCCTCCCGTCCTTTGGGTATTTCGCTAGGC
>CAVDSU010000104.1:0-7876 GCA_963611685.1 bacterium
GGGGCGGCGGCCCCCAGTCCTTTGGATATTCCCCCGCCTACCGAAGAGCGCGCGTTGCAGGCGCCCTTCCGCCTTCCGGCGGCGAATGCGGGCGCACTCCGGCGCCCGCTTGGCGCACGCGCCGGTAGATTCCGGCGCGGGGTTTCGCGTGCGAAACCCTGGCCTAACTTCCTCCTTCCTCCTTCCTCCTTTTTTTGGGGGTGGGGTTACAGCTCGATTTCTCGGGCGTCGATGTGGAGGTTTTGGAGGGCCTGTGGGAGGTGTGAGTATCCGCGGTAGATCATGTCTGCGTTTCGGATGAGTGAGGTTCCTTTGGCGCAGCATGCGGCGATGACGAGTGCCATTCCGGCGCGGATATCGGGGGAGATGAGTTCCGCGCCATGGAGGGTGCATTTTCCGGAGATGACGGCGCGGTGTGGGTCGCAGATGACGGCGTTGGCGCCCATGGAGATGAGTCGGTCCACGAAGTAGATTCGGCTCTCGAACATTTTTTCGAAGAAGAGTACGCTCCCCTGTGCCTGTGTGGCAGCGACGATGAGGCAGCTCATCATGTCGGAGGGGAATTGTGGCCAGGGGCCGTCGGCGATGGTGGGCATGGAGCCATCCAGGTCGTTTCGGATGCGGAGGGGTTCCTGCTGGTTCAGGAGGATTCGCCCGGGCTCCAGGGAGATGGTGGCGCCCAGCCGGTGGAAGACGCGTCGGGTCATCCAGTAGTCGTGGAGGGAGAGATTCCCGGTGAGCTCCACGGACCCGCCGGTGGCGGCGGCCAGCGCCAGGTAGCTGGCGGCATTCACGTGGTCGGCGCCCACGGTGAATTCCGCGCCATGAAGGTCCCGGACGCCCTGGATTTGGAGGAGATTGGTCTCCACGCCGGTGATCCTCGCGCCCATGGCATTGAGGAGCTGCGCCAGCTGGGTCACGTGGGGCTCGCAGGCGGCATTTCGGATGACGGTGCATCCCGGCGTGAGGGCGGCGGTCATCATGATATGCTCGGTGGCGGTGACGCTCGCCTCGTCCAGGAAGAGCTGCCGCTCGTCGGGAGGCGGCGTGGTGCGCTTCTGGAAGTGGTAGCAGCCCTCCCGGGGCGTGCAGTCAATGCCCAGCTTGTCCAGACCATAGAAGTGCGTGTCCAGGCGCCGGCGCCCGATGACGTCGCCGCCGGGATGGGGGAGGTGTGCCTCGCCCAGCCGTGCGGTGAGGGGTCCTGCGAAGAGCAGCGAGGTGCGCAGGGCGTGGCAGAGCCTTTCGGGGGGCGTGGCGGTGGCGAGGTCTGACGCCTGGAGCTCCAGGGTCTCGCCGTCAATCCAGCGGATTCGCACGCCCAATGCCTCCGCAATGGCGACCATGTTGCGCACATCCAAAATCGTGGGCATGCCGTGCAGCACCAGGGGCTCCCGCGTCAAGAGCGACGCCGCGATCATGGGGAGCGCGGCATTCTTGTTGCCCTCCACACGGAGCGAACCGCAGGCGCGCTGCGGACCTTGGATTTCCAGTGCTTTCATGGACGGAAGGGGAAGGGGAGAGAGGAGTGAGGAGGGATTTTGCTAGCGGCGTCCCCGCGTGCGGTTGCCGAAATAGGGCTCTTCTGCGGGATAGGAATCGGAGTATCGGTCCTGCTCGATGCCGTGGTGGAATTGCTTCCGCTGGCGCAGTTCGGGGGGGATCTCCGCGAGGAAGCGCGAGGGCTCCGCGGGCTCCAGGAAGCCATTTCCCCAGCGCCCGCGCAGGCGTGCGTGCGTCAGGTAGAGCGCCTGCCGTGCGCGGGTGATGCCCACGTAGAAGAGCCGCCGCTCCTCCTCCAGGGCGGTGCGGGATTCCTCTTCGTCGCCATCCAGGTCGCCGCATTCCAGTGCGGTGCCGTGGGGAAGGAGCCCCTCTTCCACGCCGGTGATAAAGACGTAGGGGAATTCCAGTCCCTTGGCGGAGTGGAGGGTCATGAGGAGGACGGAATCGGCCTGCGGATCATGGGCGTCCACATCGGCGACCAGGGCCACTTCCTCCAGAAAATCCCGGAGGGTGCCCTGCGGGTGTTCGCGGGTGAAGATATCGGCCTTTTCGAAGAGGGACTGGATATTTTCCTTGCGGGCGCGGATGTTCTCGGTGCCGTAGAGGGTCTCGGCGCAGTCCAGGATGCCGGAGCACGCCTCGATCTCCTGGAAGGCCTGGGAGGCGGGGAGCTCCCGCGGGATCCTCTGGAGCTCCCTCATCCATTCGGAGAGCCCCCGCAGACGCATGGCACGCTGGCTCTTGCCCTTCTGCGCGGAAAAAAAGCCCTCGGAGGCCAGGTAGTCCAAAATGGGCAAGTCCGCCGCGTCTGCCTGCGCGGCCAATTTGGCGGCAGTGACCTTCCCTAGGCCCTTGCCGCGGGGCGCCATGGCCAGCGTGCGCAGGAAGGCGACCTGGTCGCTGGGATTGGCGACCAGCCGCAACAGCGACAGGTAGTCCTTCACCTCCTTGCGCTCATAGAAGCGGAGGCCGCCCAGCAGCTGGTAGGGGATGCCGTAGTGGACGAACTCCTCTTCCAGCGCGCGGCTCTGCGCATTGGTGCGGTAGAAGATGGCGAAGGAGCGCCAGGGGGCGCCGCGCCGGTGGAGCCCCGCGATCTTCTTGCGGATCCACTCGGACTCCTCGCGGTCGGTGTCCACCAGCATGTCGGTGATCTGGGGACCGTCGGGGTTCTTGGTGAAGAGGTTCTTTTCGATGCGGTCGGTATTCCAGCGGATCAGCGCATTTGCGGCCGCCAGGATTCGCGGGGTGGAGCGGTAGTTCTGCTCCAGGACCACGCGCTTTGCGCCGGGGAAGTCCCGCTCGAAGGACATGATATTCTGGTAGTCGGCGCCGCGCCAGGAGTAGATGGACTGGTCGGGGTCGCCGGTGACGTGGACGTTGTTCTTCTCGTTGGCCAGCAGGCGGATGAGCTCGTATTGGACGTGGTTGGTGTCCTGATACTCGTCTACCAGCAGGTAGCGATAGCGGTTCTGGTAGATCTCCCGCATGCCGGGGACCTCCCGCAGGAGCTTCACCGTGAGCAGCAACAGGTCGTCGAAGTCCACGGCGTTGCAGCGCGCCATGTGCGCCTCGTAGCGCTCGCCCAGCGCCTGCATGGCGTCGGGGGAGAGGCTCCCGCGGATGGCCTGGCAGAGCTCGGCGCCCGTCCGGTAGTCCACATCCAGATTCTTGACCATGTCGATGAAGCTCCCCAGTTCGCGGGGAGTGATTTCGGCGACCTGGTCTTCCAGGGTGGTGCCGTGGAAGTCGGAGAGGACCTGCGCCAGGATGCTCTTTCGCTCGTCTTCGTCGTAGATGGCGAAATCGCGGGTGCGTCCGCAGCCGGGGAGCTTGTCGATGTCGCGCCGGAGGAATCGTGCGCAGCAGCCGTGGAAGGTGCCGATGGCCTTGGGGGCCTCTCCCGCCAGCGCCTCCACCCTCTCCCGCATCTCCCGTGCCGCCTTGTTGGTGAAGGTCATCGCCAGGATCTGGGAGGGCCAGACGCCATTGCGCAGCAGCCAGGCGATGCGGCGGGTGACCACGCGGGTCTTTCCGCTGCCGGCGCCGGCCACCACCAGCATGGGGCCGTCCAGGTGCGTGACGGCCTCGAGCTGGGCGGGCGTTAGGTCCTGCAGGATGGGATCCTCCGGAGACGGCATGGCGGATGGTCGGGGCGGCTTTCTATGCCTTGGGCTTCATGGTGGGGAAGAGGATCACGTCGCGGATGGAGCGGGCGCCGGTGAGCAGCATGACCAGCCGGTCGATGCCCAGGCCCAGTCCGCCGGTGGGCGGCATGCCGTATTCCAGGGCGTTGAGGAAGTCCTCGTCGATGCGCTCCACCTCGCCATCCTGGTCGGCCTTGCCGATGAGCTGCGCATTGAAGCGCGCGCGCTGGTCGACGGGGTCGTTGAGCTCGGAGTATCCGGGGCACATCTCGCGGCCGTCAATCGCCAGCTCGTAGACGTCCACCAGCTCCGGGTTGTCGGGGCAGCGCTTTGCCAGGGGCACCAGGTATGCGGGGAGTCGGGTGACGAAGGTGGGCTGGAGGAGGGTGCATTCGATGAGGCGGTCGTAGATTTCGTGGGAGACATGGAAGCTGTCCATGTCGTCGGTGATCTCCAGATCCAGGGCGCGTGCCTTCTGCTTCTGCTCCTCGAGGCTGAGGCTCCACCAGTCGGCGCCCATCTTCTCCTCCAGCAGTTCGTGGAAGGAAGCGCGGCGCCAGGGGCTATGGAGGTCGATGGTGTTGCCGTCTTCGCCGTGGATGATCAGGGTGCCGATGGTGTTCTGGGCGACGGTGGTGATGAGGGACTCCATGATCTCCATCATTCCGCGGCAGTCGGAGTATGCCTGGTAGAGCTCCAGCACGGTGAATTCGGGGTTGTGCTTGTGGTCCATGCCCTCGTTGCGGAAGTCGCGGCCGATCTCATAGACCTTCTCGAATCCGCCCACGATGAGGCGCTTCAGGTAGAGCTCCGGCGCGATGCGCAGATACATGGGGATGTCCAGGGCATTGAAGTGGGTCTTGAAGGGGCGTGCGGCGGCGCCGCCGGCGAGGGTCTGGAGGATGGGCGTCTCCACTTCCATGAATCCGCGCTGGTCCAGGAAATTCCGGCATTCGCGGATGATCTTGGAGCGCAGCGCCAGGACATTTCGGGTGTTCTCGTTGCAGATCATGTCCAGGTAGCGCTGGCGGTAGCGCTGCTCCATGTCCTGGAGGCCATGGAACTTCTCGGGGAGGGGCAGGAGGCTCTTGGAGAGCAGCTCGAAGTGCGTGACGTGGAGGGAGAGCTCGCCGGTGCGGGTGTGGAAGGGGTATCCTTCCGCGGTGATGATGTCGCCCAGATCCAGCGCCTTGAACTCCGCGTAGGGCTCGTCACCGATCTCGGGGCGCTGCAGGTAGAGCTGGATGTGCCCGGCGCCGTCCTGCAGGTTGGCGAAGAGGGACTTTCCCATGACGCGCTTGGCCATGAGGCGCCCCGCCACGCGGTAGATGGGCTCGTGGGGCTCCTCGGCGCCCTCGGTAGGCACCGCGCCGTGCTTCTGGCGGATGGCGTCGGTGCTGGTCAGGTCGTCAACGCGGTGTCCATAGAGGTTCTTGCCGGCGGCGCGGAGGGCATCCACCTTTGCGCGGCGGAGGGCGATGACATTTGCGCTCTCCTGCTGGGAGGGCGCGGCGGCGGTTTCCTGGGGATTCTCTTGAGACATGGGAAAGGGGGAGGGGATGAGGGTGGTTGGACTACAGTTCGGGAAAGGGTTTCACGGAGGAAAGGGGGCTACTTCTTCGGCTCGGGCTTTTCAGGGGCGGCGCCCTTCTTGGCGGGCTTGCGGAAGGAGTTCTCCTTGCCCTCCAGCAAGCGCTGGATGTTCTCTTTGTGGCGATAGAAAATGATGGCCACCATGCAGGCGAAGAGCAAAATGACGGGCCAGCCCACGGGGCTCCAGCCGGTCATCTGGAAGAGCAGCGAGAGCAACAGCACCGCCGCCGCGGCGCCCAGGCTGGCGATGGCAACCACGCCCGTGCGCATCTCCAAAATCACCCACAGCACCAGCGCCAAAATCACCGGGTAGGGCGCCAGGCCCAGCGCTACGCCGCCACCCGTGGCGACGCCCTTGCCACCCTTGAATTTTAGCCACACGGGATAGCAATGGCCCAGAATCGCGCCGGCGCCACCCGCCATCTTCGCGAAGACCGGCGAAACGACGCCCATCTTCGCGACGAGCCAGGCGCCCAGAAGTACGCCCAGGAGGCCCTTCAGGCAGTCCAAGGTGAAGCAGATCTTTCCCCAGCCGCCGCCCAAGACGCGGGTGACGTTGGTGGAGCCGATGTTCCGGGAGCCCTTGGTGCGGATGTCGACGCCGTTGACGAGGCCGATGAGGAGCCCCCAGGGCACGCTTCCCAGGAGATATCCCAGGAGGGCGGCCAGCACGAGGGCGAGGATGGTGTTGTGGTCCATGAGTAGGGTTGCGATTGGGTTTTGTGGGAATGCGAAAGGGGGGTCGCCCGTGCGTACGTGCGCACTTCGTGGGCGCGCGTACGCGTTGGCGCCGGGGCGCATGTCGTGCGCGTGGTTCCGGCGTCGGGTGGGTGGGGGCGTGATTGTCCTAGAGGATGGGCTGTGCGCCCTGTCCGTCTTGGCGGAGGCGATGGCACTGCCGGCAGCGGAAGGCCTCCAGGCCGTAGATGGTGGCCTGTTGGGAGTCGGGGAGCACCAGCAGCCGCTGGCCCTCCGGCAACGCAAGCCCCTCGGGGTTGTTGCCGGCTTGCACAATGGCGGGACCCCGGAGGAGCTCCACCTCGAGACGGCTCTCCGGTGCGATGACACGGAAGCACTCGCCCTCTACGGCATTGCTGAAGGCCACGCCAATGCCGCGCTGGAAGGTGCCGCGCGTGATGCTCTGGAAGTATCCCGTTGCTCCGTAGACCGTCGCAATGACAACGGCGTCCGCAATGACCTGCGGAAAGAGCACCGCGCCGTCCTGCCAGAGTCTCACGCGGATGGCGCCCAGCGGATGAAGGTGCCGGGCGATGACCAAGTCGTTGAGGGCCACCAGCTCCTCGCCGTGCTCGACATGTGCGCGGAGCTTCGAAAAGCGTGCGGGGGCGAAGTCTCCGTGGAAGAAGCGTTCCAGGCAGAGCGCCTCGCCGTGGAGGGGGCAGCGCGGGTTATGGGAGCGGTCCCGGAGGGGGAATTTGGGGATTCCGGGGAAGTCGCGTTCTGCACCCAGGAGGGTGCCGTCGCCGCCGTAGGAGATGACCAGCGCGGGGGTCGCGGGGTCCTCGGGGGCGAGCACCCGCACGGGGTAGGGCGCCAGGAGGGGCAGCAGCTCCTCGCGGTAGCGTCCCACTACCTTGACGGGGAGCGGGTTCTGGATGGGGAAGGAGAGGGGGGCGGGCATGGTGCTCTCTGCGGCCTGCGGCTAGCGGCCGGTTTCGCGCCGGTAATCCAGGTTCACTCGGAATTGCAGGGCGCTCTTTACGCTGAGTCCGGCCTGGGAGAAGGGGGGCAGCTTCAGGCCCAGGACGGCATCCAGGAGCTTCCTGGCACAGTCGTTCATCTGGGCACTGTCGGAGGGATTGGCGATGGCGGCGGAGAGAATCCGGCCATCCGTGGAAATGTTCAGGGTGATGCACACCGGACGCGGCTGGGAGGAGAGATGCTCCGGTCCTAAACGGTCCCAGTAGGTCTGCAACGCCGTCTGAACGTGCGATACCAGGTAGGAGTCGTAGGCACTCAGCTGCGAGCCCGTCAGCCCCGCATTGGGATTGCTTCCCGTAGGACGCGAGACGGTGGAGGACGGCGCACTGCGCGAAAGACGGTCCTGGATCCGCTTCGCGGCGTCCTGACGGCTGTCCTTGGGCTTCTGGGGCTTCTGCTTGTCCTTCTTGGTGCTGGGAGCACTCTTGAGACGGTCCTCCAAGGACGGCTTCTTCGGCTTCTCGGGCTTCGGCTTCTCGACCTTCGGCTTCTCGGGCTCTGCCTTCGGAGTCTCTACAATCGGCGCAGGCGCAGGCTCGGGTGCAGGGGGTGTAGGTTCGGGCTCAGGTTCCGGGGCAGGGGGCTCCGGCTCCGGCTCGGGTGTGCTAGCGGGCTCGGGTTCTGCGGGTCCCTGGACTGCGGGGGTTGCGGGGGCGGCCTCCATGAGTGCCACGGGGATGATGAGCTCCTCCGGCTTCGGCTTGTGCATCACGCAGGCAAGGCCCATTCCTCCCAAGAGCAGCATGTGCCCGCAGAGGGAGAGCACAATTCCGAGGCTCATGTAGGGATTGGAGGGCTTCTTGTCCTGCATGTGGGGTAATGTAATGTCGCCGCGCAGGGCGGCGCCATGATGAAAAAAGGAGGAAGGAGGAAGGAGGAAGGAGGAAGTTAGGCCAGGGTTTCGCAGG